>CAYIIH010000058.1:0-11532 GCA_964363225.1 uncultured Verrucomicrobiota bacterium | reverse complement strand
CACCCGGCTTCGTTCAGCCAGGTGTTCGAGCCGTTCGCGGCCAGTGCCTTTGCATGGTCCATGGATCAATCCGGGGCGGGTATTGGCGCCCTGAGCATGGCGTTCAGCCCGGACGGACAGTCGGTCTTCGTCAGCGGCGGCAAAGGCCGCAACCAGCTTTTCCGGTTCACGCTGGCCGGCGGCGAGGCGGCGACGCCTTTGGCCACGCTCGAGGTGCCGATCTATGACTTGGTCTTCGACACGTCCGGACAGCTTTGGGCGACCACGGGTGGCGGGCCCTTGGTGCAGATTGATCCCGACACCGGCCGCATCGTGAATCGTTACCGCGACGGTGTGGCGCTCGGTTTGGCGGTGGATGTAAAATCGGTCAATTTGTACGTGTCCACCGGCAACGGCGTGGACATCTTCGATCCGCGCACGCAGGTCTGGAAGAATTTCTCGAGCCTGCGCGTGCAAAGCCTGGCCTTCTCGCCCAGTGGTGAGTTGTGGGCGACGACCTGGCCCAAGAACGGCCAGGTGGTCCGCTTCAATCGGTTAGGCCAGGCTGAGGTGATCTTCACCCCGGAAATGCCGGCGACTGGGCTGGCCTTCGGCCCGGCGGGGACGCAGTTGAGCGGGTTGCTGTTCATCAGCCATGCCTCGGGCGGCCGGGTGACCCTGATGGACCTGGCTTCCCGGCAGACCATGACCATTGCCCAGGGGGGCGGCCGCGGCCAGTTCGTGCATATCGGGCCTGACGGCCGCGTGTACCTCGCTCAGTCTCAGGGCGTCGATGTCCTCAGTCCGGTGACGGCGCCGCGCATTACGCAAGCCCCGGCCCAGGGTTCGGTTCTCGACCCGCTGCTGACGTCCCTCGCGCTGACGTTCGACGCCGACATGAAGCATGGCTCGGCGGTCGATCCGAACTCGGTGACGAATCCCGCCAATTATCAGTTGGTCGATCTGGGCACGGGACGCCGAATCGAATTGGGCGCGGTGACTTACAGCCCGCTCACCCGCACGGCCCGGCTCTGGTTCGAGGCGCTGATGCCGAGTTCGTATCGCCTCACGGTTTCGACCAGCGTGTTCAACGAAACCGGCGTGCCGTTGAGTGCGGAATTTCAGACCGCCTTCGATGTGCTGGCGGATGTGACCGGCCAGGTGGCTGCGCGCCTGAATTATAGCCGCGCCGACCGCCAGACCAACACGGTTTATCTCGATGCCGCCGTTAGAAACACTCTGGGCTACTCGATGCTCGGGCCGGTGCGTTTGGTCTTTCCCGGCTTGAACGGCACCCAGGCGAGCTTGCTCAATGCCGACGGCTTCGACCGCGACGGCAATCCGTATTTGAACCTGCTCTACTCCGATCAGGCCACGCTGGCCTCGGGCGCTGCCACCCCCACGCGGACCTTGATCATTGCCAATCCGGATTGGGAATCGCTGAATCTGACCCCACGCGTGGTCTGCGGTCTGCCGCCCAACCAAGCGCCGCAAATCACCTCGACCCCCGTGGGGAATGCCACGGCGGGCCAATCCTACACCTACGATGTCGAGGCCAATGATCCGGACGGCGCCACCGTTTCGTTTGTGCTCGTAGCGGGGCCGTCTGGCGCCACGATTAATGCGAACACCGGGCTGATCAATTGGACACCGGTCCGCGGGGCGGCGCGGGTGACGCTCTTCGAGGTGCGCGCCTTCGACGTCCGCGGCGGCTATGACAGCCAGCGCTGGACGGTGGTCGTCGCCAATGTGAATCGTCCGCCCACGCTGCTGCCGATCGGCAACTACCAGATTCGCGAGGGCGATCTGCTGGAAGTGCCGGTGGAGGGTTTTGATCCGGACAACGACGCGTTGAACTTCTGGGTCGATCATCTGCCGGGCGGTGCGGTGTTCGATGCCCAGGCCGGCGTGCTGCGCTGGCAGACCGATTATCAGTCGGCCGGCCGGTATGGCACTGTCACCCTCTGCGTCAGCGACGGGCTGGCGGAGACGAGCCAGACGTTTGAGATTCTGGTCACCGATGTCAACCAGGCGCCGCGATTCGAACCGCCGGTGGCCCAAACCATTCGCGAGAATGATCAACTCAGTCTCACGCTGAAGGCCACCGATCCCGACGGCGATCGGATTACCTTCAGCGCGCCCACCTTGCCAGCGGGAGCCGTGCTCAATCCGGATACCGGCCTGTTCTGGTGGACTCCCGACTACACCCTGCACGGCAGTTACCAGATTCAGTTCTTCGCCGGCGACGGCCAGCAACAGACCGCTCGGACGTTGAACGTCGAAGTGCTCAATGTGAATGGGCCGGTCCGCTTCAATCCGCTCGGCAACTGGGTGGTGTACGAAGGCCAGGCCTTGATCGTGAATGTGGGCGTCAATGATCCGGAGCATCCGGCCAGCGCCACGCCCGACGAAAGCATCGAGAACGGCCAACCGCCGCCCACCTTGATTTGGGACACCACCACCTTACCGCCGGGCGCCACTTTCGAGGCGACCCCGCATACGCTGGCTTGGACCCCGACGTTTTCACAGGCTGGCCATTACACCGTCACCTTCACGGTGACCGATGACGGCGACGGCACCGGCACTTCGACCACGGCCACCGAAACGTTGAACCTGGAAGTGCGCGACACCAACGGCGCGCCGGTCGTCACGGCCATTGACAACAAGACGGTTGAAGTCGGCCGATCCATCGACATCAGCCTTGCCGCCGCCGATCCGGAAGGCCGCCCATTGATGTTGACCGTGACGGGTCTGCCGAAGTTTGCCACTTTCACCGATCAGGGCAACGGCACCGGCGTCATCCACGCAACGCCCGCCTTGACTGAACGCGGCGACACCCTGATCACCGTCCTGGCCGCCGATGATGGCAATGGCAACCCGGCGAACATCCTGACGGGTCAGGCTAGCTTCATCCTCACGGCGCATGCCGCCAACGCGCCGCCGGTGATGGATTACGTGGGCGACAAAGTCGCCTTGATCGACAAAGAACTGTTCTTCCAAGTGCGGGTGAGCGATCTGGATGAAGACCCGCTGACCTTCGGATCGACCGGCCTGCCGGCGGGCGCCACCTTTATCGCCATCAACACCTATGGCGTGGCCGAGTTCCGTTGGACTCCGACTGCTGGGGATGTGGGAACGAGGACGGTGACGCTGAAAGTGACCGACGCCGGCAACGGCAATGCCGCTTCGGCGCTCAGCGACAGCAAGACCATCAAGCTGGTGGTGCGCGCGACTAATGCGGCCCCGGTGTTGTCGCCGATTGGCGCCAAACAGACGGCCGAAAACCAGTTGCTCAGCTTTACCTTGCAGGCGCAGGACACGGATCAGGATGGCTTGACGTTCGGCGCCACCGGTTTGCCAGGCGACGCCACGTTCGATGCGGCCACCGGCGTGTTTGCCTGGAAACCGAATTACTTCCAGGCGGGCGCGTATCAGGTGCAATTCAGCGTCAGCGATGGCCATCGCGTGACCAGCGAAAACGTGACGCTCACCGTCACCAACGTGAATCGCGCCCCGCAGTTGGCGCCGCTGCCGCCGCAGGTCACCCTCGAAGGCCAGTTGCTCCAATTCAGCATCGCGGGCGGAGATCTGGATGGCGACGCGTTGACGTATTATATCGAGGGCAGTCTCCCGGCGGGCGCGAGCTTCGATGCCAGGACACAGAATGTCACCTGGACGCCCGGCTACGATCAGGCTGGCCGCCACACCGTGCGGTTTACGGTGGCGGATCCCGGCGGACTCCAGGACAGCACGGACGTGCTGATTGAAGTGTTGAATGTCAATCGCCCGCCGGAATTGCCGCACCTCAGCGGTCATGGGGTGGGCATCGGCAGCAGTTTCCGATTGATTGTCCCGGGCGGCGACCCGGACGCCGGGACGACTTTGACCTACTCGGCGAAGAATCTGCCGGCCGGAGCCACACTCAATGGGACGACGGGCGAGTTGGTTTGGACGCCGGCGGCGGTTCAGGCGGGTGAACATCAAATCCTGCTGACCGTTTCGGATGGGCAATTGACCGCTTCGGAGAACTTGATGCTCGTGGCCTCATATCAGCCGGTCGCGCCCGTGGTTCACATCGAATTGACTCCCAGCTTCTCGGTTACTCCCGGCCAGTCGGTTCTGATTCATGTGACCGCCTCGGGGATTGCCGACATCAAGACCATGAGTCTGGCCATTGAGGGGCAGACGGTCGCACTCGATGCCTTTGGCCGCGCCCGGTACGTTCCGGGGCAACCCGGTCACGTGATACTAACCGCCGCCGCGGAGGATGTGGATGGCGCGACCGCCGAAACCGTGCAGGATTTGAAGGTGCGCGATCTCAACGATGCCGCTGCGCCGGTTGTGGAGCTCAATTTGGCCAACGGCGCCGTTATTTCCGGGCTCACCCATGTCTTCGGCACGGTCCAGGACACCAACCTGGACCAGTACACGCTCGAGCTGGCGTTGCTGGGCAGCGACAACTACACCACACTGGCCGGCGCCTTCACGCCGGTGCAAAACCAAGCGCTGGCGTCGCTTGATCCGGCCTCGCTACCCAACGGCTCCTACACGTTGCGCTTGACGGCGACGGACATTGGCGGCCGCACCACGCAAACCAGCCGGGTGCTGGAAATCAACACCGCCGCCAAGACCAGCGCTTACACGAATTATGTGACCGATCTTTCCGTCACGCTGGCCGGCGTGCCCATCGCCATCAGCCGATTCTACAGCAGCCTGGATGCGAATGTGAGCGGCACGTTCGGCTTCGGCTGGCAATGGGCGGGCCTCGAAACCCGCGTGGCCACCAATCTCGAACCCACCGGTCAGGAGGTCGAGGGCGTGTTCAATGCGTTCCGGCCCGGAACCCGCGTTTATCTCAACCTGCCTGAAGGCAACCGCGTGGGCTTCACCTTCGCTCCCACACGCCATGAACAGGCGGGCGTGGTTTGGTACAGCCCGGCATGGACCAGCGATGCCGGGGTGGATTACCAACTGGCCAGCGCCGACGCGGCCCTCGATTTGGTGAACGGCCAGTTGGTCGAGAAACGCACCGGCCTGCCTTACAATCCGGAGAGCGGCCGTTTCGCCGGCAGCGACTACACGCTGTTCGGACCCGATGATGTCGCGTACGAAATCAGCACGCGCCAGGGTTTGCAGACGATCATCACGCCATCCATGAAGCGGTTGCGGGTCAGCGACAGCGGCATCGTGGCGCCGGACGGTTCGCGCCTGAGCTTCCAGTGGGACCACCAGGGCCGCCTGTCCGCCGTGATCACCGATGATGGCTCGCGCGTCGTCTATGCCTACGACAGCCGAGGCAACTTGATGTCGGTTTACAGCACGGCGACGGATCAGCGGACCGTCTATGGTTATCAAAGCGAGCGGGCGCATCTCCTGGAGGACATCCTGGCCCCGGCGGGCCAACCGAGCTGGCAGGTCACCTACAGCGACGACGGTCGTTTTCTGAGCCGTGATCCTATTCAAGCCGTCCTGGGATTGCCGGGGCAGTTTGCGGGCCAGACGTTTAACGGCTCACTCCAGGCCGGCGAGACGCGCAATTATTTGGTCTGGATCAGTCCCGAGGAATTCGCCACCACGTCCAGCGGCAACCTCTCGTTCACAGTCGAAATCAAGAGCGCGGGCGGGTTCCGCGTCGGTCGCCTGCAATTCCTAGGCGACTTGACGGGCGTTACTTCGGGCAACGGTGCCAGCGCGCTGGGGTTGGGTGTGGTCGCGCGGCCCGGTTTGTATGTCTTCAGCGTTGAGGGCGCGGATGCCCAGGCGGCGGGCGCTTTCACGCTGCAGGCCAGTATCACGGGGAACATCAACGGCGATCTTAAAGTGGATGGCAACGACGCGGCGTTGTTTGATGCCGCACTAGGCTCGAAAATAGGCGATCCGAATTACAAACCGGCGGCCGACACCTCTCACGATGGTGAAGTGACACTTGATGATCGGATCTTCCTCGATGTGAACTTCGGCTTCGCCAGTCATCAGGCGCCAGCACTGAGCAATGGAACCGCTCTCACCCACAAAGACCTGCCGCTGATATTCGACCTGACGACTCTGGCCAGCAACAGCGCGGGCTCGGCTCTGACCTATCGGTTGATCGGCACGGCGCACGGGACGGCGCGGATCAGTCCCGACGGCGCCTCGCTTATCTTCACGCCCGAAGCCAGCTTCAGCGGCGCGGCGAACTTCCAGATTCAGGCGGCGGATTCACTCGCCACTTCGACGGCCGCGACCGTCACGGTGAACGTCAGCAGCGCGGCCTTGCTGGGATTGGACTTCAAATGGCGCCAACCGCGTCTGGAGGTTGGCCAGGTTTGGCAGGTGTTGGTGCTGGGCGATTTTGCCGACGAGACTAAAGTGGTTTTGCCGGCGTCCTATGTAACCTTTGCTTCGACGGCTCCGGCTGTTTCCGGTGTGTCCAAGAGCGGCTGGCTTTGGGCCTTGAGCAATGGCACCGGAGTGCTGCGGGCCAGTCAGCAGCAAATCCAGGCCGCCACCGCCTTTTTGGTGGGCCAGCCGGCGACCGACCATGAGCAGGCCCTGGCCGACCTGGGATTACTGGCCTATCCGCGCGCGATCACCCTGCCGCAAACCAATGGCTGGCAACCGCTGCACGTCTATCTGCCCGACCTGACCGAGGCGACCCTGGGCAGCCTCGGCACGAGGTATTACTCGGGCAATCCCGCCGTGGTGACGGTGGATGTCGATGGCCTGCTGAAACCTGTTTCCGCCGGGACCACGACGGTGACGGTGATTCACCAAATGGCGGAGATGGTCATCCCGGTAACGGTCAGCGCGGCCCAGGCGCAGCCGACGGTCATCGGCGTCAATGGCGGCGTGGTGCAGGCGGCGAACGGCTTGTGGCTGGCGGTGCCGCCCGGCGCGGTCTCGCAGGACACCACCTTCACTTTGACACCGGTGTCTGAGACGGGATTAAGCCAGCCGATGGCCGCCCCATTCCAGTTTGTCGCCGCGTTCCAGTTGGAGACCGGCGGCGTATCGTTCCTGCAACGGCCGCAATTGACTCTGACGCTGACCGGGGACCTGCCAATCGGCGGCCGGCTGATCGTGCATAAGGCGGGCACGGTGCCCGATGCCAGCGGCGTCGAACAGAACGCCTGGTTGCAGGTCGAGGTTTTAACGATCCAAGCGGGCTTGGCCCGCACGACTGGGACGCCCGGCGCGCTGGGCGTGCTCGATCCCGGCCAATACGTCATCGTTTATGCGCCGACGGATTCCATCTCGCACGTGAACGGTCAATTGAGCCTGGCCAATCCGCTTTCGCCGCTGTCGATGGGCCTGGTCGCCGGCGTGTCGTTGACCGCCTCCACTCGTCCACAATCGCTGACCGGCGGCAATTCCGGAGTATACGCCCAGGCGACGAAGACCGTCATGGTCCTGGCGCCGGTGACACCTTCGCCGTTTGGTTCGTTGGGATCGCCGACGGACCTGTTTTTCAGCCTGGATGTGCCGGGTGGCAGTTACGATCTCAAGACCACCGAGCTCCAATACCAGAGTCTGCCCATGGTGACCTCGAACCAGGTCACGCTGGATGCGAAGGAAACCTTCGATTTCCGCACCCGGTTCCCGAACAAAGGCCTGGCGGCGGGTCATTTGGGCGAACGGCCCGTGCCCAGTTCGGTCTCGGTTGGGTTTGAAGACATGGGCGGCTCCGTGAGACCGGCGTTGAAGATCAGCGGTTCCGTATTGTGGGCCGAGGCACCCCAGGCACTCGATGGCATCAGGTACGGGTCCAGGATTGAAGATATCACGGTCGAGTTCACCGACAAAGCCGGTCGCAGCAGCGAGCCGCGCAAGGTGCAGGGGAGCGATCTCAAGTGGGACGAGGCCACCAAAACCTTGAGCGTCGCGGTGCCGCAGGACGTGATTCTGGGCCTGACTTCCGTGCGGGTGATCCGCCGGCAGGGCGAGTTCGTCAACGATCCGAATACCGGTAAGCGCGTCGTGAAGGAAACCGAAACCCGCAGCGCGGCCGTTTCCATCAGCGCCGCCAGCCGCTACGTGTTTGCGGCCACCGGGCCCACCAGCGAGGTCGCGGTGTTCCGGGCCGACACCGGGAATTTGATCGCGAAGATTCCGCTCAAGAACATCAGCGGCCCGGTCAATCCACGCCAGGTCCTGGTGACGCCGGACGGCACACGCGCTTATGTGGCGCTCTGGTCGTCCTCGGCGATTGCGGTCCTCGACACCATCGCTTTGCAGGAAGTGGATGTGAATCCCGGCACCCCGGCGCTGGATCGGATCAACCTGCCGGCGGGCGCCGCGCCGTTCTGGCTGACTACCGATCCGGACGGCCGGCACCTCTACGTTTCAGACGAGGCCTCGCATAACAAGACCGGCTTGGTTTATGTGGTGGACATCAATCCGTTCCAGGAAGCCGGGACGATTTCCGGTTCCTCGACCATCAGCCGGTTCCATCAATATTTGGGCACGATTGAAGTGGCGCCCGCGGTGGTGGGGTTGCGCGGTTTGGCGGTGAGCGCCGGCGGCCATCGCCTCTTTGTGGCGGCGCCGGGAGAGACGCTATTCGGCGCGCAACGCAACAGCGGCCAGGCTGGCTCGTTGCACATCGTGGACCTCGAGAAGATCGATCCCGCCAAGGGCGTTTACGGCAAGCTGCTGCTGACCATCAATGGCGTGGGCAAAGAGGTCTATGGCGTCACCGCCACCAGCGATCCGCTCAAGATTGCCGTCACCGACCGTAAATCCGACCTGACGGGCGTGACCTTCCTGACCTTCAACGCGGACGAGACGAACTGGACCAAGGTGCAGAGCGTCGAGTTGACGCTGGGTTCGAAGATCGACTGGTTCGACATCAACAATGCGATGTCGGTGGTCATCACCGCCGACTTCAAATACGCCTTTGTGGCGGGCTTCAATGCCTGGCTCCAGGGCGTGCCATCGCATGATCCGACTCTGTATCCCAAGCCGGTCGGGGCCAACATCGGCATCATCCAAGATCCGTTTGGCAAGCCGGTGTTGCTGGGCGCGACCGAAGGCATCGTGGGCGGGTTCCTCGACAACCTGGCGCTGTCACCGGATGGCAAGGTGCTGTTTGCCTCCTATCGCGGCATTCATGCGGTGATGGAATATGATACCGCCAAATTGATCGCCGTGGTGGAAACGAAGCCGGCCAGCCAATTGGCAGTGCAGCCGATTGAGTTCTTCGATCCGACCGTGCGGCTGACCCAGAATCCGATCGCCGTGGGCGGTTTCCCGCAGGGTTTGGCGACGCAGCAGGTGACGCGGCCGCTCCCGGTCACCGATCTGCAGATTCAGAAATTCGACGCGCCGGGCGTGCCGGCCGTGGTGCCGGGGGATAAGATCGAGGTCAGTTACTCGGTGAAGCTGGGCGCGGGCCGGTTGTTTGCCAACGCGCGGTGGCAGGAATCATTGTACTTCGAGGTCATCGGCCCGAACAACCAACCCGGATTGCAGTTCCTCGGGTCGGAGTATTTCAATTCGGTCACCGGCATGCATGGCATCACCGTAACCGTGCCGGACCTTCAGCGTTTCAGCCTGGAACAATTGCAGGCCGGCGTGAAATGGGTGCTGGTAATCAACTCCGATGGCGGCATCGAGGAGGGCGATTATACGAACAACCAAGCCCGCACCCCGGTCTCCTGGAAACTGCCCGACTTGATCGTCACAGATATCCAGCGGCCCCTGTTGACCGTGACGACCGGCCAGCCGATCCAGTTGGATCCCAAGACCCCGGCGCTGATTTACACGGTGGCCAACCAGGGTACCGGGCCGCTGGCGAAAGGCACCGCCTGGATCGATCAAATCTGGCTGGGGACCGACGACAACCTTTGGGTCACCAACAACCCCGCCAACAACGTCTGGCACCTCAACTTGACGCCCACCGGCATCAAACGGACGGCCACACATTTGGTCGCGGCTGATCCGCAGAATGAGACACCCGGCCAGGCGTTGAGTTGGAGTTTCACTCCGGATTTCACCGGCCTCACGCTGCCGCAAGGGGTCCAGCCCGAAAACCTTCGCTGGATCATCCTGACCGATTGGCCGGTGAGGGCCTCCGGCGTCAAGGCCGCAACGGCCGATCCAGCCGCGCCGAAGGGCGATGTCATTGAACCGCAGGAGGTCGAGAAGAAACCCTCCAACAATCTCAAGTTCGAGATTTCGACCGGCCTGGATTTGGACCCGCTGCAATTGGTGGCGAAGAACCAATGGAGCCAGAACGGCACCGTGTACAAGGTCACCGGCGAGGTTCAGATCGGGTTCAAGCCGGTCAATCAGAGTGATTTCACCCCGCTGCTGCTCTTTGAAGGTGAGCTGAGCTTTGATGCCGCCACCAAAACGATCCATGCGGACGGCAGCTTCAAGGTGAATCTCGCCGATGTCTGGTTGGTGCTCTACCAGGGCACTTGGGATCTGGATCTCAAGGAAACCGCCGCGGGCAAGGCGTTGGGCCAGGCCGTCGAACGGGCGCAACAGGCGCTGACGAAAGAATACACCGTGGCGGGCGCGACCGTGCAGGTGACCAAGCTCACCTTCGTGAAGCCGGCGGGCGCTTCCTTCCGGGACAGCGAACTGCGCTTGCAGGGTAAGTTGAAACTGCCCGACGCCCTGGGCGGCTGGGAACTCGCGGTCGAGGGTGACGATTACGTCAGCATCAGCCGCAAAGGCACGAATTTCTCCGGGGTAATGGTGAGTCACCCGACCAACTACGCGCTCGATTTGGGCGGATTCCAATTGCTTGCCGACGACCTGTGGCTCTATTACGACAACACCGAAAGCGCCTTGCGACTCGGCGGTGAGTTCACCGCGCCGCAGTTCAACGCCACGCTCTCCTTGGTGCGCGACCAGGGCCAATACTTCCAGATCCAGCGCACCGGCACTCCGCCCACCGTCACCGTGACGTTCAAAGGCCGGATCGAAATCCTGCGCGTCGATATCAACGACGACTGGTTTCTCGGCCACATCCAGATGGAGGTCCAGCGCCTGCCAGTGGCCGGTTCCGATCCGATCGTGCTGCAATGGGCGGTGAACGGCACCACCGACATCGAAGGTCCCGACGCAACCCTCAAGGGCGAGCTGAAGTTCGAGAACAAAGTCCTGACCGTGACCATCACTTCCGAGGAAGGCGAGGACTTCAAGCTCTTTGGCGTAAGTGTAGATCTCCGCAAGGCGGTGTTCGTGTCGGATCGGCTGGCGGCCCGCAACGCCAACAACCCGAATTACAAAGTGAAGTACGACCCGCAGATTTCGATGGCCGGCATATTAATGCTGCCGGTGGAACTGACCGGCGAGCGGGCTAAGATCGTGGGCGCGGAGGGCACTGGCGAGTTGTCGTTCGAAGTAACGGAAGACAAACCCATCCTCATCGACCGCACTGGGATTACCCTCTCCGAGGCGCAACTGGCGCTGACGGGCGTTTGGAAGCTGCCGCTGTTCAACCTGCTCACGGTCGAGATCCACGATCCGGTGATTAAGTTCGGCAACGACAAGACCGGCCGTTGGGTCGAGTTCCGCGTCAAAATAATCATCCCCGAACTCAAGAATGCCGAGTTCGATTTT
>CAYIIH010000057.1:0-29236 GCA_964363225.1 uncultured Verrucomicrobiota bacterium | reverse complement strand
GTGTTGCAGTAAAAGATCTGGTCTTCGCCGATCTTCGAGGTGCTGGCCTCGTGCTCGATCTGCGCGGTGGAGTTCTTCACCTCGATGTAGGGAAAGGTGTGCGCACCGCACTGGTCGCCAATGAGCAGCGAGTCGCATTGCGAGAAGTTGCGGGCGTTGGCCGCGCCCTTCTGAATCTTTACCAGCCCGCGATAACTGTTCTGACCGTGTCCCGCCGAAATGCCCTTAGAGACGATGGTGCTGCGCGTGTTCTTGCCGATGTGGATCATCTTCGTGCCGGTGTCAGCCTGCTGATAGTTGTTCGTCACCGCGACGGAATAGAATTCGCCGACGGAATTTTCACCTTGGAGAATACAGCTAGGATACTTCCAGGTGATGGCCGAGCCGGTCTCGACCTGCGTCCAGGAAATCTTCGAGTGGCGCCCTTTGCAGTGGCCACGCTTCGTGACGAAATTGTAGATGCCGCCCTTGCCGTTCTCGTCGCCCGGATACCAGTTCTGCACCGTCGAGTATTTGATTTCAGCCTTATCGAGCGCGATGAGTTCGACCACGGCAGCATGAAGCTGGTTTTCGTCGCGCATCGGGGCAGTGCATCCTTCGAGATAACTCACGCGGCTGCCTTCGTCGGCCACGATGAGCGTGCGCTCGAACTGGCCGGACTTGGCCGCGTTGATGCGAAAATAAGTCGAAAGCTCCATCGGGCAGCGCACGCCCTTCGGGATGTAGCAGAACGAGCCATCGGTAAAGACCGCCGAATTGAGCGCTGCGTAGAAGTTATCCGTGTAAGGAACCACCGACCCGAGATACTTGCGGACGAGGTCCGGATGCTCCTGCACCGCTTCGCTGAACGAGCAGAAAATGACTCCCTTCTCGCCAAGCTGCTTCTTGAAAGTGGTGCCGACGGACACGCTGTCAAACACCGCGTCCACCGCCACGCCCGCCAGCCGCCCGCGTTCGCGGAGGGGAATGCCCAGCTTCTCGTAAGTCTCCAACAGCTTCGGATCCACCTCGTCGAGGCTCTTCGGGCCGTCGCCAAGCTGCTTGGGCGCGACGTAGTAGGTGATGTCCTGATAGTCGATCGGCGGGTAATGCACATTCGGCCAGGTCGGCGCCTGCATGGTCGTCCAGTGGCGATACGCTTTCAGCCGCCATTCCAACAGCCACTCCGGTTCGTTCTTCTTGTGCGAGATGAGCCGGATAATGTCCTCGTTCAACCCTGGCGGCGCGGACTCCGTCTCGACGTCCGTGTAGAAGCCGTATTTGTATTCCTGCTTGACCAGACCCTCAATCGTTTCCGTTGCTGTGCTCATAATATTCTATACTTCCACTTTGATGTCATCGCTTTCGACCACGACTTTGTAACTTGGAACACCCTTGTGCGCTGGCGGCCCCATGACGGCGCCGGTTTTGAGATCGAAATCCGCTCCGTGCCAGGGGCAGGTGACCTTGGTGCCTTGAACGTCGCCTTCCGACAGCGGTCCGCCACGGTGCGTGCAAGTGTCGCCAATGGCATAATAAGTTCCCTCGACATTGAAGAGAGCGATTCTCTGGCCCTCGACTGTGAACGCAGCCGCTTGGCCAGGTGGCACGTCCTTGGCTGCCGCTATTTTGATGAGTTTTGCCATAATGCTTGAGTCGGTTTGATGGTTGCTGAACGAGCCGGAGCCTCTGGCTCCTGTCAGGCGTTATTCATGGTGATGCGTGTCGCAAGCCCGGTTGGTCGGCGCATCGGCGACGGCGGCGGTCGGCTGCACCACTCCGGCTTTGAGCAGGTAGGCTTCCACTTCGTCCCCACTGACATCGGCCAGCATGTGCCCGTTGACCTCAACGCAAGGCGAAAGCTGTTGCCCGCTCTTTTTCACCATCTCAGCGTAGTTGTCGGGATTGACGATGATGTCGCGGCCATCATAGGGCAACTGGTATTTCTGGAGGACGGCGCGCACGCCCGTGCTCCAGCCGCAAGTCGGCTTCAGATACGCAATAATCGCAGGTGTCTTCATCGGTGCTTTCCTTTTGTTCTGGGTTTTTTGTTCTGGGTTTGCTGGTTGAGTTTCGGCTGAAGGCTTCGGTCTTTGTAATCATTCCGGGCATTCCGGTAAGTTGGCACGGTAAACGAGTCAGCCTGAAATCCGCCCAGACCTTCCCACAGTTGGAGCCCGAAGCGCTTATCTGCCACGTAATCGCCGCACCAGACTAATTCCTTCCCTTTCAGACGGCGAAAACCCGGCGGGGCTTTGACAGACCGGGTGGACCCACCCCCGAGTTGACGCTGCGCTGGTCTGGTTGGGCTGCTCATGTTCGTGGTTCGTTCAGTTGCTTTCGGTGCATGGGACTTCCACTAATGCGGCGATTCAAACGGGAGCGGCGGCCTTGTCGCCGTTGTTGCCAATCGCTTCGACCGGGCAGCCTTCCATCGCCTCCCGGCACTGCTCCTCCTCTTCGGGCGTGTCCGGCTGCTTGAAAACGTAGGAATAACCCCCGTCATCGCTGCGCGTAAAATTGTTGGGCGCCGTCTCCCGGCACAGGTCGCAGTCGATGCACTGGTTGTCCACGTAGAACTTTCCGGACACGTTTTCCGAGTATCGATTCGCAACGTCTGCCATAAGCTTCTTCAGTCTTTCGTTCGCATCTTGTTTGCCGCCGGGCTGTAAACCGTGCTCCGCGCAGCGGCGCCCGACCGTTCGTTCACCCGGCGCCTCGCCAGGCCGCGCCGAGTTTCTAAAGCAAATGCTTTAGAAACAAATACGCGATGTCTCTGGCCTTGGCAAGTGGTTTGTTGTAGGGTGCGCTCATGACCAAGCGCAGCACCGCGCGCACGAAAGCAAGACTGGTTGGCACACGTGAAGCCATCCTGACGCTCCTGAAACAGCGCGGGCCAAGCGACTCGGAGGCCCTGGCGTCTGAACTGGGCATCTCCGCAATGGCGGTGCGCCAGCATCTCTACGCGTTGCGCCAGCAAAAGCTGGTCAGTCATCGGGAGGAGCCGCGCCCTGTCGGTCGGCCTGCCAAACTCTGGTTTCCGACCCCGGCTGCCAACCGCTTCTTCCCAGATGCCCACGCCAGCCTGACCGTGAGTCTCTTGAACGCCACGGGCGAGACCTTCGGCGAAGAGGGCGTCCAGCGCCTGGTGGCCCGATGCGCCAAACGGCAGATTGCGAATTACCGCTCACGCATCCCCGCGCCCGCCCCTCTCCAAGCGCGCTTGGAGGCGCTGATTTCAATCCGCAACGAAGAAGGCTTCATGGCCGAAGTGCAGCGCCAGCGTGACGGTTCGTTCCTGCTGATCGAGAACCACTGCCCGATTTCCGCAGCGGCCAACGTGTGCCCCAAGCTATGCGATGCGGAAATGGGCGTCTTCCGCGCCATTCTCGGCGTAGACGTCAGCATCGAGAGAGCGGAGCACATGGTGGCCGGCGCCCGTCGCTGCGTTTACCGGATTCGGACAAGCGAGAGTTAAAAGCAGCCGCTCGGACCACGTCGACACTCGACTGAGTCGTGCGCGGCTCAACTAATGCCCGGGGGACACATTCGCCTCTATCGCTTGGAGCACGCCATCCCAGAAACGGATTCGGGCGCTGATGGCGTCGCAAGCGTTGTTGCATGCCTTTGGAATAAGTTCCGATCAAACGCCGGCGGACCTGTTCCAACTCCACCAATTTCAAAACGGCGTCAATCCGCGATTCCACCTTCGCTTTGGGAATCCGAAAGATGCGCGCGTAAAAGCGGAGCAATTCTTCCGCACTCAGGAATTTGTAGTAATACGTCAACTCGGGCAGGTACCCGATGCGCTGTCGGGCGATCGGTTGGCGCGCATTAACTCCGAAAACGTAAGCCGCCCCGCTGGTGGCATTCAGGAAACCAAGGAGCACATTGATGGCCATGGTCTTGCCTGCCCCATTGGGACCGAGAAAGCCAAACACTTCGCCCTGGCCAACGCATAAATTCAGTCCCTTCAAGGCCAGCTTCGGCTCCCGGCCCAATTCCCGGCTGCGATACTCGACCTGGAGATTTTCCATCCGCAAAATCGGGTTCATCAGGTCTATCTAAAAGCAGAATTTACCGATTTTTGACAAGAGAAAATCTGAACCAACAACGCTCTCCCAGCAGCAACTGCAGGCTGTTTTTCCCTCGATGTGGCAGCCACCCGGCTGCCGGTTCGGCGCAGGCGCAACCTATTTTTTCCTGCCGAAGAGCGATCCCCACATCGACTTGGACTCCAGATCCCGTTGCTGCACCTTCAACTGGCCCAAAAGCGATTGCCAGGAGATGTAGAGCTTGTGCCACTGGTTTTCCAGCCCGCGCAGCGAGCCGTCGTTCATTTCGCTCATGTAACGAATCGAAGGGGCGCTGGCGATCAGCGCATGGACATCTTGTTTGTTGGGCGTCCCGGCTTCAATGGCGGAAAGGATCAGTTCCAATTCCTGCGTGATGACGCTCTTCACCTCCAGGAATTGGCTTTCATCCTCGGCTTCAAACTTCTTGCTCCGCGCCAGATTCAAGTAGTGGTTAAACTGCTTCCAGCATTCGAGGTAATTCTCCATTTGCAGGATGAGTTGGTCCAGTTTTTTGTTGCTCATAGCGCAGAACGGTCGGGTGGTTTACTTTTGCTTCAAGGCCGAAGGGGAAAGAAAGATGATCGCCCCGCCTCTTAATTCGCGCGCGGTCAGCTTTAAGGCCGAGAAGTTGACGGTGATCTCCGTCAGCGGCACTTGCGCCTCCTGGGCCAGACGAAAGGCGGACAGGACCGCCTGGGCCATCTCCGCCACGTGACCGGCCGCAAAGGCCTGGGGCAGCGTGGAGGTGATGAGCCGCCCGGTCGGGTCCACCGTGAAACTGCCGGAGGGCAAACGCATCAATGACGGTTCGGCTGGTTTGGCAAAAATATTTAAGAGACCCATTTGGCGACAATACGTTTCATAGTTTCCTGCACTTGATTCCGGGTTAGAGAACGCCGGAATCCGGCGCACAGCGCCGCTTCCTCATGCGAGGCGATGGCCAGATGCCGCTGCAATCCCATGCCTTCCAGCCCGCTTAATTGCCCCACTTGCAGCCGCTCACTGAGCGCGCGAAAGCCCGCCAAGGTCTGGCCCACAAAATTGGCGACCTGGTCCGGATTTTCCAAGCCCCAGGAATCCACCTTCTCTTTCTCGCCCGGACGCGAGGCCAGCACGAATTCCACGCCATGAAACCGGGCCAGCGCCGCCAGGGACGAAGCGGGTTCTTTGCCCTCGGCGGCGGCTTCTGAGCCGGGAAGGGCCTCGCCTTCCGCCGCCTGGGCTTCGTCCAAGGCTTGCGCCGTTTCCAACAGCAGCCCCTGATAGGAGTTGAAAATGGTCCGTTTGCGGGCCGGTTCGGCCGCGAGAATTTCAAAATTGCCGGTTTTCCAGGAGAGGATTTTTTGAAAAGCCGCTTCGCCGGCCAGGTCTTCCACGGCCGCATCGATGGCCTCTCCGTTTTGAATCCAGATTTTACCCTCCAGCAGGCCGTTGGTGATCTTGAGGACGGACGAACTCTGAGAAAGACACTCCAATTGGATGATATCGACGAGGCTCTTGCTTTGCACCCCTCGAAATCCGCCCGCTACTTCCCGGCCGAGCAACGATTCAATGCAATCGAGGAAGAAGATGATTTCCTTGCCGGTGCTGGGCTTTTCCACAAACAAATCCACTCCCATAGCATACGCCCTGGCCCGGAATTGTTCATCCGCCACCGACGTCATCACCGCGGTTCGTAATTGGGGGAATTTGCGCCGGACGATCGCCAGGACTTGCAAGCCGTCCATCTTGGGCATTTTCAAATCCGAGAGGAGCAAGGTGAACGGTTCGGATTCCAGCAAGGCAATGGCGCGCGCGCCCGAAGTAGCGGTATGGACATCAGGCTGGCTGGGCAGATGCGCCAACATTTCCCGATATAATTCGAGCACATCCTGATCATCGTCCAGGATTAAAAGTTTGTGGCGAACAGGCATAACGACAATCATCAGCTTGTTTCCTGCCAATAAAAGTCTCTTCAGACAGAAAATGCAAGCCGACTTGAAATCTTATCGACTAACCGGGCTAATTATGCAAGGATACTCCTGCGTTCGATGTTCAAATTCCTGAAAAGTATATTGGCAAAGCCCGCCGAGGAACAGCCTGTCCCGAAACCTTCCGCCCAGACTGTCCCCCAGCGCCCCGTCAAATCCGCCCCGCCTGCCTCGCCAAAACCCGTGGTTTCGCCAGCGCCTCCTGCCGCGAAACCCGGCGCTGAGGATTCCATCGAAATCCCGCTGGCGTCGATCATGGCGAAGTTCCCTGACGCTTTGAAAAACCGCATCGGCCAGGCCCCGAAGGATGCTCCGTCCATTCATTTGCCCGCAAAAGCAATTGTCGATCAACTCTCGCTTGGCGCCGTCAAGATCACTTTCGGCGAAATCAGACAAGCGTCACCAGCCGGCCTTTTCTCCAATGCCAGTGATCAAGATCAAACGCTGGTCGAGTTGCCGCTGGCCGACATTCTCAGCCGCCTCAAGCCCGGTCGCCTGCCGCGGCGCAGCGGACAAAAGCAGATAGCGCTGCCATCCGACATCTCAAATATCTTTGGTCCGAAAGGAGAGCCTCTTTCCCAGGCCATCCTGCCGCAACAGGAACAAAAGTCACTCCCGGCCCAGGCATCTGGCAGGGCGCAAAGAGCTCAGCAGGAACCCGCCGCGGCTTCCCTCTTGCCAACAGCCAAGGTCGCAGCCCGCGAAGCAGCGCCGGCTCAACCTGAGCAACTTTTCCCGAAAACAGAAATTTCCGCCATGCCGGTTGCCCCAAGCGTTCCCATCGCGCCGGAACCAGCCAAGCCAATTCCTTTCTCGATTCCTGCGGCACCCAAGCCCACACCCGTTGCGGCTAAACCCCTTCCGGTTCCGCCCAAACCGGCTCCCGCTGCGGTCAAACCGGAGCCTGCTCCCGCGGTGGCAATCTCCCGGCCGGCACCCGCCTCGGCACAGGCTGAGACAATAAGCGTGCCCCTTTCGTCCTGCGCTGTTTCCTGGCCGGAAGCGGTGCGGCAACAAGTCTCCGGGCTGAAAGTGGTTTCGCTGGAGTTGCCGCTCGGTGAAATCGAGCAAGCGCTGAAGCGCGGCAAAGCTGTTTTCACCTGGGGCCAACTCCGGGGCTGGATCAAGCCTTCGTCCGGCGCCAGTTCCGTCCCGATCGCGCCCGAGACCCAACTCGAACTCCCCCTGCCCGTCCTCGCCCCACTTTTCATGGCGAAGCGGCGCCCCTCCCCGCCGCAAAAGAAATACCTCGTTGCGGACAATATTCCCAATGTCTTCGAAGGGAAAAAGCCCCTGCCTCCGGCCCAAGCTCCGCCTCCATCGCAGGCGCCTGAACCTGCCCCTGTCAGCCCCGTCGTTCCAACTCCAACCGGGTCGGCGCCTGCCCCAATCCCGACCGTTCCGGTGGCTGCTCCGATTTCACCTGCCCCTGCGGCCGTGCCAATTGCTGCTTCAACTGCGGCGCCGATGCCGGCTTTGGCCGCGCCTCGACTGGCAACTGCAGCCCCGAGCGCTGCAACTGGTTTGCCAGCGGCCACCCCGGCTGCAGCCATTCCGAGGCCCGTCCTTTCGTACGGGCAGATTTTTGGACAACCTGACAAGATGAATTGGACACCGCTTGAGATCGTGCAGAGCGCGGCCCGCCTGCGTGGCATAGCCGGAGCGCTGATTGCTTTGCCGGATGGGCTGCTGGTAGCGGGCCAATTGCCGCCGGGTTTGAACGGGGAAACCATCGCCGCTTTCGTGCCTCAGATGTTCGGACGGATGCAGCAGTACACGAAGGAACTCAAACTGGGCGATCCTGGCCATTTGACCATCCTGATCGAGTCAGTTCCACTGCAAATCTTCAAAGCCGGCACCGTTTATCTTGCGGTGTTGGGCCGCGCCGGCGAACAGTTACCCAAGCCTCAACTGACGGCGATTGCCGCGCAGTTAGGCCAGAATTAATCAGCTCGCAACATTTATGGCCATCATCAATCAGGCTGCCAAAGAACTCCAAGTCAAAGTCGTCTATTACGGGCCGGCCCTCTGCGGCAAGACCACGAACCTGATCAAAGTGCATGAGAACGTGCAAACGGCGCAGGAAAAGGGCAAGCTGGTTTCCCTGGCCACCAGCTCGGATCGGACGTTATTCTTCGATTTTCTGCCCATCGAGGGCATGTCGATCAAAGGCTTTAAGACCAAGTTCCAGCTTTACACCGTTCCCGGCCAGGTGATTTACAATACGACCCGCCAATTGGTTTTGCGCGGAGTCGATGGGATCGTTTTCGTGGCCGATTCACAATATGACAAGATGGCGGAAAACGTGGAGAGCTTGGCCAATCTGGAAGACAACCTGAAGACGCTCAAGCTCAACCTGGCCGACATACCTTATGTGCTGCAGTACAACAAACGGGACTTGCCCAATGTGGCACCGGTGGATTATATGGAATTCCTGCTCAACAACCGCGAGGTGCAGGTGCCTTCGTTCGAGTCGTGCGCCCAGAAATGCGAAGGCGTCTTTGAAACGCTCAACATGATCACCCGCATGTTGCTCAACAAGTTCATCAACGAAACCGCCCGCCGACCGGCATGATATGGCCAGCTTGCCCCAACTCCTCGAGGAGGACATCCAGCGCATCGATGCCGTGGCCGGCGATTTCCTGGCCAAGAGCGAAGCCAGCGTGGTTTTGCTCACGGCCGAGGGCGGGTTTTGCTTTTTCCGCAAAGGCGAAGAAGGCCAATTTCAGGCCAGCGCGCTGGGGGCTTTGGCTTCCGGAGTTTTTGAAGGGACCCAGGCCATCGCCAGTATCATTAGCGAACCCAACTTCAGCAGCATCTATCAACAGGGCGAGAAGTACAGCCTGCTCGTCAGCAAAGTGGACGCGTGCGGCAACCTCTTTATCGTTCTGTTCCCGGCACGAATCAGCCTCGGCGCGATCAAGTACTACGCCAACTCAGCCATCCAATCCATTGCCGAGCAGATCCAGATCGCCCGCGACCGCGCCCCTGGCCAAAGCCTCGACCTCGCGATGCTCAACTTGTCCGAGACCACGGACATTTTCAGAAAGAAACAGCCGTAGCCTCTGGAGAAGGCGTGGGCACATTCGCGACCTGCCTTCCACGACGCTTGCGGCCTGTCTGCCGCTGTACAGGCAGGCGCAGGCAGGGAATGCGAGCGGCGTCGTTGAACCTTAGACCACGCTGCGAAATGCCCGGTGAAATCGAATCCCGGTTGAAATCGAATCCAGGCTTGACCTGGCTCGGCTAGCCGTCTATGTTCCGTCGCATGTTACTTAACATTCGACAAGTTCTGCTGCTGGTCGTCGTCGTCGTGCATGGCGCCGTCGGTGCTTGTCGCTGTTAAGAAGAATTTCGACAAGAACCCACGGCTGGAAACGGTCGTGGGTTTTTTGTTGGCCTGCGACCCCCGGCCAAAAAACTAAGAAAATATGATCAAAACGACCCAAGCACCGGAAGCCAGAGCTTCCACGTCCCCGGAACACCAGGAAACGCGGCCTCGAATGAAAGGTTGCGACATTGTCGTCGCCGCTTTGGAGCGGGAAGGGGTTGAGGCCATTTTCGCGTACCCGGGAGGCGCGAGCATGGAACTGCACCAAGCGCTGACCCGTTCAAAGATTCGGACCATTTTGCCGCGCCATGAGCAGGGCGGAGCTTTTGCGGCCGGAGGGTATGCCCGCGCCTCCGGCAAAGCGGGCGTGTGCATGGCCACCAGCGGACCGGGAGCAACCAACCTGGTCACCGGCATTGCGGATGCGTACATGGACTCGGTCGCATTGATTGCCATCACCGGACAAGTGCCCCAGCACATGATTGGCAAAGGGGCTTTTCAGGAAACGGATATCTTTGGGATGACGTTGCCGGTGGTGAAGCACAGTTATCTGGTGACCGATGTCAACGAAATCCCGCGCATCATCAAAGAAGCGTTTCATATTGCCCAGACCGGCCGGCCCGGCCCGGTGCTGATTGACATCCCCAAGAACGTGCAACAAGCCTATACTCAACCGGTCTTCCCAGCCGGAGTTCATCTGCGCGGTTATGCTCCTGACAAAAAGGCGGATGAGGTCGCATTGAACGAAATCATTGGGTTGATCGAAAAGTCGGAACGGCCCGTCCTGTACGTCGGGGGCGGCATTATCACCAGCCATGCTGATGAAGAACTGCGGCAATTCGTGGCAGCCGCCCAAATTCCCGTCGCCACGACGATCATGGGTTGCGGGGCCTTCCCGGAGACTCACCCGCTTTCTCTCAAGTTTCTTGGCATGCACGGCACGGCTTACGCCAATTGGGCCGTGAACGGCGAACCGGCCACGGGGGCGCCCGGAGCGGACTTGCTGCTGGCCTTCGGCGTGCGGTTCGATGACCGGGTGACCGGCAAGGTGGAGAAGTTCTGCGAGCACGGCACCATCGTCCATATCGACATTGATGCGTCGGAAATCAACAAGAACAGAAAGGCCAACCTGCCGGTCGTCGGCGACATAAAGGACGCGCTCCAGAGGTTGAATCGATTGATCAAAGCCCGGCCCATAAAAAAGGAGTTCACTGCCTGGCACCAGCAAATCGCTGCCTGGAAAGCCAAGGGGCCGTTAAAATACAAGCTCACGGAAGAAGTGCTTGAATCTCAACACGTCCGCGATTTCATGGGAGGCGACTCGGGCCAGGTGATTCTGCCCCAAATGGCCATTGAAATGTTGTACGAACTGACCAAAGGCGATGCCATCATTACGACGGGCGTCGGGCAGCACCAGATGTGGGCCGGGCAATATTACTGGTACAAGGATGCGCGGCAATTGTTGACCAGCGCCGGGTTGGGCGCGATGGGATTCGGCTACCCGGCCGCCATCGGAGCGAAAGTGGCCCAACCCCACCGGCAAGTCGTCGATATCGATGGCGACGGTTCTTTTCTCATGAATGTGCAGGAACTGGCCACGGCCCACATCGAGAATATTGCGGCCAAGGCGCTGATTCTGAACAACCAACATCTTGGCATGGTGGTGCAATGGGAAGATCGTTTCTACTCTGGAAACCGAGGGCACACTTATCTGGGCGACCCGGAAAACATGAAACAAATCTATCCCGACTTTATTGCCATGGCCAAGAGCTTCAATGTGCCCTGCGAGCGGGTGATCTTCAAAAAAGATTTGCGCGCGGCCCTGCAGCGGATGCTGGACTCCGATGAACCCTACCTTCTGGATGTCATCACTCCCTATTCGGAACATGTGCTGCCATTCATCCCGGCCGGTCAGACGGTCAAGGAAATGATCTACGAATAGCAGCTCAGCAGAGTCTTAAGCTGAGTGGCCCGATCTGGACAGGATAAAGACTTGTCCGGCGTTCTCTTTCTTTCTAGCGTGTGCCCGATGTTGCGTTTGATACTTGGTTTTGCGGCTTGGGCGGCGGGCTGGCATCTTCTGGCCGCCGAGCGCCCCTTTGATTTTGGCAAATTTCCGCTTAACGAGCCGCCAGCCGGCTTTCGGAGCGCGATCTCAGGCCAGGGCAAGCCGGGAGACTGGAAGATCATCATGGATGAGGTTCCGCCGTTGCTCCCGCCGATCACCCCCAATGCGCCGCTGGTAACCAAACGTCCAGTCTTGGCGCAACTCGACCGGGACGCGACAGATGAGCATTGTCCCTTGCTCATTTTCGAGGAGGAAACGTTTGGCGATTTTACGTTGACAACACGATTCAAGACGGTGAGCGGCCTGGCCGAGCAGATGGCGGGGATCGCTTTCCGAATTCAAGACGAAAATAACTATTACTATGTCCGAGCCAGCTCCTTGGGGAACACCTTCCGCTTTCACAAACTGGTCCAGGGAAAACGGAGCCCTCCGATTGGCATGGAGGTGGAAATCCCCAAAGGCGTCTGGCATGAAATGACGGTGGAATGCAAGGGCAATCAGATTCGTTGCCTGCTCAATGGCAAGGAAGTCATTCCCAAACTGACGGATAGTCCGTTCCTGATGGGCAGTTCGTTCAGCACGGGGAAAATCGGCTTTTGGACCAAGTCAGATTCCGTCAGCTACTTTGCCGATACCCAGGTGGTTTACACGCCTCGCGAGTCCCTGGCCAAGGTCCTGGTCCGCGAAATGGTGCAAAAGTATCCGCGGCTGCTGGGATTGAAAATCTACGCCCGGCGCCAGAATCAATCGGCGATTCAAGTCATTGCCAGCAACAACGAGACCGATATCGGAACCCCCGGCGCAAAAGTCGAGCAGGATGTCATCGAGCGGGATGCCCTCTATTTTGGCAGGGAGAAACAAACCCTGATCGTCACCCTCCCCCTGCACGACCGGAATGGAGAGGTCATCGCCGCCGTCCGTGTCGAGTTGCTGGGTTTTCGCGGCCAGACGGAGCAAAACGCCGTCGCTCGCGCTCTGCCGATTGTCAAACAGATGGAACTCCGCGTCCAGTCCACCACGGACCTGTTGCAGTAACAGGAAAATCCGGGCGAAATGAGGAGTTCGGCAAGGTTGCTGAGGGAAAGTTTGTTTGGCGGCCGTTGGGTTCTGCTCTCATCGGCTGGAGAACCGCGGCAATCCCGTCTCTGCAACGGCTCGCAAATCTGCAACTGCAAGTTTAATAATTTGTCTGTAACACGCTGATTTCAGGCCCTTTTTGGGCTCGGCCAACTTTATGCTTGGAGGGCCTGCCATGAGACCAGCAGTATTTTTTGAACGGGACGGCATATTGAATCATGTCCGAGTCGAGAAACAGCAGCAAATCACTCCTTTGACCGTGGACGAGTTTCGGGTCTGTGAGGAGGCAATTGAACCTCTCCGAGAGCTCAAGGCCGCCGGCTTCTTGTTGCTGGCGACGGCCAATCAACCCGGCCTCTCGCGGGGTTACCAGTCCCGGCGCGAGTTGGACCTCATGCACGTCCAACTCCGCCGGCGATTCGACCTTGACGACATCCTCATTTGCCCGCACGACGAGATGGACCGTTGCCCTTGCCGCAAACCCAAGCCCGGGCTGCTGATCGAAGCCGCCTTTAAGTACCAGTTGGACTTGGACCGTTCTTTTGTCCTGAGCGACAAGTGGCAAGACGCTGAAGCGGCCCACATTGCCGGCTGCACCTCCTTGCTGGTTAAATCTCCCTGGAACGGATCAGGACACCACGACTTTGTGCTGCCGAATCTCGCGGCCGCAGTCCGGAAAGTCCTGCAGCTCCAGTTAAGCCCTTTTCTGACGGCTCAGATTTAGAACTTAAGCCCAACGGCGGAGCGAATTTGCAGGTCGTTGGGCGTGACTCCACTCGCCGGCATGGTGTCGTAGAGATCGATAACCGTCAGATTCAAGGAAAGGTGCTTCGAGAGAGGATACCTCAGGTTTGTCTCGGCCCGGATTCGATAGTCTTCCAGGCTCTCCACGTTCGGGAAATACTCGACCCGGCCATCGATCGTCATCTTGTCCCGGACTTTCCAGGCGAACGTTGCAGCGATCCGGGCAGAGTACGTGCTCAGACGCGTGCGGTCGGATCGGTACTGATCTTGGAAACTCATGCCCAATTCGCTTTTCAACACAAAATTGTAGTTGGTCGAATTGATCAATTCATAGCCCATGCCCGGCCCGATCTCGTACTGAACGTCGATTCTGCGAATCTCATCATACCCTGCCCCGGCCAAGTTGTACACGTACCACTTCTTCGACGTATTCCATTCTGTTTTCGAGCTGCCAGTCATGCGGTTGGCTGAAAGGATTCCCTCCGTTTTCCCGTAGGCAAAACTGTAATCCAGGATTTGCCGGAGGCGGTCCCACCCATAAGTGGCTTGGCCTGTGACATAATAATCCTGCTGCTCTTTGGCGCTGTACCGAAGGTTCATGCCGACCTGCGCTTCCGCGCTCCAACGCTTCGGACCTTTTGCTGGAACGGATTCCGCCAGAGTCTTTGGGGCCGTGGTATGGGGCGCGGCAGGCGATTTCGAATCGGGCTTTATCGCCGGTTTGGGCGCGGTTTCGACCGTTGGAACTGAGGCCCGTTCCACAGGTTTTCCGCTCTCGTAGGCTGGAAGCTTTTCCCGCCGCTCGATTTGGCTGATGGGAACGACTACCTTGCCGAGCGCAGGATTCGTCAGGGTCAACTGGCCGGCGTCTTCCGAAAGGACAAGGCCCGACAGTCGATCCCCATTTCGGAGGTGTAAAATCAGGGTCTGGGACCAGCCGGAAGTGAGCGACAAAAGCCAGATTAACACCCACCCATGCAGCGCCCGGCGCAGCAGCAAACTATGGGCTGGTCGGCTTCGCATCGGCGGAGGGCGTTGGAGCAGGCGGCGGGAGATCATCCGGGGTCGTGCGGCGAGCGCCGCCCGCGACGACAATCTTGCCTCCCGGGCCGGCGCGCAGGGCCGGTCGCGTCGTTGTGTACTCGTGGGTCTCGCGGGCCATCAAAATCCCCTCAGGATTAATCACGCAATAACTGAAGGTCCTGGCCCCATTCTGAAAGAGAACATGGAGATTGCTCAAGCTGTCCAGTTGTGGTTCCGGATGGCTGAAAGAAACCAGGGAGCCGATGGGAAAAACCCGAAAGGTTCGTGATTCCGACACATCCGTCAACCGGAAATAGAGCCTGATTTCCTTCAGATTCACGGCCTGCTGCAGCACATATTTTCTGACTTCCGGGGATCCCTTGGGTGCGCCGGAAGGCTCCGGCACGCCAAAGGCAGCCTCCCATAATTTCGTCCCCGAGCTGATATCAAACGTCTTGGGTTGGCTGGAATAGGCCCTGGTCCATTGCGGAATATTGACAGTGGCAATCACGGAATAGCGGCCGGCTTTGGCCAGATCAAAGCAGGGCGCCAGGTCCACGCGCTTGGTGGCGATACGGGAAGATTCCAGCGTGAATTCTCCTGCCACAGGCACAGGCCGCACTTGTTTCACGACGAAACTGTCCTTGGCCTCCACGGTAAAGGAGAGCCAATCCGCGGTTTTGCCCAAGGAGAGGGTCTGACCGGAAAGATTTGAAATTCGGACTCGGAGCACCAGCGATTCATTGGGAAGGAACTGCTCCTGATCAACGGCTACTTCCACCGAGATCTGGCCCAGCGCGCTGGTCAAGCACGCGCCCCAGAAAACCGCTGCCATCGGAAGAAGCTTCATGCCACCACTGTAGGCGAGATCAAGAGGCAGGCAAGCGGCAAATCAAGGCAGGCATTCCCGAACCTTGCGTTGCACAGCCTCAGCAGTGATGGCCTGCAAACATTCCATCGGTTTCACGTAATGACAGGCCGGCTTCAAACAAGGAGCGCAAGGCAGAGGCAAGTTTATGACCCGCTCCAGTTGCCGGTAGGGCCCGGTCCGCCGCGGATCCGTCGGCCCAAAAACCGCCACGACCGGTTTGCCGAGCGCAGCCGCAATGTGCATCGGGCCGGTGTCATTGCTCACCATCAGAGCGCTGCGACGAATCCATTCGATCATTTCCCAAAGGGAAGTCTTTCCAGTCAGATTCAGGCAGCGTTCCGGGCTGGCTTGCGCGATCTGTTCTCCCAAGCCGGCGTCCTCCGTCCCGCCGAGGACGGCAAACTGAGTATCCGCATGATCCCCGGCTAGGCGGCGCACCAGTTCAGCATAAGACTGTGCCGGCCATCGTTTGTTCGGCCAGCGGGCCCCCGGAACCAGGACCACCCAGCGCACCTCCTTGGGCCGCCACTTTTGCCGCACCGCTTCCGCGGCCTCCCTTTGGACCGGCAACCAGGTAAAATCCCAATGCACCGGCACATCGATCCAGGAGAGGACCTTTAGATACGCATCCACCGCATGAGTCGCGCAAGCCGGACGCGCCGCCTGCAAATCATAAAATCCCGGCGCGCCCTCTCGCGCATCCTCCAGCCCGATCGTCAGCTTGGCGTCGGCGAACCAGGCAAAGGCGCCGCTCCTGGCCAACCCCTGCAAATCGATCGTGTAGTCAAAAGCCAGTGATCGCGCCTGCCGCACCGTGACAAAAAGATCACGCCAGAAACGCGGTCGAAGCCAGCGATGCCGTTCGAAAGTAAAGAGGCCGCTCAAATCGGGGTCTTTCTCCAGCAAAGGAGACAGGCTCGTGGAAATCCACCAATAAACTTCGCTATCCGGATAGCGTTTTTTGATTAACCGCAGGACCGGCAACGCTTGAATCACATCGCCAAGCGAACTGGGTTTGAGGATGAGAATTTTCAAGCGTGCGAAGTCCGTCGGCAAGTTCTGATCTTCATGCCGGAGATGGCCGGTGCGTCCGCCACGGCGGCACAGCCCATTTATTTGCCGTAGGCCAGCCGCTCGGCCAACCGGGGCGGCAGACCCGCCTCGAGAATTTTCTTCTGCGTGGCCGGAATATCGTAAGCCAGCCGGCGCAGTTCGATGGATCCCTCGTTGAGATCGTAAATGACGTAGGCTGACTTGTTAATGCCGTCGCGAGGCTGGCCGACGCTGCCGACATTGATAAAGTATTTCCGGCCCGGCTCCACTCTGAATTTGGAGTAGGTGCCGCCACGCACCACACTGTCGCGGATAAAGGCGACCGGCACATGGGTGTGCCCGAAGAAACAGACGCTGGTATTTTGGTAGGTGAAGCTGGCAGCGGCGGCCAATCTGTCAAAAACGTAACCCCAGCGCTGAGGCCCATCGAGCGTGGCATGGACGAGGGAAAAATTGGCCACCAGCCGGATGTATTTCATGTCTCGCAACCACTGGCGATCTTCCTCGCTCAGACGTTGGCGCGTCCAATTGATGGCTTCGGCGGCAGCGGGATTGAACCCCTCCAGATCGGTTTCAATGGAGCAGTATTCATCATGATTGCCTTTGACGCACGGCATGCCCATGCTGCGGACGATATCCAGGCATTCCTTGGGGTTGGCATTATACCCAACCACATCCCCCAAACAGGCGTAATGAGTGCAATTCTCCCTCTTGATATCCTCCAAAACGACCTGAAATGCCTCCAGATTAGCATGGATATCCGCGATAATGGCGTACTTCATGGCTTCACTTCCCAATCGTTAGCTAGTAATTTCAAATCCGCGATATTCATTCTTAATGTCGCTCCAGGCGGCCTGTTCCTGCGCTATAAAATGCCCCAGACCCGAGTCGCGAACGGCCTGCTGAAACGCTTCCAGTTCGTCTTCCAGTCCGTTGGCCGCCAACTCTACTCTGCCATCGGTCAAATTGCGAACAAACCCGGTCACCTCAAATCCCCTCGCCAAAGCCTTGACCGTGTAGCGAAATCCGACGCCCTGCACCCGGCCCGAATAGAATATCTGCAAGTGGCGACGTTTCATCTCTGCCAAATCTTCATCTGTTCCGCCACAATCACCGTGTGAGCGCGCTGCCCGGCCGTATCTGGCCTGTGACCAGCCTTTATCACATTAGGATCAAGCCAAACCTTCTATTCATGCGCAACGATTTTGTTTCTTAATACCAGAATCCATGCCAGCTTCGAAACTAGGCTGAAATCGGAAGATGTTTCATTTCACACCTCTTTCAAATATAGATTCCTCATGCGCTTGGCAATGCTCATCCTCCTTGGAACACCGATCATTCCCTCCTTGGTCGCGGGAGTGACATTAACCGAAAACCGCTTGTCGGACAGCCCGGCCAATCCGCTGGCCAGTTTCGATCACGAAATCCAAGCTTTCATGCGCGCTCGCAAGGTTCCCGGAGGCGCTTTGGCCGTCACAAAACATGGCCGGCTCGTCTATGCGCGAGGCTACGGTTGGGCCGACCGCGAAAAGCAGGTGCCTGTTCGTCCGAATTCCTTGTTTCGCATTGCCAGCATCTCCAAGCCCATTACCGCCATAGCTATACTTAAGTTGTTTGAAAGCAACCAGATAGACCTGGATGCTCCTGCTTTCGACGCCTTGAAACTGACTCCTTTCCTTGAACCCGGCAGAGTCGAGGATTCGCGCTTGAAAAAAATCTCCATTCGCCAGTTGCTTCATCACTCTGGCGGCTGGGACCGGGACAAGAGCTTTGATCCCATGTTTCGTTCCAAGAGAATCGCGGAAACGCTGGGAATTCCCGGTCCACCGCATGCCAACGCCATTGTCCGCTATATGCTGGGCCAACCTCTCGATTTTGAGCCGGGCACGCGCTACGCCTATTCCAATTTCGGTTACTGCGTCCTGGGCCGTTTCATCGAGACCGTCAGCGGCCAATCTTACGAGATGTTCGTCAAGGAGGCCGTTCTGCAGCCACTCGGCATCAAGAACATGCGCTTGGGTGCCTCGTTGCCTGAAGGAAGCGCGCAGGGTGAAGTTCATTACTACACGCCCAACAACGCGACTGGACCGAGCGTTTTCCCAGGCGTCGCGAAAAAGGTCCCTCTTCCTTATGGAACGTTCTGCCTGGAAGCGATGGATGCACATGGCGGCTGGCTGGCTTCGGCGGTCGATTTGGCGCGTCTGACGGCAGTGCTGGATGAGACCGGCCATGAACCTTTGTTGAAGGCAGAAACGCGGCAAATCTTACTCAACCGGCCCGCCGTTCCATTGTGGCGGACAGAAGATGGACAATTACAGGATTACTACTACGCTTGCGGCTGGCTGGTGCGTCCTAACGGAAAAAATGGCCGCCCCAACTATTGGCACAACGGCAGTCTGCCTGGCACCTATTCGCTCCTGGTGTATCGCGGGGACGGTCTTAGCTGGGCAGTGCTTTTCAACCAGCGCTCGAACGATCCGAAACTGCCCGACAACGCAATCGATCCTGCATTGCATCGCGCTGCTGATGCCGTTACCCATTGGCCGGATATCGATCTGTTCCCGCAATTCGGCATGAAGCCGGAGCGCATTGAGAGCGAAGGCCGAGGCAATGGTCACTCCAGCTTTCAGCAGCCGAAGGAAGGTCTTGGCTTTCATGATTCAATTCAGAATTAAGAAACAAATCGGAAGTCAATTGCTAAAAAGGACGTGAGAGCAACCAGGAAAACTTCGCCGGAACTCCACGGCAACAATCTGGTCTCGGACACTCGATTGAAAAAGCATTGCTCCTCCCTCCTTTCCGTGGAGAATGAACCTGCATTGCAGATGAACACTCCACGTCAACTCGGCGTCTTGACATCCCTTTCCTTCGTGCATGGCTTTTGCTTAATATTGTGTGCGATCGCGCCCTTTTGCCAGGCAGCCGACACACCCTCGCCGTCACGCGAGATGAATGTCGCCCCGTTTGGTCACCTGAGTGTGGTCGATCTTGCTGATTCTCAAAGGAAAGAGCCTCTATCCGCTCTTTCGGCGACGGAAGCGGCACAGATTACTCTGGATGCCGGCAAAGCTCTGCAAGTGGAATGGACTCAGCTTCGCGATGTCCGGACGGTGGAATTGCAGTTTAAAGGAAGCGCCCCCAGCGCCGACGACATCAACCTGGCTTGGTGGCGGCGCATCTGGCCGGACAATGGCACCGGTGGCTGGATGAAATTGGACGATCCATTCAATGGACAATGGACTCGCGCCAAAGTCTCCGCCATTTCCAGAGAATCAACCTTGCGCCTACAACTCGCTCCGCTGGACGAGAAGGAAGCTCCCGGCATCAAGCGCGAAGGAATGGAGTATCGTCACACCTACAAGATTCGCATCTCCACCACCCAGCCGGCCGTGATAGAGCGAATGGCTGTCTTCACCGGAGCAATCGAGAAGCGGGCCAAACTCCGCTTTGAATGGGACCAGCGCGCTACGGTGCGTCGTGGTCAATGGCCGCCTCCTTTTGAAGCCCGCAACGGGCGCATCGTGCAGGTGACGCCCTCCGAATCAAGCTCCGCTCTCGTGGACGTGGAATATGCCGATGCTTCCCATCGCCTGAGCGCGGATCGTGGCCATGTCATCTGCCGCAGAGGCGAGACGAGCAGCTTTGCGGTTTTTATCGATGACGTGCTGCGCGAAGGCGGGCTCTACGTGCGCGACCTTGGCGTTTTCGTAAGTGACGCCGCCCAAAACCTCACCCATGCCAAATGGCCGGGACCGCCCGGCGAGGTATGGAAGGAAGGCACGATTGCCGAACAGGTGGCCAAAAGGCCGGAACAGAGTTTCGATCAGGTGAAGAAAGCCATTCCTTTGAAGCCGCCGAACTATCTGATTCTTGGCGTGCCGCACCTCAGACAGGAAATTGCCCTCAGTCCAAGCGGAGACGTTATTTTGCAGGAAGAAAGTCTGCGTTCGCCTGGACCAGACACCGACCGCCGTCCCTGGAAATGGAACGACCTCACTTATCGGTTCGACAGCGGGGCCATACCTTTCCGCGACGGGCGAAGCCATCGCGAGGTCATTATCAGTCTGGAGGAGGGTTGGCTGCCGATAGCGCGGCATGAATGGGAGACGGATGATATTCACTACACTCAAACCAGCGTCGCATCGACCTTGCTGGGCGATATGGCCTCTCTGAACACCACCACCGGCACTGAAACCGTTGTTCTCTCCAGCCGGTTCGATATCAAGAACAAATCCGGCGAACCGCGCACGGCCTATCTTTGGATGGAGTTAAATCATCTTTGGCCCGGCCAATTGGAGGCCGACGGAACCCTGGTCCTTCAATCGCCATCCGATGGCCAGAAGAGGAACGAGATGACCGCGGTGCGTGGACGCTTCAATATTCACGGCAAAGGCCGGATCGACTACGTCAGACAAGCTGCCCGCGCGGCCGACCGGTCTCAGTCGGCAACCGCAAACCCGCCGCCAGAGCGCGAGCTTATCCGATACCAGATCGCCTTGGGGCCACAGGAGTCGCATGCCATCGAGCTGGCCGTCCCTTATATCGAACTACTGGACGCCAGGGAATTGGCTGCTTTGAAGTCCGTTTCCTTCGAGGAGCTGCACGCGAGCGTGATGGCCTTCTGGAAAAGGCGCGTCACACAAGGGATGAGCTATGAAGTGCCGGACCAATTCCTCAATGAGTTCTTCAAAGCCAACCTCTGGCACGTGCTGATCTCTACCGACATTGATCCGGTGACAGGCCAATACCAGCACGGCGCGGCCACGTTTCATTACAAGAATTTCCTCAATGAAACCATGATGGTGGCGCGCTCCTTGGAAATGCGCGGAGAACACGAAGAAGCCTTGAGATTGATCGAGACCTTCCTGGCCAACCAGAGTGTCAAGGGTTTGCCCGGAAACTTCAAAAGCAAAGAAGGGATTCTCTATGCGGCGCACCCGGTTGATCCGGATCCTTACACGGCTCAAGGTTACAACATGCATCATGGCTGGGCCATGTGGGGCGCCGCCGAACACTTTTTCTGGACAAAAGACAAAGCCTATTTACAGCGCCATGCCGATCAACTCGTGAAAGCTTGCGACTGGATCACGCGCGAGCGGCAAGCCACCAAATTCACAAATTCCGATGGCACACGGCCCGTTGAATATGGATTGGCGCCAGCGGGCGATCTCGAGGATGTCGAGGAATACCTCTATTTCTACGCCACAGACTCCTATTATTATCTTGGCCTGAAACAAGTCGCGGCGGCGCTGGCGCGCATTGGACATCCCGAAGCCAAACGACTGCAGAAAGATGCCGAGGAGTTCTTAGCCAATCTCCGCGCCAGTGTCGCTGAGTCCGTGGCCAGCTCGCCGGTCGTGCGACTGAAAGACGGAATTTATGTGCCCTTTGTGCCGCCTCGCGCCTACGCCTTGACGCATCGGAAAGAAGGGTGGATTCGTGAAGGCCTGTATCCGGCGCTCCATTTGCTGAACGGTGAAGTTTATCCCGCCACCCATCTTTTCGCGGATTGGATGATCCAGGATTTGGAGGATAACATTTTCCTGAGCCAGGAAAGCGGATACGGCGTGGAAAATCAACAAAGCCGTTTCTTTGATCTCGGCGGCTTCACCTTGCAGCCAAATCTGCTCGATCTGGCTATGGTCTATCTGAAACGGGATCAGGTTCCTAATTTCCTCCGCGCCTTCTACAACACGGCTTGGGCAAGCCTGTATCCCGAAACGATGTGTTTTGCCGAATGGGTGCCGGCTCTCGGCAAGGGCGGCGGCCCGCTCTACAAAACGCCCGACGAATGCAAATTCATTCAATGGATGCGCTGCATGCTGATCGTGGAGCAAGAAGACCGCCTGGAGCTGGGCCTGGGCGTTCCACGCGCCTGGATGGGCGATGGCCAACGCATCAAGATTGAGCGCGCGGCAACGTTCTTCGGCCTGCTGAACATGGAAATCAAGTCACAAGTCGGTTCCGGCCAGATGCGCGCTCTCGTTCATCTGGAAAAAAGGGAAGCACCCCGCCAAATCCTTCTGCGCCTGCGCCATCCGGCGGGCAAGGTCATCCGCTCCGCGCTCGTCAATGGCCAGACGGCTCAAGTCGATGACGCCCGACAACTTGTCGTGCTGCCGGCGCAATTCGAGCAATGGGAAGTCGTGGCCAGTTTTTGAACTGAAACGAAAGCGAGACCGCCCAGACGGCTGCCTTCGCCGGTTAGTCTGACGAAGTTACGTTGACCTGGCTGTTATGGGCCAAGGCAGCTTCAGCCTCGCGTTTCTGCCGCTCCCAATAAGCGGAAATCAAAATGCAAATCTCCATCAGAATCTGCACGGGAATAACCATGAAAAAGGTGCTGATGAAATCCGGGGTGATGAAAGCACAGAGCACCAGGTTAGCCACAAAAAAGTAACGCCGGCCTTTCACAAGCCATTCGTGTTGGAGGATCCCCAGCCTGACCAGAGTGAGCAGGACCACCGGCAGTTCAAAACTCACGCCCATCCCCAACATGAAGAGAATGACAAATTGAAACACTTCCTCGCCCCGCCAGATATCGATCGAGAATCCCAGCCACTTAGTATACTGGGCCACGCCCTTCAGCGAAATCGGCAGGATGACGAAGTAACAAAGCATCACTCCCGCCATAAACAGGCCGCCGCCAATGATAAATGCCCGTGCAAAATACTTCTTCTCCTTCGCCTTCAGGGCCGGCATGACGTATTGGGCAATGAAAAAAAGAATGAAAGGAAGTGACAAAATAATGCCCCCGTAGAGAGCGACTTTCATCGAAATCACGACTCCTCCCAACGGACCGAACAGATTGATTGTCACTTCGACGCCTGAATTTTCCAGAGGCCACTTCAGAACAGTGATGATCTGCGGAGCACCGGCCAGGCAAGCAACCATGCCGACCAACAGCGCGGTGCCGCACTTGATCAGAACCCAGCGGAGGTCCTCGAGGTGTTCCAGGAACGGTTTGACAGGCCCTCCCTCGTCCTCCGGGTCAGGACGCGATTCTTCGGCCTCATTTGCCATGGGAAAAACCGGCGAAGAGAGTATTAGGCTTTGATCTCAGGTGAGCTTTGCGCAACGGCTTCAGGCGCTTTCACTTGCGTCTCCGCAGGCAACTTCCTTGGCTGCGCGGGAACTGGAGGCGCCTCCATGTCCATCGCGGTTTGCAGCTCGTCTGTGATTTCACGGGAGGACTTTTTGAATTCCCGAATTCCTTGCCCCAAACCTCGGGCGAGTTCCGGCAGTTTTTTCGCGCCGAAGAGGACGAGAACCACCGCCAAAATCAAAACGATCTCCCATCCATTGAGCATTGCTAACGTAACATTCATAAATTATCTCTTGCTTAAGCTTGCAGGAGAATAGGCCAGGTTAAGCCAATAGTAAAGGCGTAAAACGGTTTTCTCCGCGCGGTCAACTCGGAATTGGCTGGGCGTGAACTACGGTTTCGGCTTGAGCAGAACGAACTCACCCCGCCGGTTCTTGGCCCAGGCGGCTTCATCATGACCTTCCACAGCCGCTTTATCTTCACCGAAGCTGACGGTGGAAATCCGATCCGCGGCAATGCCCAGATTGACCAGGTACTCGCGGACAGCCAAAGCCCGGCGCTCGCCCAGCGCGCGGTTGTACTCCTCGGTGCCGCGCTCGTCGCAATGTCCTTCTATTTCCACCTTGTTGGCCGTTTCGTTCTTGAGATGCGCGGCCACGGCTTCAATTTTTGCTTTCTCACCGGGCTTAACGGCTGAACGGTCAAAGTCGAAATAAACGGTTTGCTGCTTGAAAACTTCACGGTCCGGGAACATTCCGTCCGGGCGGGCGCTGAGTGGTATCGTTCCTTCAGGGGTGACATTAGCCGGCTTGACGCCGCTGTCCTCGGGCAGTTTCCCACTTTGGTCTGGACCGGGTGGCTTGACCGGCCCGCCGGTTTGATCGGCTCCTGGCACGGTGCTGGGAAGACCAGGAATGCTGGTGACTCCCTTGGGAGTTTTCTTGCAGCCGGCGACTCCAACCGTCAGAGCCAGGACCACGACCAAAAGACTGAAAAAATTCACGCTTTTCATTTTATTTCCTAGAGGGGGAAGTCTTCATTTAGCCCAACTGGGCTGCGAGCAGCTTCCCGAATTTTGGATGACATCCTTGACTTGTTTGGTAGGCACGTCAAGCAAAGAGAGGATGCGTTTGTCTTTGAGGCGCCGAGTGAAAATGACCGTCCGGGAATTGGGCGCCCAGGTGGGGTCCTCACCCTCTTTCAGAGGTTGCGCCACCCCGCCGCTGGCCGGCACAGTGCAGATGTTGAAGGACCCCATCTGCGAGGTGAATACAATCGTCTTTCCGTCCGGAGACCAGTCAGGTTCAGTCGGATTCAAGACCCCTTCGGTGCGCAGTCGCGTCATCGGACCGCCACTAGCTGGAACGAGGTAAAGCGCGCGCCGTTCGTTGACGCGCGCCGCAAGACAAATTCTCGTTCCGTCGGGAGACCAACAGGGCGACGATTCGTCCTCCCGCGTCTTCGTCAATTGCGCCAGATGGCTGCCATCGGCATTGCAGACATACAAATCCGGGCTGCCATTCTTGCTCAGGATCATCGCCACCCGCTTTCCGTCGGGCGAAACGGCGGCGCTCGTGTTCAGGCCGGGATACCGGGAAAAGACCCGTCGTTCACCGCTCGACAAATCGTGAGAATAGATGTCGGGATACCCCGATTTATAGGAGGTATAATAGAGGATGCGCCGCCCCGGCACCCAACAGGGCGCCGCGACAATGGTGCTGTCCCGCGTGACCGCAACGGCGTTATGCCCGTCGTAATCCGCAATGAAAATCTCGCTGTGCTTTCCCACTTCGCCTTTAAAGGCGATTTTCGTCTTGGCAATGCCTGGTTTTCCAGTGAGCGCGAAAACGATGTCATCCGCCAGCCAATGCGCCTGCAGACGCTGGCTGCCATTGGCGTAAGCCTTGGCTTCCATGATCGTGGCCTTGTTGATGCGGTCGGTGACGCGGCCTTCCACCTGGCCATTGTTCTTGCCGGTGACGATGAATTGCGCTTCGCCAGGACCGACGATCTTGAATCCCGCCACCTCCAGATCAAACCTCAGCACCGACGCGGCCTCGCCCGTGTAACCGCTCAGCGCCACAGGAATGAGGTGCGTTGCATCCTTGGTGATATCCAGCTTTTCCTCGGCGGCAAAAGTACCAAGGGCAAGCGCAAGGAGAAAGGGAGTTGCTGGCCGCAAATAAAGAGAGGGGTTCAATTTCATCCGAGTAATCGTTTGGCTCTGAGATTAAAGTCGATGATAAACGTACGCTGGTCGTCCCTGGCGCCCTCCGGAAACGGCGCCACAAAGTTTATCTGCTTGAGAACGCGCTCGACCGATCGGTCGAGAGGCGCCAGGCCGGAGCGCTTTATGATTTCGCTTGAGAGCACGGCTCCGTCGCGCGCGAGGATTACTTTGACCTGCACGGTCGCGTTCTCATCGGTGACGCTGGCGGGCGGAATCCAGGCGTTTTCATAGACGCTTTTGACCACCTGCCCATAGTTGGCGTAGGCCTCGCCGCCGGGACCGGGCATTTCAATGCTGGTGCCCGTGGATAAATTGGAGCGAAGGTTCTGAATGGAGGACGCGAGTTGTTCGCGCCGCGCCGCCGCGGCTGTCTGCTGAGCTTTGGCTGCCGCCTCCGCTCGCGCTTTCGCGGCGGTTGCGGTTTTCGGGCTCTGCTTGACAGTCAGATCAACCTGAATCCGCTTTGGGGCCGGCTTGGCCTTGGCCTGGTCCGGATCTGGCTCGCTGGTTTTGGGCGGTTGGGGCTTATCCTTCGGCAGCTTCGGTTCCGGCACGCGCTCGACTTTTTCGGCAGGTTTTGCCCTTGTGGTGGGTGGTTCAGGTTGAGGAGCGGGCGCGACAGGCTCTGGCGGCGGCGGCAGAGGCATCGGCTGGACTGGCGCAGGCAGCTTGTTTTCGAGCGTATTCGAGGGTGGCGGAGCAGCCTTCGGACTGCCGCCACCATAAAGCAAATCATCCACCAGCTTGGAGGGAATGACATTGATCACCGGCAAGTCGTTTGCCTGGTTCTTTGACAGCAAAAAGGCCGGCCCTACGAACAAGACGAGCATCAGCAGCAAATGAAGGGCTGCGGACACGATCAGACATTTTTTTTCCAGACGGCTCATGGATGCCTTTCCGGCGGCACGGTGCGGCAGGAAAACTTGAGGATTCCGTTGCGGTTGCAGCGGTCCATCAGATCGGTGATGTATTTAAAGGGCACATTTTCATCCGCGCGAATATACACGTACAGATTGGGATTGCCATGGAAGGCTCGGACCAGTTCGCTTTCCACTTGGCTGGCGACCATCGTTCGACCCTGTAGCATGTACCTTCCCTGCGGGTTCACTTCCACGGTGCGGATGTCACTTTTGTCCAAAGGCTGATCGGGACGGCCCCCGGCCGGCAATTTCAAGTTGAGGCCCTGTTCCAGCAACGGGGTGGTAATCACGAAAATAATCAACAGCACAAAGGCGAGATCGAGCAAGGGCGTAATATTGATATCGCTCAGTGTGACCAGGGAATTCCTTTGCGAAAAGCGGCGCATAAGCATGGTCAAGGCGCGGGCACCTTGAATTCGAGCAGGAACACAATGAAAGCAAAGCCCACCAAAACGCCCAGTACCAAAAGTGCCAGTTGGAGAGGAGTCACGTTCTGGCTCTTGAGGAAAAGCCGCTTTTTCAAGCGCCTCCACCAACTGCGGTGCAGGCGGCGGCCGCAGGAACCGCAGCGGGCCATGACCCGTTCGTTACGATGCCCGCAATCGGGACAGGTCACAAACAAATGCGCGCCGCAATGCTTGCAGACCTTGCCGCCGGCGGCATTGAGGCGGTGGCATTTCGCGCAGACCAAACCGCGTTCCTCCTTGGAGGGATGATCCAGATGGTCCGTCTTACTCGACATCGTCATCCTTCAGAAATTCGATTTCCATTTTGGACGCCAGTTCTTGCGCAAAATTGTCTAATTCCACCGTCAATACCCGCAACGTATGAACGAGCCAGTTGTAGCCAAACATGGAAGGAATGGCAACCAGCAAACCGGCCACGGTGGTGACCAGGGCGGCGGCCACGCCGGGCGCCATCGTGGCCAGGTCCGCCTTGCCCTGCATCGCGACGTAACTGAAGGCGCTCATCACCCCCCACACGGTGCCCAATAAACCCAAAAAAGGAGCGCCGCTCACCGCAATAGCCAGCAGAATCAAGCCGGATTCCAGCTTCAACGATTCCTGGGCCACCGCCCGCTCCAGGGTCCGTTTAATGTGCTCCATGGCCTTCAAGGAGACGCGGTTTCGTCGTCCCGCTCCGCCGCCTTTGAGCCGGCTATCCATTTCGAAGCAGCCTTCCTGGTAAACGGTGAAGAGAGGGCAACCCTCCACTTGCACGCGCCGGTCATAAATGGCCAACACCAGGGTCTGCGTGCGAAATTCAGCGTTGAAATATCGGTTCATCCTTTTGGCGCGGCGCATTTGCATGGCCTTGGAAGCCATGACGGACCAGGCAAATATGGAGAAGATGGCCAGAATAAAGATGATGGCCTTGCCTTCTGGAGTGGCTTTTTCCCACACATACAACAGTTCAACATCGGCTTTGGCCAGGAAACAGACAGGAACATTCATTCGTTAATCGCTCTCACCAAATCTCGGTCCCAAGAAAATGGTTTAACGTCTTCAGCCAAAATGGTCAAAAGGTTTCCGGCTCTGACCGCATTTTGTTCACTCTGCGCACGTCAAGTCCCAAAACAATGAATGCAAAGCCGCGTCATTCACGCTCGTTTTCGATTGTTTAGGCTGAATCTTAATCCAACGTCCAACTCGGCGCGATCTCCGCCTGCAGCGAAGTAACAGGTCTCGACTTCAGCACTTTCCGCTCGGCCAAGACCCCGATCATCGCCGCGTTATCGGTGCAGAGACTCTTTTCGGCCAGCCGCAAAGTCAGGCCGTTCCGCTGGCAGGTCACGGCCAGCTCTTGGCGCAGCGCGCGATTGCAGATCACACCGCCGGAAGCGGTTACGCAGCCTACACCCAGCCGCCGGGCGGCCCGGATGGTCTTGGTCACCAGCACCTCGACGATAGCCGCCTGGACGCTGGCGCAAAGGTCGCGCACAGTCTGGTTGTCATTGAGCAGCTCTGGATGGTCTCGCAGAAAATAGCGCACGGAAGTTTTCAATCCGCTGAAGCTAAAATCATCGTTGGCGTCGTTGATCATCGGCCTGGGAAACGCGAACCGGCGCGGATTCCCCGATTCCGCCAAGCGATCGATTTCGGGCCCGCCTGGATAGGGCAAGCCGATCAGTTTGGCGACCTTGTCAAAGCATTCTCCCGCAGCGTCATCCACCGTGGACCCGAGCAACCGATGCTCCAATTCCGCCTCGACGTGCACCAGCAAGGTGTGACCCCCGCTGACAATCAATGAAACCGATGGACGAAAGGATGTGAAATCGGCCCTGGGCGGATGGCCCATGATCCAAGGCGAATAAAGGTGCGCTTCGTGGTGATGAATTCCGATGAAAGGTTTGCGCAAGACGAAGGCCATGGCTTGGGCCGCTTGAAATCCAACCATCAGCGCGCTCGGCAAACCGGGTCCCTGTGTGGCGGCGATGGCCTCAAGTTCTCCACTGGTCACCTTGGCTTCAGCCAGGGCGGCACGGGCTACTGGCCGCAGATTGCGCAGGTGCTCCCGTGTCGCCAATTCCGGCACGATTCCTCCATACTCAGCATGCAACTGGATTTGCGAGGAAACGATGTTGGCCAGCACCTGGCCATCGCGAACGACCGCCACGCTGGTCTCGTCACAAGAGGTTTCGATCGCCAGAAGCGTCATAATGCATGCCTAGGCCGTGAACGAAAGAATCTGCGCAGCCTGCGCCAAATCATCGGTAGGGACGCATTCCACTGCGTCCCATTTTTTTGATCGTGAATTCAGGGACGCAGTGGAATGCGTCCCTACCTTTGGTTTGCGACTGCGCCGCGCCTGTTGTCTCGCGGTTTCCAATCTCGTTTGTCAGGATTAAA
>CAYIIH010000056.1:0-29392 GCA_964363225.1 uncultured Verrucomicrobiota bacterium | reverse complement strand
CCAACCGGCTTTCACGCCTGGGACCGCCCAAAGCCGGTTACAAACCGGCGCTCCGCCCGCCGTGACTGAGGGATTACGACTGAACGATAAAATCCTTGTCGGCCCGTTTCTTCTGTGGTCATCATCCCGCGTTCAACCCGCTGTTCGCGAAAGGCACAGGGGATGGCACGCCAAATTACACCACTAAAACTGCAAAACGAAGGCTCAATTATGCTGAAGCTAAAAATCACTCTTCTGGCCATGCTGGCTCTGTTCACCTGGGTTGCCACTCCGGTCAAGGCAGCCGACGGGGATCTGAAGGACGACCTGGCGAAGCTCCAAGGAAAATGGAAAGCGACCGTCACCACCGACCAGGGCACCGGCCTCTGGACACTCGAAATCAAAGGCAACAAAACCAAAATCGTCATCACGAGCAAGGAAGGCGAAACGTTTTTCAAGGGCGAATGCGAATTCAAACTGGAGAAGGCCGGCAAGTTCAAAGCCTTCACTTATTTCAATCTGGAAGTGCAATCCGGTGACAATGCCGGCCAGAAAATGCTCACGGACGGCGAGAGCCGATCCTCCGCGTATCGCCTCGATTACGATTCATTCACGACCGTCAGCGGCTTCGAGGAAGGCAATAGTGACACCCCTAACCTCGTCAAATGGGAGAAGGTGACCAAGTAACTGTTTCCATTGGCCGCACCTTCATGACGACTGCTCTGGCTCCTATTGCGGCTTTTCTTGACGAAACGGCGCGCTTGCTCAGGCAACTTGATCAGAACGCCATCGCCGCCGCCGAACGAATCCTCCTGGACTGCTACCGCCATCGCGGCCGGGTTTATACGATGGGGAACGGTGGATCAGCTTCCAGCGCCCAGCATTTCGCGTGTGATCTGGCCAAGTACGTCATTCCCAGCGGCGCCCGGCCCTTTGATGTCCGCTGTCTCACCGACAACGTCTCGCTCTACACGGCCTGGGCCAATGATGCGGACCGGGCCGACGTTTTTGTCAATCAACTGCGCGGCCTTTTGACGGCCAACGACGTGGTGCTGGCCATTTCGGTACACGGTGGAACAGGCTTTTCGGCGGACCTGGTCCGCGCAGTTCGATTTGCCAACGAAGCCGGCGCCAAAACCATTTCCTTGGTGGGTTTCGACGGAGGCATCCTGCACCAGGAATCAACCTGTTCCATCCTGGTGCCGGTTGAATCCACCCCGCAAACCGAAGCAATCCATCTCGTCATCGAGCATCTGCTCATGTCGCTCATCAAAGATGAATTGGACAGGAACCGGGTGAAGCAGCCATGAATCCGCGATTATTCAGTTGCATGCACCCCTCACCCCAGCCCTCTCCCGCAGGAGAGGGCGTTCTCTTTCGTCCGTGTTCGGGTGGTTCAGAGCGGCGAAAGCAAAGGGCCGCCTGGACTTGGCTGTGATGGGCGACGGTTCCCCCTATGAACCTCCAGGTAGGGCGCGTCAAAATGTCGGGAGATTCTCTCCTGGGGTGAGGGCGAGCGTTAACCGCATCTTTTTCCGTCTGAGACCATGACGCTCGATGCTGATTTTAAGCGGGGAAACCTTTGCGTGGTCGGCAATATCAACCGCGACATCAAGACCTCCCCGCTGCCTTCCGGCGACCACTACCTGCGCGACGGCGAGACCTCGGTTGCGTCCATTGTGGAAACGATCGGCGGCGGCGGTGCCAACAGCGCCTGTGCGGCGGCGGGGCTGGGCGCCACAGTGGCTTTCCTCGGCAAAGTGGGCGCCGACGCCTTGGGCGATAAACTGGAGCAAACCCTGGTGCGCCACGGCATTTCCGCGCACCTCGCCAGAGACAAATCAAGTCCAACAGGCACGTCGATCGCCCTTTCGTATGCCAATGGCCAGCGGCATTTCGTCAGTTGCCTGGCCAACAACGAGTCGCTGGCCTTCGAGGATCTCGACCTGGCGGCTTTGGCAGGCTTCAGCCACTTGTTTCGAGCCGATATATGGTTTTCCAAAGCAATGTTGTTCGGCGGCAACGAACGGCTCCTAAAGATCGCGCGTGAAGCGGGTTTGGCCACTTCCATTGATCTGAACTGGGACCCGTGTTGGAGTCGGGCCGGCGCCGCAGAGATTCGCGCGCGGAAAAACGCGGTGCGCGCGGTGCTCCCCTGGGTCAGCCTGGCCCACGGGAACATCCGCGAGCTAAATGAGTTTGCCGATTCGAGCGATCTGGAGACGACGCTCCGGCGCCTGGAAGAATGGGGAGTGCAAGGGGTGGTCGTGCATAGAGGTTCGCAAGGCGCCGGCTTTTATGCCAACGGTTCTCTGATCGTGGAACCGCCTGTGCCGGTGACCCGGCAGGTGAACATGACGGGGACAGGCGACGTGCTGAGCGTCTGCATGATGTTGCTTCATGAGCAGGCAGAGATACCTGTGCCACAGCGCTTGCAGGCGGCCAATCGCATTGTCTCCCGGTTTATCGAAGGCCGGCTGCAGCTCATCCCGGAGTTGTGAAGGTCCGCTTACCGGTTCGATCTGCCGGCGCGTTCGTGCAGTTGGCGGAGGCCGGGATGGAGGGGGTCAATCGTCTGCGCCTGCTCCAGCAGCTTCAGGGCTTCCACTTTCTCACCCAGCGCGAGGTGGAGGTCCGCCAGGAGCAGGTAGGAGTCAATGTGCTCCGGGTTGTGGCGGATGGACTCGCGGAACGCCGGGATCGCCTCGCGACGCAGGCCGGCTCGAACAAGCGCGAGGCCGCGATTGAAGAACGCCGGGCCAAAGTCCGCTTTCAGCTCGGTCGCTTTCAAGAACGTGTCGGCCGCATCCGCGAACCGATTCTGGTTCAGCAGCGCCAAGCCAAGCTGGAACAAGCCCTGGGTCGATTGCCGACTCAGTCCGAGGTGCCGCCGCAACGATTGCTCGGCGGCGGGGAAGTCCTTTCTCAGAAGCTCTAGGCGGCCCAAAACGAGCCACGTTTCGGCGTAGGTCGGATGCTCTTGCACGAGCCGGTCACTCAACCGCGCGGCTTCGTTCAACCGTCCGGAGGCCAGCAACGCGTGAGCGTGCTCGCTGAGCGCGCGCGGATCGCCCCGCAGCAGGGTGGCTTCGGCTTCGAAAGGATCGCTGAAACCTTCATCGACCGGCAGTGACGCGGACTTGCGGGCGGCCTCTGTGGCCGCGGCTGTGTCACCTTGCTGGCGATAAAGCGTGGCGAGCAGCGCCCAAGAGGAGCGCCCGGTGCGCGGATCATTGATGCAGCGGCGCGCTAACTCGATCGCCTCCGCGATTCTGCTGCGCGCCTGTGCTCCGTGAGCCCTCAACAACCGCGCCGGGGCAAAGTCGGGTTTCGCGCTCAGCAGTTGCTCCAGTTCGGGCGTGGCCTCGTCCCAGCGCCCTTGCTCGGCGAGAAGCCGGGCCAGCCGGAAGCGCGGAGCCTCCGGCTCGTTCCCGCAAAGTTGAACCGTGCGGCGCAGCTTGACGAGCGCCTCGGCCGGCGTGTCGATGAGCTGCAGCAGCCCGTGGAAGTAAGGCCAGCGCGGGTCCTCGGCATTCAAGCGCTCCGCCTCAGCCAAACAGCGTCGCGCTTCGGCCTTGTAGTCGTAAGCGCGAAGCACCATGCCGAGCTGGCCCCACGCAGACCCAGCACGCGGACGCCGGCCCACCTCATCAAGCTGGCGCTGAATGGCGCGGGCAACAGTGGGATCGACTTTCGTCAAGTCGAGCGAGGGCGGCTTTGGGCCGATGGGACGTTGCCAGAACCACACTGCGGCCGCCGCCGCCGTCAGCAACAGAACAGCCGCCAGCCAGGCTTTTATCGAACGCAGTCCAGCGCTTTTCGCCTGCTCGATCGCGGCCGGCGTTGAAGGAGGCTTGCCGTGTTGCAGTGGGCGGCGTTTGCGGTGACTCATGACTTGCGTCCGGCTCCTTTGCGCAGGGTGATCTGGCGATCCGCCGCCCCGCCCGGGAACAGTTCCTCCGAGCCGTCCGGCCAGAGAACGCGGATGGCATCGACGGTGGCGGCGGCCCCCAACCCGGCATGCACACGAGGATCGTTGCTGACGAGGTAACTGCAACTGGTTTGCACGAGCCGCCACCAGCGATGTCCGCCGGATTCGATGATGACCTCGGCTCCGCAGGCATCGCGGCCACCCAGAGCCGGATCGACGGCGCGAACCGTGAGCCAGTGGCCCCGGCGCGGAGCGGTATTGCGGAAAAGTTGAACCGGGCCGCCCGCGCAGACGGCAAGCAAATCGAGCGCGCCATCGTTATCGACATCGCCGCACGCCAGCCCGCGTCCCATGGCGGCCTGGCCGCAGAAGGCCGGGTTGGCCGGCGACACATCCGCGAAGCGGCCCTGGCCGTCGTTGACGAAAAGCTGGTAATGCTGCGCGTAGGGCGACCAGAATTCGCTCAGGCCGCCGAGGCGTGGGCCGGGATGGCTGCTGCCGCGGCGAATCGAGCCGTTGACCAGGGCAAGGTCGGGCCAGCCGTCCAGATCGAAGTCCGCCAGCACCGTTCCGAAACCGGTGCCGCGCCGGCCCGGATTGATAAGGCCAAAGCTCGCGGTTTGGTCCTGAAAAAGTCCGCGGGGGCCTTGCACCCACAGGGCGTGCTGCTCGAAAAACAAGTGCGTGACGAAAAGGTCGAACAGGTCGTCGTTGTTCACGTCGCCGAGGGCCACGCCCATGTTGCCGACCGCAGAGCCCATGGCGTTGTAGGCCAGCCCGCGCATGGCGGCTTCTTCGACGAACGTGCCGTTGCGCTGGTTGATGTAAAGACGGTTGGGGATGCCGTCGTCGGCGATGAAGATGTCCGGCCAGCGGTCACCGTCGAAGTCGGCGCAGAGGACTCCCAGCGCCTTGCCCAGGACCCGCGCCAAGCCGGAGCGCACCGTCACGTCCTCGAATCTCGCCGTCCCCTCCGAGCCTGCGCGGCCGAGGTTATGGAACAGCCGGCTGACGGTGCCTGGGAAGCTCTGCGGTCCGCAAAAATCGAGCACACCCGCGGCGTCGAAGCACTTCTCTGTGGGGCTGTAATCGACGTAGTCGCCGACGACAAGGTCAAGCCAGCCGTCGCGGTCGAAGTCAATAAACGAAGCGGCTGTGGCCCAGCGGGAGTTGTCGATGCCTGCTTCTTTGGTGACTTCGCTGAACTTGCCGCCCCCGCGGTTTAGGAACAGGCGAGCCGCGCCGTATTCGGTGATCAGCATGTCCGGCAAACCGTCATTGTTGACATCGCCCGCCGTGGCACCCATGCCGTAACCGACAACATCGAGGCCGGAGCCGTTGCTCCTGTTGGCGAATGTGCCGTCGGTTTCCTGGTGGAAGAGCTGATTTCGCGACTGCGAATGCGGGCCGCCGCACTGCAAAAGATAAATGTCCAGCCGCCCGTCATTGTCGAAATCGAAGAGCGCGGCGCCGGAACCGATATGCTCCGGCATAAAAAACGCGCCTGTTGAACCGGAGTCGTGGATAAAGTTCAGTCCCGACCTGGCCGCGATCTCCTCGAACAGGACCGGACCGGCACCGGTCGGCGACGCTGGCGCCGCTGAGTCGGAAGCATGCCGTTGGCAGCCGCAGAGAAGCAGGATGAGGAGCAGCGAAAGGAGCGTGGCCGGAGCGCGGGAGGGGGGCTTTAAAGTCCGAAGTCCGAAGGTCGAAATCCGAAGGAAATCCGAAATCAGAAAACCGAAAGAGCGCAGTGGCCAAAACAAACCGCGCCCGCCTTTGCGCAGAGACAAGAACGGCGAGCGCGGTCGTAGTGATGGAGCGTCCACGCGGACAGTCGGCAGTTCGCTACTCTTTGATTACCCGGTAGAACCGGTTGGCCGGCCGTGGAATGCCCGGAGTTTCAACGAACGTGGTGTTCACGCCGCCGCTGGCCTGGCCTGTCTTGATCTTCGCCCAGCTCTTCAGGTCGGCGGACGCTTCGACGGCGTAGGTCGCGCCGGCTTCCGAGGTCCACGTCAAAGTGAACTGGCCGTCGGCCTCCCGGTAAGCCATGGAGACGATCTGCACTTGGGTGCCCTGGCCACCCGGGACGAACGGCGTGCCGTCCGGCTGGACTGGTTGTGGCGGCAAAGCCGTGTCGATCACCAGCCAGTTAATGCTGCCGTCCGCACCGTCCGCGTCTGAATCATCGAGTCCGCGAGGGGTCAGCACCAGATCAATTCGGTCATTGGGAGCGATGTTAGCGAAAAAGGTGCGCGTCACGCCGACGCCGTCCGTGCCGGCAATGGCTTTTTTGTCCAGCAACTGTCCGTTGAGGTAGAGGGCGCCCGTGACACCATTGCCGCCTCCGGTATTGCCCTTATGGACGTGCCAGCGCAGGGCCAGCGGCGTGGCCTTGGTGATCTCCCTGGCGACCCAGCGGCGGATCGTCCAATGCACGTCGCCGTTGTTGTCGCCGTTGGGATGAGTGTTCTGCGGGCCAAGTTCCGTCCATGGCGCAGCGGGCGCGGTATTCAAATCCCACTGGGTGCCGGTCCAGGCGTTTTCGTCGAAGGCAATGAAGCCCGTATCCGGACTGTAATTCTCGGCTCCACCGTCTTGAGTGGAGTTGCGATAGCCGTAGGACCAGTCATCCTGTCCCTGCACGCCCGAGAACTCAGCCGCCGAATCGGCAAGGAGCGTCGTGAGCGGATTGTGATTCGGATCGTTCGGGTTGTGCCCGGTGGCCACCTCAGAGCCATCGTCGAAGCCGTCGTCGTCCGTATCGGCCTTGTTTGGATTGCTCGTCGGCGTGCCGTTCACTTCCTCGCCGTCGGTGCGGCCATCGCCGTCGGTGTCGGGTTTGCGGGGATTGGTGCCGGTGTTGCTGGCGTTGACGAAGGTGCCGGTGTTCGTTTCGGCGCCGTCAGCCAGACCGTCTCTGTCGGTGTCGGCGGCGAGCGGATTGCTGTCGAGTTTGAATTCATCGGTGTTCTTTAGGCCGTCGCTGTCGTTGTCGCCATCGCCGGTCAGGACGGTCAGATTATCGGCATAAATCCTTTCCCAGAAGTCGATCAGGCCATCGCCATCGGTGTCTCCCGATCCGGCCGGGATGAACAGAGTGCCATCCGGCTGGCGCGGTTCGCGGGGCAGGCGCGTGTCCACCCAGAACCAGGTGATCGAACCATCCGCGCCATCACCCCGATCGTTGAGACCCTCCGGTGTCAAGGCGAGGTCAACGATATCGTCCTTCTTGAGGTTGGCATAAGCACGCCGGACCTGGCCGGTGGTGTCATTGGCAGCGATGGTCTTGTCGTCCAACTGCTGGCCATTGAGGTGGAGCGAGCCGGTGACGCCGTCGCCGCTGGGGTTCTCCTTCTTGACCTGCCAGATGATGGCTGACGGCGTCACTTGGGTCAGTTCACTGGCAACCCAGCGGCGAATGGCCCAGTGTTCTTCAACCGGCGGGCTGTTCTCACCGTTGGGATGGATGCCGAGATTCCCCTGGTATGTCCACGGCCCCACCGCGGCCGTTTCGAGGTCCCACTCTGAGCCGGTCCAGTGCTGGCCCTGGCCATCCCAAGGTCCGAGGCCTTCGCCGCCGGCATACGGGATGAAGTCCGTGTTCGGATCGTAGTCGGTGCCTTTGGCATCGACGGTGTAATTGCGGTAGCCGTTGAACCAACCATTGGTTCCTTGCACGCCGGAGAACTCCCGGTCCGAGGCGGCGATGACAAAGGTGAGCGGGTTGTCGGCCGCGCTGTTCGGATCGGTGCCGGCGCTCAGCTCTTCGGGATCCGAGAATTTGTCGCCATCGGTGTCTGCTTTGGAGGGATCGGTGGGAGGCGTGCCTTGGACTTCCGATTTGTCGCCGATTCCGTCGCCGTCGGTATCGGCCCTCTTCGGGCTGCTGCCGGTGTCACTGGCGCTGACGAACTTGCCCGTGCCCGTCTCCACCAGATCGGACAAACCATCGTCATCCGTATCTGGTTTGGTGGGATCACTGTCGCGTTGATACTCACCGAGGTTGTTCAAGGTATCGCCATCCAAATCGCCCGTCCGGGTCAACCTGGCCAGGTCCTCGGGGAAATAGATCTTCTCCCACACATCCGGCAAACCGTCGGCATCGATGTCGCCGGCGCCGGCGGGGATGAAGACCGCCCCGTTCGGCTGCCGGGGATCGGGCGGGATGGTGGGATCAATCTGGAGCCAGTTGGCGCTTCCGTCGGCCCCATCGCCGTCGGTGCCATCCGGACCTCTGGGACTGAGCGTCAGGTCAATTTTGTCGCCGGGCTTGATGTTAACAAAGAACGTGCGCGTGGCGCCGGTGCCGTTGTTGAAAGCAATTGCCAATCGGTCGAGGAACACGCCGTTGACGTAGAGGCCGCCGGTCACGCCGTTGCCGCCCCCGGTGTTGAGTTTGCGCACGTGCCAGCGCAGTGCCATCGGGGTGACGTTGGTGATTGCGTTGGCGACCCAGCGGCGGATGGTCCAATGCACGTTGCCGCTGTTGTTGCCGTTGGGATGCGTGTTTTCCGGGCCGAGTTCGGTCCAGGGCGCAGCAGGCGCCGTGTTGAGGTCCCACTGCGAACCTGTCCAGGCGCTTTCCGCGAAGGGGACGAAGCCTGTGTCCGGATTGTAGGTATTCGCGCCGCCGTCCGCGGTGAAGTTGCGGTATCCGAAGTACCAGTCGTCCTGCCCCTGCACGCCGGAGAACTCGGTGATGGAATCCGCGATCGTGGTCGTCTGAGGATTGTGGTTGGCGTCGTTTGGATTGTGCCCGCTGGCGACTTCAGCACCATCGCTGTAACCATCGCCATCTGTGTCCGCGACGACGGGGTTGGTCTTGGGCGTGCCAAGAACTTCGTCGCCGTCTTTCCGCCCGTCACCGTCGGTGTCAGCCTTGAGCGGATTCGATCCTGAGTCGGTGGCGTTGATGAAAGTGCCCGTGTTGGTCTCAAACCCATCGGCCAAGCCGTCGCCGTCCGAGTCGGGCTTGGTGGGGTCACTGCCGCGCTGGAGTTCGGCCGACTCCTTCAAGCCGTCGGCGTCGAAATCGCCGTTGGCCGACAACTTCGTCAGGTCCCCGGGCGAGAACGCGTTTTCCCAAATGTCGGGCAAACCGTCGGCGTCGGTGTCCGGCGCGTTGACCGGAATGAAAATCCTTCCGTCCGGTTGCCGCGGAACGGCCGGAATCGTGGTGTCAATTCTCAGCCAGGTGAAAGAGCCGTCGCACCCGTCGGCATCCAGGCCGTCCGTCCCGGTGGGCGCCAGCGCCACGTCAATCCGATCCGTCGGGTTCGCGTTGAGGTAGAAGGTGTTGGTGACGCCCACGCCGTTGTTGAAAGCGATGGCCGCGGCGTTCACGCGCAGGCCGTTGACGTGGAGAGCGCCGGTGACACCATTGCCGCAGCCGGTGTTTTGCTTACGCACGTGCCAGGTGATGGCCAGCGGTGTCACGGCCGTCAATTCACTGGCTTCCCAGCGGCGCACGGCCCAATGCACCTCGAGGTTGTTGTCGCCGTTGGGATGGACGGCATCCCTCTCCACAACCGTCCACGGCATGGCCGCCGCCGTGTTCAGGTCCCAGGCTGTGCCGGTCCATTGCTGGCTGACGCCGTCCCAGGGGCCCAATCCGTTTCCGCCGGCAAACGGAATAAAGTCGGCCGCGGGATCGTAGTCCGTTCCCTTCTGGTCGGCCGTCAAGTTGCGGTAACCGTTCGACCAGCCGTTCGCACCTTGGTTACCGGAGAATTCCGTTCTGGAGTCGGCGATGATGGCGGCGTGAACGACAACCGGCGGGAGACACAACAACGCGCCAGCGAGCAATGCGACACGTGATACGGAGGCAAAGGGTGAGTTCATAGGATTCCTTGGAGTAACTGCTTGCTAGATTTGGCCGTCATAACACGAACTAACCTGGAATTGACGGCGAGCTTAGAAAAGCGGCGCGGAAGTGTCAATCTCATCCCATCGTTTTTTGACGAACATTTTTTTGGCATCGCCTCGTTTTCGTTCGCAGAGGGAGCGCGAATGCCCACCTCCGCGAGCACGACGGCCCGATCATTGGCGGCGGAGGTACGCATCCGCGCTCCCGTGGCCAAGAATTGAGATGCGGCGTTTCATCGGCTTCGCGCCAGAATTTCCTGTTTTCTCGAGGTGGAACTGCTACAGTCCTTCCGAATTCTCAATGGCCATGAACAACTATTCATCCTATCGGAATCTGCCTGTCCTGGCCGGCGTCTGCTCGATGGCCGACGCCATGAAGCCGGGCCTGGCGGTGGAACAATGTGTCAGCCGTTTGAAACGCTATCATTACGCGTTGAAACGGTTGCACGAGATTTTTACGGCCCGCCTCACGGCTGAACCCATTTACGAATTGAAAATGGGCTTCAGCCTGCACGCACACCTGTGCGCCGAGCATGTCTCGGCCCTGCGCAAACGCGTCGGCGAAATGCGGGAGCCGCCCCTGGGCCTGGAACAGGTTCCCGATCCGCATCTGGAAATCTTCTTCGATGAGATTCTGAGCGCGCCCACGACCGAGGAACTGGTGCTCGGCATTTACGAAAAGGCGGTGCCGGCTTTGACAAGCACTTTGGAACGTCACCTGGCCGATACGAACCCTTTGGTGGACCATCCGTCGGTGCGCCTCTGCCGCTTCGCGTTGCTGGAACTGGAAGACATGGCCCGTTTCGGCCGGCAAACTATTGACGGGTTGGTCGATGCGAAGGGGCGCGAGACGGCTCGCGAGTGGCTGGCGCTGCTGGATGATTGCCTGTGCGCCGCGGGTGGACTGGCCGGAGTGAACGAGCCTGTCCACAAGGAGATGCAACGCCAACATTCTTCCAAGCCATACCGGTACGATCCGCAGCCGCGCCGGGACGAGCGGTTTCCCGACCCTTACAACATGGGCGTGAACGCCGAGGTTTTTCTTTACGACGAGAAATTCCCGCCTCAGCCCAAGACGCTGATGATGTTCTACAAACGCATCCGGGAAATCGACGTGCCGGAGATGATGGCCAGCATCATCATCCAAACGCCGGGCAAACCGTGGCAATACTATCGCGACATGACGCGCCAGCTTTGGGATGAGGCCCGCCACGCCATGATGGGCGAAGTCGGTTTCGTCAACCTCGGCATCGATTGGCGCAAGGTCATGATCAATTTCACCTGGTCACTGGCTTTGAACACGCAGCTCAAGCCGCTGGAACGGCACGCGGTCCTTTACTTCATCGAGCAAGGGTTGATGCCGAAGAACGGCAAGCGTTTCGAGTGGGAGGTGGGCCGCGCTTCGGGCAATCCGCTGGCGGCTTTGTTTCAGGATTACGACTGGGCGGATGAAGTGTTGCACGCCAGGATTGGCCGGGATTGGTATCTGAAGGAGTTCAACGATCCTCGCGCCGCTGTCCAGTATGGCGACGAATGCTGGTCGCGCGTGCTCATGGGATGGAGCAGTTGGCGCCAGCAAGGCCTGACGCAACATCGGAATTGGTGGCCGGATGTGTATCGGGAGGCGTGCCGAAGCTGGGGAATCGAGCCGGACCCGGAAATCCTGGCCTACTCGACCAGCTACGAAAAAGTCCGCGCCGACCTCAAGGACCTCTCGGCATCGGCTTGAGAAGCGCAGGTCAGGAAGATGAGGTCAAAAAGATGCTTGGCACAAGGACCTTGGGCAGTGGCCAAGCCGACGCGTGTTCTTTTTTTCTCCATTTTCCTGACCCCATCTTTTTGACCAAACACACGAAACCTCTGCCTTGCCGGGTTTGATCGGATAGAAGAGAGTGCCGGTCGATTTGGCGGCATTGAAACCATCCCCGGTCTTCCACAACGCTGCTGACAACCGGCCTGTTCTCACGTAAAACATCGTCATGTCTCTTGAGGAGCCATTGCAGGCCTTCGTGGCGTGCGTACAACGCCACGCCGCTGGCGGCGAAAAGAGCCGGGGCCAAATCTTTCCTGGCCGCTTCTTTCAGGCTTTGGGCCATCCGGGCGCCCTTGGCACAGGCGGGCGGACCGGTTGGCTCGCCGGTTGCCCAATGCTTTCTCACATCCTTTGTCCACCATGAGCGCGCCTGCCGCAATCCTCGCCCTCGTGGCCCGCTTCGAGCAGCAACTTGACGCCTACAAATCCGGCCAATTCAATGAAACCCAGCTCCGCCGCGACTTTCTCGATCCCCTCTTCAAGGCTCTCGGCTGGGACATGGACAACACCGCCGGCTACGCCGAAGCCTACCGCGACGTCATCCACGAGGACGCCATTCGCATCGGCAGCGCGGTCAAAGCCCCCGATTATTGCTTCCGCATCGGCGGCACGCGCAAATTCTTCCTCGAAGCCAAGAAGCCCTCCGTCTGCATCAAAGAAGAAATCCCGCCCGCTTACCAACTGCGCCGCTACGCCTGGAGCGCCAAGCTGCCCCTGAGCGTCCTGAGCGACTTCGAGGAATTCGCCGTCTATGATTGCCGCGTCAAGCCGGCCAAGGACGATCCCGCCGCCACCGCCCGCGTCTTCTACTGCACCTTCCGCGACTTCGCCGGGAAATGGGACTGGATCGCCTCCATCTTCAGCCGCGACGCCGTCCTCAAAGGCTCGTTCGACAAATATGCCGAGACCAACAAAACCAAGCGCGGCACCGCCGAGGTGGACGCCGATTTCCTCGCCAGCATGGAGAATTGGCGCTACGACCTGGCCAAGAACCTCGCCCTGCGCAACCCGCGCCTCAGCCAGCGCGAACTCAACTTCGCCGTCCAGCGCATCCTCGACCGCATCGTCTTCCTGCGGATTTGCGAAGACCGCGGCCTGGAGGATTATGGCCGCCTCCTCGCTCTGACCAACGGCCTGCGCATCTATCCGCGCCTCTGCCAACTGTTCGAGCAGGCCGACACCCGCTACAACTCCGGCCTGTTCCACTTCCAGCCCGAACGCGACCGCCAGGAGCCACCCGACGAACTCACGCTCGGCCTGGACGTGGACGACAGACTCCTGCGCGATCTCCTGAAGGGACTTTATTATCCGGACAGCCCCTACGAATTCAGCGTCCTTTCCGCCGACATCCTGGGGCAGGTCTATGAACAGTTCCTCGGCAAAGTCATCCGCCTGACGGAAGGCCACCAGGCGAAGATTGAAGAAAAGCCCGAAGTGCGCAAGGCCGGCGGCGTTTATTACACCCCCACCTACATCGTCGATTACATCGTCCGGCAGACGGTGGGGATACTGCTTGATGACATCGCCGGACGCGATAGGAGCGCGGACTTTAGTCCGCTTCAACGTGCGAAGTCAGATGAGACTGGAGAAATAATGGATGCCAACGCAGGTCGGGAGTTGAAGCGGCCTGAAGGCCGCGCTCCTTCCGCCACCGCCATCCTCAACCGCGTGGCCAAACTCCGCATCCTCGATCCTGCGTGCGGCTCCGGCTCGTTCCTGATTTGCGCCTACCAGTTCCTGCTTGACTGGCACCTCCAGTTCTACCTGGCCAACGACCCGGAGAAATGGGCCAAGGGCAAAAAGCCCGCCCTCGTCCAGACCACGCGCGGCTGGCGGCTCACCATCGCCGAGCGCAAACGGATTCTCCTCACCCACATCTACGGCGTGGACATTGACGCGCAGGCCGTGGAGGTCACCAAGCTTTCGCTGCTCCTCAAAGTGCTGGAAGGCGAAAACCAACAAACCATCGAACCGCTCTTCCGCATCTTTCACGAACGCGCCCTGCCCGACCTGGGCGACAACATCAAGTGCGGCAACTCGCTCATCGGCCCGGACTTTTATCAGCAAGCTGAACTCCCGCTGCTGACTGACGACGAGAAATACCGCATCAACGTCTTCGACTGGCGAGCGGAGTTTCCGCACATCTTCCGGCGAGCGACTTCCACCGGCGAGCTGCGTGAACCCGCCGCCGCGTCGCCGTTGGATTACGGGATGCCTGGCGTGCCGTTGCACGGCAGGTACAGCTACAAGAAGAAGAAAAGCGATAAGGCCGTGCCGCCGCCGGCGCCGCTTGAGACCGAATGGGAAGGCGGCTTTGATGCGGTGATTGGGAATCCGCCATACGTGCGCATCCAAGGCTTTCCAACGGAGCAAATCGCCTACTTCGCGCGAACCTACAAATCGGCCACCGGCAACTTTGACCTCTACATTCCATTCATCGAGCGCGGCTTTCGGTTGCTCCGTCCCAGCGGCAGGCTGGGGATGATCACGCCCAACAAGTTTCTCCGTACCGACTACGGAGAGGGACTGCGACGCGTGCTTGCTTTTGAGAAGAGCTTGAGCCGAATTGTTGACTTTGGCGCGAGCCAGGTCTTTTCGGCTACGACCTACACTTGCCTGCTCTTTCTCCAACGGGGCGGCTTGGGAAGTTTTGAGGCGGCCCAAGTTCTCGCCGACGAGAAGTCACTGGCGGCGGCGGTATTTTCGGCGCGAGCCGTGGACTGCCTGAGCGAAAAGCCGTGGAGCTTTGAAGACGAAGCCACGGCAAGGTTGCTCGCCAAGCTGGAGAGGAACGCCGTGCGGTTGCTGGACTTGCCGACGGATATGAGCCGGGGTAGCAGCACAGGAGATGACGAGGTGTTCGTTGTTGAGCCAGGGACAGTGCCGCTCGAAAGAGAAGCTCTGCGGGTTCCGTTATTCGCCAGTGACTTCGGGCGCTACCACTTCGCGCCTTCGGGCAAGTGGCAGGTCATTTTCCCGTATGATATTGTCGGAGACACCTCCCGGCTGATTTCTGAGCGGGATTTCCGATCCCGCCTGCCCAAGACATTCGCTTACCTGGCTGAGCGCCACGCGGCTTTGAAACGCCGGAAGCAATTTAAGGAGTGGTTCGGCTATAGCGCGCCGCGCAATTTGGAGCTTCACGACCGCGCACACATCGCTGTTCCGCTTCTTGCAGACCGGGGACTGTTTACGCTCATTCCACAAGGCTGGCGCGGTCGTTTGTGCCCGATGGCGAGCGGCGGGTTTACTATCACCCTTGGGGCAGCCGTAAAAGTGAAGCCCGAATATGTGCTCGGAATCGTCAACTCCAAGTTGCTGTTCTGGCGTCTTCGGCGGACCAGCAATATCTTCCGGGGCGGCTGGATCACTTGCACAAAGCAATACTTTGGCGAGCTTCCGATCCGTTCCATCGACTTTTCGAACACCTCCGACCGCACAATGCATGACCGCATGGTGAGCCTTGCAGAGCAGATGCTCGGATTGCACCAGCAGTTGGCGTCGGCGCGCACGCCGCACGAGCAGACCGCCCTGGAGCGCCAAATCGCCGCCACCGACGCCCAGATCGACCGGTTGGTGTATCAGATCTACGGCCTGACCGAGGAGGAAGTGAAGATCGTTGAGAGAGCTTGAATCATGACGAACGTATCGCTGCACAGTCAGACACTGGAATGGATCAAGAACCAAGTTCCCTGCCTTGATGATTTGTACGACCAAGTTTTGTCATTGGCTCCGGACTTCATCTCCAGCAGATTCCCGCCTGCAAGCCCTGTTCCAGTAGCCGTCCCTTGTTTTCATGACACGTTGCACACACTTGCGCAGGCAAGATACGCATTACTAGAAGCGCACTCGCACGGTATTTCGTATCGCAACAAAGGAGGATGGAAAGATGAGATGACGGCTGTCTGGATGGAACGTTTCTACGTTGATGACGTGGCGTTCAGGCTGTACTCGGCTGGAGAACACCTTGCCAATGCCATTATCTGCATGATGGAGATATCTCACTCGGACTTGCTACCCTTCAAATCCAAGAACATCAGCACACAGGCTGCGGTAGGTCAGTACTTGCTGAAAAAGAAACCACTCCTGCCGGTTGCACAGGCAATCGCATCCTTGGCACGATCCAGCGCTTGGGCTGAGGCGATCGAGTACCGAAACGAATTGGTGCACGAGCAGCCGCCTTCTGTTCATGGTTTGGGAATAGTCTATAAGCGGTCGAAAAGATGGCAGCGTTCACCGGATGGCAATACCTTTGAACTCAGCATTGGAGCAGGCGACAAGCCTGACTTCGATACGCAACAAGTCATCAAGCTTATGACCACAGCCTTGGAATTGCTGATCGGTGCCTTAAAGGCGTGCCTTGCATATTATGAGGACAGACTTCGCCAAGCGGGATTCACATCGTCGCAGAGAGCTTGAGCACACTGCGCTGGAATGCCAAATCGCCGCCACCGACGCCCAAATTGACAGCCTCGTCTATGACCTCGACCGGCTGACCGAAGACGAAATCAAGATCGTGGAAGGAGCAACTGCATGATACTTCCGAACGCTCATCTGGCCTTGGTGGGACAAGAGAAGATCACCGAGTATCTGATGAATCCCGCCCATCCCGACAACGGTGGGAAGGCGCAGTTTTTCTCGGACCTCGGCTTCCGGCGGGAGCATTGGGAGACGCTGGCAGCCACCTTTCGCAAGTTGGCGCTGACTGCGCCGGTTGCCAAAAGCCTGGAATCATCGCATGGCCGCAAGTATATTGTGGACGGCGAAATCGAAACGCCTTGCGGCAAGACGCCGGTGGTCCGATCCATCTGGATCATTGTCCGAGGGTTAAACTGCCCGCGCTTGGTCACAGCATACCCGCGCGAACAACGAGAGAAATTATGATCAAAGAACATGACCGAGTAGTATTGACAGCGCCCGTGCCGGATGAAGGATTGGAACCCGGTGATGTAGGCACGGTGGTCCATGTCTATGAGGACGGCGGGGCTTACGAGGTGGAGTTCGTCACGCTCGATGGTCACACCGCCGCGGTCGTGACGGTGGAGGCAACACAGGTCCGGCCCGTCAGTCGGGGCGAGATAACACACGCCCGCACTTTGGCGGCGGCATGAGTACCCGGTGGATAAAGGCCGCCAGAAAGTGCAGGATAAAACCATGTTGATCACGAAACAGACGGTCGCCCAAAAACTCGCTGCGTATCTTCACCACGAGATCACGCTGGCGCAGTTGGTGGATTGGGCCGAGCGGGCCATGATGGAAGGTGAGTTTGCCGAACAGGACATGACGGCCTTGCGCGCCGTCGTGCCGCGTCTCGGCGTGGCGGACGTGCGCGCGTTCGGTCTGACGTGGGATGATTGTGAACAATTCCTGCAAAAACTTGGTTATGCCGCCCGCGTGGACGTGGTGGCTGCGTAAGCCGCCCGGCCCCGCGCCGACACCACAGGGAATGCGGGCGCACGGCCACTCATCTGCGCTCGAGCGCCAAATCGCCGCCGCCGAAGCGCACATTGACCGCCTGGTCTATGCACCTGCTGCCGCTCGGCAGGGAATCTCATCCGGCCGTGCGCCGTCTTGTTGCGGCTTAAACCGTGTAAGTGCTCGAGGCCGTCTGACCGCCGCGCCCAGTCCAGTTGGTGTGGAAGAACTGGCCGCGCGGCTGATCGATCCGCTCGTAGGTGTGCGCGCCGAAGTAATCGCGCTGGGCCTGGAGCAGATTCGCGGGCAGCACAGCAGCGCGATACTGGTCGTAAAACGCCAGCGCCGTGCCGAAGGCGGGCGTGGGAATGCCCTTCTTGGCCGCGGTGGCCACGACGTTGCGCCAGGAACGCTGGCAATCCTTGATCGCCTTTTTGAAAAACGGGTCCAGCAGCAGGTTGGTGAGCTTCGGATTCTTGTCGAACGCTTCCTTGATCTTGCCCAGAAACACGCTGCGGATGATGCAGCCGCCGCGCCACATGAGCGCGATGCCGCCGTAGTTGAGGTTCCAGCGGTTCTGCTCGGCGGCGGCGCGCATGAGCATGTAGCCTTGCGTGTAGGAAATGATCTTGGAGGCATAAAGCGCGCGGCGGATGTCTTCAATGAGCTTGGCGCGGTCGCCCTTGATGGCGGGCCGGGGTCCTTTCAATTTCTTGGCGGCGGTCACGCGCTGATCTTTGAGCGCGGAGACGCAACGGGAATAAACCGCTTCGGCAATGAGCGTGATCGGAATGCCGAGGTCCTGCGAGGAAATGACCGTCCATTTGCCGGTGCCCTTTTGCCCGGCGGTGTCGAGGATTTTATCGACGAGCGGCAGACCGTCGGCATCCTTGTAACCGAGGATGTCACGGGTGATTTCAATAAGGTAAGAGTCCAGCTCGCCTTTGTTCCATTCGGCAAAGACCTGGTGCATCTCGCCGGCGGTCATGCCCAGGCCGGCCTTCATCAATTGGTAGGCTTCACAAATCAACTGCATGTCGCCGTATTCGATGCCGTTATGCGTCATCTTGACGTAGTGCCCGGCGCCGTTTTCACCGACCCAATCGCAGCAAGGCGAGCCGTCCTCCACTTTGGCGGCAATGGCTTGAAAGATCGGTTTCACGTGCGGCCAGGCTGCGGGCGAACCCCCCGGCATGATGGAAGGTCCGCGGCGAGCGCCTTCCTCGCCGCCGGAAACGCCTGTGCCGATGTAAAGCAGGCCTTTGGATTCGACGTATTTAGTGCGGCGGATGGTGTCTTCAAAGAGCGAGTTCCCGCCGTCGATGATGATGTCGCCGGGTTCAAGGTGGAGGATGATTTGCTCAATAAACTCATCGACCGCGCTGCCGGCTTTGACCATGAGCATGACGCGCCGGGGGCGTTTGAGAAGGGCGGCCATTTCCTGGATGGAATGAGCGCCCAGGACGTTGGTGCCTTTGGCTTCCCGGTTCAAAAAGTCGTCCACTTTCGAGACGGTGCGGTTGTAAGCGACGACGGTGAAACCGTGGTCGTTCATGTTCAGGATGAGATTTTGGCCCATGACGGCCAGACCGATTAAGGCAATATCCGCTTTAGGTTCCATTTTTGGCTTTCTCAAAAAAATTGGGGGCTACGATACCTGAATGGAGTGCTCGCGCCAGAAGTTTTTTTAGCAACTTGTTTTGCCGATTGGAAACAGGCTTTGGCGGGCCGCAAAGACCGATCTTTAACCGACACGCAGGCATGGATGCCCGCGCTCCTGCCACATGGACACGGCTTAGGACACAGCCACAAGGGATATCCGGTGCATCTTGGCCAGGTCTTCGACCTGCTGTTGCTCGAGCACGAGGGTTTTCCCGGCTTCGATGGCGAGGACGGAGATTTTGGCAGCGGCGCAAGTTTCCAAGGTTTGCGGGCCGATGCAGGGGATGTCGAAACGGAAATCATGGTCGGTTTTAGCCACTTTGGCGGCCGCGGCGCCACCGTCCTTGCCGGCCAACTCGCCGCCGCGCTTGAGGCATTCGTCTGTGCCCTCGAACGCTTCGACGGCCAGAACCGTTCCGCTTCTGACGACGACGCTTTGGCCGATTTCCAGGCGGGAGATTTCCCGGGCGATCCTCATGGCATATTCGACGTCGCTTTCTTGTTCCTTGGTTACGGCGGGTCCGATGAGAAATCCCGCTTCCGGCATATAGAGCTTCAGCCAGGGGGTCGGCTCGATCAGGTCAACGCCATCTTTTTTCAGTTCATGGGCGATGGCGCCAAAAATCGTGTGCGCATTTTTTTCCTTCAGCCGCAAGAGCATGGTCATGGCCCGGATGTCGGGACGCAGGTCAAACAAGTTCTTGGGTGTGATCTGGCCGAGCATGACGCATTGGGTGATGCCGCGCACGGTAAAAGCTTCGATCATCTTGGCGAGCTGCCCAACCTTAAGCCAGGCAATGTCTTCGACCAGGGAAGCCAGCTCCGGGTCCGTTTCCCCCTCGAAAGCGACGGCGACCAGGTTCTTGACGCCCATGGCTCGAGCTTGGCGCGCGAAAAGCAAAGGCAGGGAACGACTCCCGGCAATAATTCCCAATGTGTCGATAGGCTCAGCCATGAATGTCGGGTCTTATTGGACGGCCAAAACCAAAAACCTGCAAGCGGAAATGTGTGCAGCAAAACTCTTTCTGGCCGGTCTCCTTGCCTGATTTTGCTTAACACTGGAAGTCAATCTGCCGATGAAAAGCTGATGCATGAATAGTCTCGCATTCTCTTGGCAGACTGGACTCTGGACAGAAAGCAAGACGGCCAGACGCCGCCTTCGCCGGCCGGGCGCAAGTGTCGTTGCCTTTCTTCTTGGGTGCGCGGCCCTGGCGATGCCGTTCATGGCCAAAGGCGCTGAAGGCGGCTCGCCAAGTCCTCCGACGGTCGCGCCGCCGACAGGTTCTTCGCTGCCGGTACTGACGCAAGTTGATCAGATCAAACGACTTTCCGCGCTGGAGGCGGGACGCAATTATCCCGTTCGCATCCGGGGAGTCGTGACCTATTACGATCCGGAATGGTCGATGTTGTTCCTGCAAGATACGACGGCCGGGGTCTATGTGGAAGCGAAAGGCAAGTTCGAGGTCAAGTTCGGAGATGAAGTTGAAGTCGAGGGGGTGAGCGGGCCGGGAGCCTTTGCGCCCGTCATCTCCGAGCCTCGTTTCCGGGTGTTAGGACGCGGGTCACTGCCTGTCGCTCGAACGTACACCCTGGACCACTTGATTACCGGAGTGGAAGACAGCCAGTGGATTGAATTGCAGGGGGTCATTCAATCGTTGAGCAATTCCTGGAACCATTTAGTTCTGCAGGTTGCTACCGGCGGCGGCCTTATCACCGGCACCATACCCAGCTCGGGCAGCGAACCGCTTCCCTCGCACCTCATAGACGCCGCAGTGCGGATTCGCGCGGTGTGTGGATCGGTGTTTAACAAAAAGCGGCAACTGACGGGGGTGAACTTCTGGCTGCAAAACATGAGCCAGCTCCAGGTGGAACAACCGGCTCCAGCCGACCCCTTCTCGATCGCCACAAAGCAGATTGGCGAATTGCTGAAATACGATGCCAGTCAATCGCAGCACCGCGTCAAGGTGCAGGGCGTTGTGACCCTGCGCCAAAAGGACCATTCGTTTTTCATTCAGGATGCGACCGGCGGCCTTTTTGTCCGCCCACAGGAGAGAACGTCCGTGGCGGTCGGGGACCTTTTGGATATCGCGGGCTTTCCCGTCTTGGAAGGTTTCGCGCCGGTTTTGAAGGAAGTGGTCGTTCATAGGACTGGCGCCACGCAGCCAACGCGGCCGACCCGGCCTGATCTTGATCAACGGTTCAACGGGACTTCCAATGCTGAACTGGTCCAGGTGGAAGGCCGCTTGTTGGACAGGCGAATTGTGGGGGCGGATGAGGTCTTGAGCTTCGAGATCGGCGATAAATTCTTCGATGCCATTTTGGAACTGAGCGCCGGCCGGATTGAATCAATTCCGGCAGGCAGCCGCCTCGCCTTGACCGGCATCTGTTCCGTTAAGGTGGATGGCTGGCGCAATCCGAGGTCGTTTGTCCTGCTGCTCCGTTCTCCCGCCGACATGGTGGTGTTGGAGCGGCCGCGCTGGTGGACGCTGGAAAACTCGCTCAAAGTCTTTGGCGCCCTGGCCGGCGTGATTTGCCTGGCTTTGGCCTGGATCCTCCTGCTGCGCCGGCGTGTGGCCCGCCAAGCCGCTTTCATCCAGGAAATCAGCGCGCGCAAGCAAGTCGAGGAAGCGCTCAAAAAACAGCAGGCGGAATACGCAACGATCTTCGATTCCGTGCCGGCGTTCGTCATCTACAAGGACGCGCACAACCGGAATATTCGCATCAACAAGTATGCCGCCGAAATGCTGGGCCGCCCGCGCGCCGAGATTGAAGGCAAATCCGTTTATGAACTCGATCCGGAAAATGCCGCCCATTACCATCAGGATGACCTCGAGGTCATCGAGTCCGGCCGGGCCAAACTAAACATTGTCGAACCCTTGGTCTCCGCCTCGGGCGAAGTCAGATGGCTGCAGACGGACAAAGTGCCTTATCGCGACCTGGCCGGTCAGGTTGTGGGGGTGATTGTCTTTGCGGTCGATATCACGGAACGGAAGCTGGTGCGCGAGGCGCTGCAGAAGGCCAATGCGGAATTGGAACTGCGTGTGCAGGAGAGAACCGCGGAACTCTCCCGGGCCAATGCGGTGCTGGAGCAGGAAATCCAGGAACGCAAGCGGGTCGGAAACGAATTGCACGAGGCCAAGGAAGCCGCCGAAGCCGCCAATCGCGATCTGGCGGCAACCAACGAACAACTGAAGGAAGCCATCGCGCGGGCCAATCAAATGGCCTTGGCGGCTGAGTCCGCCAACCAGGCGAAGAGCGAGTTTCTGGCCAATATGAGCCACGAAATCCGCACTCCCATGAACGGCATCATCGGCATGAGCAACCTCCTGCTCCAAACCGACCTCCATCTCGAGCAGCGCGATTTTGCCGAGACGGTGCGCGGCAGCGCCGAGGCCTTGCTCTCCATTATCAATGACATCCTCGACTTTTCCAAAGTCGAAGCCGGCAAGCTCGCCTTCGAGATGCTGGATTTCAACTTGCGCGACGTGGTGGAAGGGACCGTCGAGCTGCTGGCCGAACGCGCCCGGGCCAAAGGCATTGAACTGGCGGCGTTTGTGCCCAGTGAGATTGTCACTCTGCTGCGCGGCGACCCCGGACGTTTGCGCCAGGTTTTGATGAACCTCGTGGCCAACGCCATCAAGTTCACCGAGCAAGGCGAGGTCTTTGTCAATGTCATCCAGTCAAGCCAAACCGACTCCCACGTGGACATCCGCTTTGAGATCACCGACACCGGGATTGGCATTGCTGCGGAGACGCAGGCCTCGCTCTTCCGGGCCTTCACTCAGGGCGATGGCTCGACCACGCGCAAGTACGGCGGCACCGGATTGGGGTTGGCCATTTCCAAGCAACTGGTCGAGTTGATGCACGGCCAGATCGGGGTGCAGAGCGCGCCTGGAAAGGGCTCGACCTTCTGGTTTACGGTCCGCCTGGAAAAGCAACCCGGCGTCGCCGGCCTCGAGCTTCCGGAAAAAGAAAAATTGACGGGCGTGCGAGTCATGATCGTGGATGACAACGCGACCAACCGGAAAATACTGCACCACCAGATCCTGGCCTGGCGCATGCGCAACGGCAGCGTGGCCGACGGACCGGAGGCGCTGGCCCGCCTCCGCAGCGAAACCGCAGCCGGGAATCCCTACGACCTGGCCATCCTGGACATGCAGATGCCCGGCATGGATGGATTGGCTGTGGCGCGGGCGATCAAGGCGGACCCGGCCATCGCCGCCACCCGCCTGGTCATGCTCACCTCGCTCGGTCATCGCCTCGAGGCCGGCGAGCTGCGCGCCGCCGGCATCGCCGCCTTCCTCATCAAACCGGTCCGGCAATCGGAATTGTTTAATTGCCTGGTCACGGTGCTCACCGAGGCCGGTCCGCCGCTCTCGACGCAACGGCTCGCGGCGGTGGCGGCCAGTGGCGCCGCTTCCCCCCCGAGTCCGGCCCCCCTGAAACCGTGGCGGGTGCTGGTGGCCGAAGACAATGTGGTCAATCAAAAAGTCGCCAGGCGCCAGTTGCAGAAGCTCGGCTATCCGGTGGACGTGGTGGCCAACGGCCTGGAAGTATTGGAAGCGCTGGAACGGATTCATTACGACGTTGTTTTGATGGACTGCCACATGCCCGAAATGGACGGCTACGAAGCCACGCGGCGCATTCGCAGCCGTTTGAACGGGGACAAACCGGCCCACAACGGCCACCGTAATGGCAACCGGTCTCCGGAGGCAAGTCAGGCCGTGCGCATTATTGCCATGACGGCCAATGCCATGCAGAGCGATCGCGAGAAATGCCTGGAAGCGGGGATGGACGATTACATCAGCAAACCCGTGCAGATACAGGAATTGCAGGCCGCGCTCGAACGCTGGACGCCGGCAGGCAAAGCGTCCGTCGAAACAGCGCCGGCCGTCCCGGTCTTGAATTCCCAGGCGCTGGCCGGCTTGCGGGACCTGCGCGAACCGGGAGAAGCGGACCCGGTGCAGGAATGCATCGACCTCTTCCTGGAACACACGGAGCAGAGCTTGGTTGAACTGCGCCAGCATTTCGAGGCCAAAGACTGCGCCGGGCTGCGCCACGTCGCGCACAGCCTGAAAGGCAGTTGCGGGAATCTGGGCGCCGAGAGAATGGCGGCACTCTGCCGTGAGCTGGAGCAGTCCGGCAAGACGGGCGTGGTCAATGGCGTGGACAAGCTGATCAGGGGAGTCGAATCGGAATTTGCGGAAGTGCGCCAAGCCTTGGAGGTTGAGCGCGCTCGATAAAATTTTTCGACAAGAATCTTGTAGTCAAATCGCCTCCGCCTGTTTATTCTGCATCCCAACAATCCAATCTCATCCGTGTTTTCTTGATGTGATGATGCAGTTTCGGCAAGCAAGTCCGCCCATTCGGTTTCGCCCTCATAAGTTAAGGCTGCCGAAGTGACCGTTCACCGTGTGAGTCGCTTAATGACGAACCCATCCGCCAGCCGGCCAGTGGGTCTGGCCAGGTGCCTTTTCCTGGTCCTGTGCCTGCACGGCTCTTCCCTGCCGGCCGCCCCGGCCCCAAAGGCGAACCTGCCTCTGATCACCACCGTCCAAGCGCTGCGCTCTCTGACCGTGGAAGAGGCCGGGCGCGGACATCCGGTGCGGCTGCGCGGCGTGGTCACTTTTTATGATGCGGAATGGAGGATCCTGTTTGTCCAGGATGGGGCTGACGCCCTATTCGTGAATCCGGGCAGCACGAGCCTTCTGATCAAGTAAGGGCAGCAGATCGAATTGGAGGGCACCAGCGATCCGGGCGGGTATCTCCCCGTGGTCATCAATCCGCGCGTGACGGCGTTGGGTGACGGAACAGTCCCGGCGCCGCGCCCGGCCGTTCTGACGAACCTTTTTTCCGGCGGAGAGGATTGTCGCTGGGTGGAAGTGGAAGGCGTCGTGCGTGTGGCGCAAGAGCAGTCAGGGCGTTTCAACCTGGAAATCGCCACGCCTGTTCAGCGGCTGAAAGCCATCGTGCTGGAGTACGCGAAGGAGAAGCTGCCTCCCCTGGTGGATGCCAAAGTCCGGATCCGAGGCGTTGCCGCTACCATTGCCAACCCGCAACGGAAGGTGACCGGCGTGCAACTGTTTGTTCCGAGCTTCAGCGAGGTCACGGTGGATGAACCGCCGCCGCCGGACCCGTTTGCCGTTCCCCTCGTGTCGATCAGCAGTTTATCAGGGCCGGACCCTCAACAGATTTCCGGGCACCGGGTGAAAGTCCAGGGTGCGCTCGCGTCTAAAATTCCCGGCGAGTCCCTTCTGATCGAGAGCGGAACAAATCATCTGCATGTTCTGACCCGGCAAACCTCTCCCACGGCCAGCGTCGGCGACCGCCTGGAGGTGGCGGGATTCCCGACTTACCGCGGCACGACGCTCATTCTTGAAAACGCCGTTTTTCGCTGGCTGGGCGCCGTTCTGCCGCCAGTGGACACTGCAACTGCCCAAGTGACGCAACCTGCCTTGAACGGCGAGCCGCTGCCGTTGCTGACCCGAGTTGAGCGGGTGCGCGGTTTGCCGCCGGAGGAAGCCAGGCGGGGCTATCCCGTGCGGTTGCGCGCCACAGTCACTTATTACGATGCCCAATGGTTTACCTTGTTTGTCCAGGACGAGACGGCGGGCATTTACGTCGATTCCAAGGACCAGGAAGCTCAGATCAAGTCCGGCCAACGGGTCGAGGTGACCGGTTTCAGTGCGCCGGGTGAATTCGCTCCCGTCATCACTCATCCGCGCTTTCAAGTGCTGGGCGACGGTTCCATGCCCACCGCTCGGCCTTCGACTTTTGAGCGGTTGATGACGGGCATCGAGGACAGCCAATGGGTGAGTGTTCGAGGCATCGTCCGCTCGGTGACGAATGAATCGGGCCACGCCATTTTGGATGTGGCCGCCCGGAGCGGCCGTTTCCGGGTCACCCTGCCGGGCTTCCGGGATAAGCCTGATCCCGCGGCCTGGATCGACGCCGAGGTTGCTCTGGAGGGTGTGTGCGGCACGATCTTTAACCAGCGCCGGCAATTGGTTGGTGTGCAGATGTTTGTGCCGGCGCCGGAAAAGATCACGGTGATTCAGCCGGCTCCGGCCGATCCGTTCTCGATCCCGCCGCAAGACATTCGCAGCCTGCTCCAATTCAAACCGCAGGAAGATTCGAGCCACCGCGTCCGGGTGCAGGGGACGGTGACACTCGTGCGGTGGAGCCATTACTTATTCATCCAGGATGCCAGTGGCGGTCTTTATCTGGAGCCGCAGGACATGCCGCCCTTGGTGCCGGGCGACCGGGTGGATGTGATTGGTTTTCCGGCGGCAGGCGAATACACGCCGGTTTTGCAGAACGCTATCGTGCGGCGAACCGGGGCTGGGCCATTGCCCGAGCCGGCTTTGGTGACAGCCCTCGAGGCCATCGGCAGCGGTTTTACCAATCGCCTCTACGACGCCGAATTGGTGCGGATTCGGGCTCGTTTCTTGGAGCAAACGCCGTCGGCGGACGATCAAGTGCTGGTGCTGCAGGACGGCCAATGGATTTTTGACGCGCACGTGGAAAAGGCCCAAGGCCATTTGCCCGCCTTGGAAAAAGGAAGCGTGTTGCAGTTGACCGGCGTTTGTTCAGTCCAAGTGGATGAACATCGCAATCCGCGCGCGTTCCGAGTCCTTTTGCGCTCTCCCGCCGATGTCGTGGTGCTCCGGCGACCGCCCTGGTGGACCGTCCAACGGACATTGGCGGCCTTGGGTCTTGTTCTTTTGATCAGCGTCACTGCCTTTGGGTGGGTGACCGTGCTGCGGAAACAGGTGCGGGAGCAAACCGCTCGCGTCCGCCGGCAATTGGAGCAGGAGGCCGCCTTGGAAAAACGCTACCGCGATCTGTTCGAGAATGCCAAGGACATTGTTTATACCCACGACCTGGAAGGCAACTTCATCTCCGTGAATCCGGCCGCGGAAAAGGTCACCGGTTACAGCCGGCAGGAAATCTGCAAAATGAACACGGCGCAATTGATGGCGCCCGATCAACTCAAGATCGCCCGGTCCATGTTGGCGCGCAATGCGGCTGGAGAACCTGTGGCCGATTACGAATTGGAGCTCCAAGCCAAGGACGGCCGCCGGGTCATTCTGGAAATCAGCTCCCGCCCGGTCTATCAGGACGGCAAACCGATCGCCATTCAAGGAATCGCGCGCGACATCACCGAGCGGAAGCGGGCCGTGGAGGCGTTGCGTCAAGCGGAAGAGAATTACCGCAGCATCTTCGAGAACGCTCTTGAAGGCATCGCCCAAGTCACGCCGGAGGGCCGCTTTCTCTCGGCGAACGCGGCTCTCGCCCGCACGTTGGGTTACGCTTCGCCGGAGGAATTGATGGCCAGCATCACAGATATGGGCCGTCAACTGTATGTGGAGCCTGGGCGCCGAGCGGAATTGGTCCGGCTGCTGCAAGAGCAAGGTTGCCTGAGCCGATGTGAAGCGCAGGTTTATCGCAAAGATAAGAGCATTATCTGGGTATCCATCAGTTCGACCGTCGTGCGGGACGCAAGCGGCCGGATCCTTCACTTCGAAAGCGTGATTGCCGACACCACGGAAGGCAAGCGCGCTGAACTGAGGAAAGCGGCGTTCTCCACTTTGGGCCAAAAGCTGAGCGCAGCGACGACCCGCCAGGAAGCCGCGCAGATTATTGCTGCAGTGGCCGATTCTCTTTTGGGATGGGATGCGTGTTCGATGGATCTTTACTCTCCCGAAAAGGATGAAATATATCCTCTTCCGAACGTTGACACAGTGGATGGCCGGCGCAGAAATGTGCCTCCAGCCTATGCGTCCACCCGGCCCAGCGCCTTGGCCCGCCGCACCCTCGAACAGGGACCGGCTCTCATATTGCGCGAGCCGCCTTTTGCCTTCGACCCGGAAGGGGTCGCATTCGGCGATACGGCGCGCCCGTCGGCTTCGCTCTTGTTCGTGCCGATGCGGAACGGCCCGCAAATCATCGGTCTCTTGTCCATTCAAAGCTATGCAGAGAAAGCTTTCTCGCCAGAGGACCTGGACACCTTGCAGTCTTTGGCTGACCTGTGCGGTGGCGCTGTGGAACGGATTCGAGCGGGGGAGGCTTTGCGGGAGAGCGAGAACCGCTTCCGCCAACTGGTGGAGCACGCCGCGGATGCCATTTTTGTGCACGACCTCAAGGGGCGGTTTGTCGATGTAAACCGGCAGGCGTGCGCCGATCTCGGGTACAGCCGCAGCGAACTGCTCGCTTTATCGGTGCCCGATGTGGCGGAGAATATCGTTCTGGACGAAATGTTTCATTTGTGGGAAGAACTCCGTCCGGGCAGCCATGTCACCGTTGAAAGCTATCACCGGCGCAAGGATGGCACGCGGTTCCCCGTCGAAGCCCGCCTGGGCAAGTTTGAGTTGGGTTCCCGGCAGCTTATCCTCGCGCTGGTCCGCGACGTGACGGAGCGCATCCGCCTTGAGGAGCAACTGCGACACGTCCAGAAGATGGAGTCGATCGGGCAACTGGCGGCGGGTGTGGCCCATGATTTCAACAATATTCTGACCATTATCAAAGGATATACCAGCTTGCTGCAAATGTCGGAAAAGCTGCCGCCTAGTGTGGCCGAGCCGCTCCGGCAGATTTCCAATGCCGCCTAGCGCGCAGCCGACTTGACCCGCCAGCTTTTGACCTTCAGCCGCCGCCAGGTCATGCAGCCCGCCGTCCTTGATTTGAACGAGGTCATCGACGCCCAGGCCGACACGTTGCGCCGCCTTTTGGGCGAAGACATCAGCTTGCAGTTCAATTATGCGGTGAATGTGCCTCCGGTTTTTGCCGACGCGAGCATGGTGGAGCAAGTGATCATTGATCTGGCGGCCAATGCCCGCGATGCCATGCCCCAAGGCGGCCAATTGATTATCAGCACCTTGGACCGTGAGATCGATGCGCAGGACGTGCTGCGGAATTCGGAGGCGCGCACGGGCCGTTATGCCTGTCTGATCGTCCAGGACACCGGCGGCGGCATGGACGCGGCGACGCTCAGCAAATTGTTCGAGCCGTTTTTCACCACCAAAGATGTCGGGAAGGGAACCGGTTTGGGCCTGGCCGCGATTTACGGGATCGTCAAGCAACACCACGGCTGGATTGAAGTAGCCAGCCAGGCCGGACGAGGGTCCACCTTCAAGATCTTCCTGCCTGCTCACGCCCAAAGCCCCCCGCTCAGGCCGCCGGAAAGGCCGGTTCACGCTCCGGCGTCCCGGGGCCAGGTGACGATTCTTCTGGTGGAGGATGAGGCGGCTTTGCGGGGACTGGTCCGGCTCGTCCTGCAGAAGCACGGTTAAACAGTTCTGGAGGCGCCCTCGGGCGTCGATGCGGTGTCGGTGTGGCGTCAGGAGGCGGCCCGAATCGATCTCTTGCTCACGGATATGACCATGCCGGTGGGAATGAGCGGGCGGGAACTGGCGGAGCAATTGCAGGCCGAGAAGGAGGAGCTGAAAGTCATTCTAAGCAGCGGTTACAGCCTGGAAATGCTCGAGCACGACTGCGTGTTGAAGGAAGGCATTAATTTCCTGCAAAAGCCCTACCCTCCGCACGTCCTCCTTCAAGCCGTGCGCGAGTGCCTGGATCAACCTGACCCGCGGAAGAGTGGGCCTGTCGAAGCCGGAAGGCACATGAGCTAATTCCATTGAGCGTTCAAGATGAGACGAACCTTAACTCGCGAACTGGTTGAAACGAGCACGGACGGCTCGTCCGCGAGCTCCAAAGCCCCG
>CAYIIH010000055.1:0-29452 GCA_964363225.1 uncultured Verrucomicrobiota bacterium | reverse complement strand
CACGGCGTAGAAGCACGACGAGAAAGACGGCGAGGGCAACCACGCAAAGGACTATGATGGGTTTGAACAATTTCATCTCGTGTCTTGGTCCAAACTGGCAGAAACCGCGCCTCAACCCCGATGAAAACGCCAAAGACAGAGAGCAGCCGCGCTGTTACCAGCGCGGCTACGCGGCTGGTTTACGGCGTCTTGGTCTTCGCCCCGGGGTTGCCAGGGCTGGTCCCTGGATCGTCGTTCCCGCCGTTGTTATCGTGTCCGGGTGTATTCCCATCGACGCCGTTGCCCAAGCCTTCATTGCCCTTGGCTCCCGTACCGCCGCCCAAGCCGGGGTTCTTGACCTCGATGACCAGTTTCTTCTCACCCGTCGAGTTGCCGCACTCATCAATCGCGCTGGCGAAGATCGTGATGAACGTTCCCACCCCGCCGGAGTTGATGACCGTGACCGTGCCGCCGCTGATGTTGATCACGCACGAGCCGCTCTTGTCCACGATCTTGCCGGCGCCGTTGATCGCGTGGCAGGTGACCCGGAGCGGATCGAGGAACGCAGAACCGCAGATATCCGCGGCCCTGACCATGATGGTCACCGGTGGCTGGTTCGGTGTGATGTTGAAGACGAGGGCGTTGTCCACCACCACGGTGTTGGCCTTCCACGTCAGCGTCGGCGCCGTCGTGTCGATGATCTTGAACGTGGCCGTTGTGCTGCTGTTGTTGCCACAGGCGTCGGTGGCGGTGAACGTAACACTGGCGGAGCCGGTTTCGCCACAACCGTCCGACAGTGCTGTGAAGTTGCGTGTCCAGGTGACCTGGCTGCAGTTGTCCGCCGCGGAAGCGCCGCCGTTGCTGGCCAGCCAAGCGTTTAAGCTCGCCGTGTTGGCTGCGCCGTCACACTCGACCGTGAGGTCAGCGGCGGCTTGAGTGATAACAGGCGCCTTGGTGTCTTGCACGGTGATCGTTTGGGTGAGGCTGCTGACGTTGCCGCAAGCGTCTTGGGCCGTCCAAGTCCGCTTCAAGACGTAGTTGCCGGGGCAATTTCCATCCACGCGCACTTCGTTGAAGCTGACAGTTGGCGCTGTGTCGCAGTTGTCCGTGGCCATGACGGTCGCGGGAGCGGGCACGGCGCTGCACTCCACCATCACATCTTCGGGCACACCGACGAGGCGTGGCGGCGTGGTGTCCACCACCGTCACGGTCTGGCTGCACGTGGCGCTGTTGTTGCACGCGTCCGTCGTCTGCCAAGTGCGTGTGATGATCTGCGGGCAGACGCCGGTCGTCACCGTGCTGAGAATGGTGACGGCCGCGTTGGCGCCGCTACAGGCGTCAATGGCTGCGGGCGTGTCAAAAGTCCAGCCCGAGCCGCACTGGACGGTTTTGTCCGGGGCGCAGCCCGCCTGAGAGACATACGTCCTAAAGCCAAGATCGCCCCCAATTGAGAGCCAGGCGCCTGGTGAAGCAGGGGTGGTCGTGTAGCACCCGCCGGCTGGATAGCCGGATCCACCGGGCCAGGAATAATCAGTACCGCTGCCGGCGGGAGCCGTCGGCAAACTAAGCACGATGGCCAGCACGTTTCCCGGTATAACTGGCACCCCGGAGGAAAGCGGGATGCTTACCCAGCCGGGGGTCGTCCCAATCGAGGTCGCAGACATGGCGACGGTGGCCAGCGCCGGGCCGGGAGCAGGTCCCCCGCCTGAAATCGTATTCCGCAATTCGCAAACCAGGTCCTGTGCGGTATTTCCACCTGCGGCCTGTTTGTAAATCCACACATCCACCTGAGACAACGTTCCAGCCATTCCAACGGTGAACGTCTGAGCTCGGACATAATCCGGATCGATGCCCACCGACAAACCCGGTTGTGTGCCAGGGCTATACGATTGATCCAGCACAGGGCTTGTGAATACCGGCGGCGCGGTGTCTTGGACGGTGATCGTTTGGATGACGCTGCTGGTGTTGCCGCAAGCGTCCTTGGCTGTCCAGGTCCGCTTCAGAACATAGCTGCTCGGACAATTGCCATCCACGCGCACTTCGCTAAAGCTAACCGCCGGCGCTGGGTCGCAGTTGTCCGTGGCGGTGACGGTCGTAGGAACGGGCACGGCGTTGCACTCCACCGTCACATCCGCGGGCACTCCGGCGAGCACAGGCGCCTTGGTGTCTTGCACGGTGATCGTTTGAGTGAGGCTGACGGTGTTGCCGCAAGCGTCCTTGGCCGTCCAAGTCCGCTTCAAGACGTAGTTGCCGGGGCAATTACCATCCAGCCGCGCTTCATTGAAGCTGACAGTTGGCGCTGGGTTGCAGTTGTCGATCGCGGTCGGACTGGCCGGCGCAGGCACAGCGCTGCATTCCACCGTGACACTGCCTGGCACACCCGCCAACACTGGGGGCGTCGTGTCCTGCACCGTGATGGTCTGAGTCTGACTGCTGGCATTGCCGCAGGTGTCCGTCGCCGTCCAGGTCCGCTTTAGAACATAGATGCTCGGACAATTTCCATCCACGCGAGCTTCGTTGAAGCTGACTGTTGGCGCTGGGTCGCAGTTGTCGATTGCAGTCGGATTGGCCGCCGCAGGCACCGCGCTGCACTCCACCGTCACGTCGCCTGGCATACCCGCCAACACTGGGGGCGTCGTGTCTTGCACCGTGATGGTCTGAGTTTGGCTGCTAGCATTGCCGCAGGCGTCCGTCGCCGTCCAAGTCCGCTTCAGGACGTAGTTGCCGCGACAATTGCCATCCAGCCGCGCTTCGTTGAAGCTGACTGTTGGCGCTGGGTCGCAGTTGTCCGTGGCCATGACGGTCGCGGGAACGGGCACGGCGTCGCATTGGACCGTCGCGTCGGGGAGCACGCCGACAAGCACTGGCGGCGTGGTATCCACCACCGTCACGGTCTGGCTGCACGTGGCGGTGTCGTTGCACGCGTCGGTGGCCTGCCAGGTGCGCGTGATGACCTCCGGGCAGACGCCGTTGGTCAAGGTGCTGAGAATGGTGAGGCTCACGTTGTCGCCACTACAACCGCCGAGGGCGGACGGTGAATCGAAAGTCCACGCGGTGCCGCACTCGACGGTCTTGTCGGTAGCGCAGTTGAGAATGAGTGGCGTCGTTGTGCAGTCCGAGGTGTCCGAGGTGTAAATCTGGCCGCTCCATGGCACCGCGACCAGCTTGGTCCCATCCGCCGACGAAGCGACAGATTGCCAACTCACGTTGCTCTGGCGCGGGCGCGCCGCCCAATTCACCCCGGAGTCCGTCGAGGTGTAAATCCTGTCTTGGGCCGCAGCGACCAGCTTGGTCCCATCCGCCGACGAGGCGACAGAAACCCAAACACGGCTGCTCTCGCGCGGTGTCCATGTTACCCCGGAATCGGTCGAAGTGTAAATCTGGCCGCTAATCCCAACCGCGACCAACTTAGTCCCATCGGCCGACGAGGCGACGGACGTCCAAGACCTGTTGCTCTCGCGCGGTGTCCACGTCACCCCGGAATTGGTGGAGGTGTAAATCTGACCTGGGTATTGGGCCGCCGCGACCAGCTTGCTCCCGTCTGCCGACGAGGCGACAGAAGTCCAATCCTGGTTGCTCGCTCTCGCCGTCCACGTCACTCCGGAATTGGCGGACGTATAAATTCGGCCATTTTGGACCACGGCGACGAGCTTGGTCCCATCAGCCGACGAGGCGACAGAAGTCCAACTCTGGTTACTCGCGCGCGCTATCCACGACACCCCGGAGTCGGTCGAAGTGTAAATCTGGCCGTTGTACGCCACCGCCACCAGCTTGCTTCCATTCGCCGACGAGGCGACCGACCACCACTGCTGGTTGCTCGCGCGCGCTGTCCAGGTCGCTCCGGAGTCAGTCGAAGTGTAGATTTGGCCGCCATACACCACCGCCACCAGCTTGGTCGCATCCGCCGACGAGGCGACACGCGTCCACTGCCGGTTGCTCTCGTGCGGCGTCCACGTCACACCAGTCTCGCACTGGGCTGAAGCCGAGCCGCTCATCAGAACGAGCCAGACTGCGGCCAGGACCAGTGCACCGACGACTCGAAACGACTGAACGAACCGTAGAGACGTCAGCATGAGGCGCCTCCTCTTTTGTTGCTGGGTAAGGGTTGTTTTCATAAACATTCATTCATTGGTTGATTGTGACTGTTGGGTTGCGCACGCCGCCTGGCGGCGGGTTCTCGCAGCGCCGACCGGCGCGGTCAGAAAATGGAAACGGATTTATCATTCCACCCCTTCCAGAAAGAAAATCCGGGAATAGTTCTTCACTATTTTCATAAATCTTTCGGAGTGGGGCTGCGGTCGCCAGACCGAGGATTGTTTGCATGCGGCTCGCTTACGGGCAGGCCGGCCCCAGATACCGCGCCGTGATCCGGTTTTGGCCCGGCAACTGGTAATTGATGATCCGCACCTTCGCGAAACCGACGACGCGATACATGGTGTTGTTGCCGTTGCCGCTGGTTTGATCCCAGATCGGCACGTTGATGTCGATTGTCTTGAGCACGTCCAGCGCGTTGCGCACGTTGCTGCTGTTGGCCACGCCCGGCTTGCCCTGCACCCAGTCGCCCACGGAGATGACGTGATCGGCGGTGTTGGCTGGGTTCACGTAAGTGCTGCTGTCACCCGGCGGCGTGAGGCTCACCGGCAACGTCGGGACGTTCGGACTGCCCGCCCAAGTCAGCCAGCCGAAGTTGCCCGGTTGGATGCCGTTGAAGATGTCCGGCAACAGGCTGCCCGGGGTCACGCCCGCCAGCGTGGTCGCGCTTAAGGCAATCGGATACAGATTGCCCGGATTCTCCGTCGCGTTAACTGTCACCGTGAAGGTGCAGGTCGTCTGGTTGCCCGAAGCGTCCGTCGCCGTCACCGTTACCGGCGTGGTCCCCGTCGGAAAGGTCGAGCCCGAGGCGATGCTGAAAGCGATCGTCACGCCGGGACAATTGTCCGTGGCCTTCGCCTTGAAGGTCACGTTGGGTCGCGCGCACGTTCCCGGATCGTTGCTCAGCTCGATATTTTCCGGACAGGTGATCACTGGGCTCTCTGCGTCCGTGACGGTCACCGTGAAAGAGCAACTCGCAGTGTTCCCAGCCGCGTCAGTCGCAGTGCAATGAACCGTGGTCGTGCCTTTGGAAAAGGCGGAACCGGACGCCGGTGAACACACGATGGTCACCCCAGGCCGGTCATTGCCGGCTGTGGCCGTGAAGGTGACAACGGCGGAACACTGGCCCGGATCAGTTGTGGCAATGATGTCGCCAGGGCACTGAATCGTGGGCGGACCAACGGTCACCGATTGGACCGCGGGTTCCGCGGCGCAGTCTCCCAACCGCACTTCCAGTCCCACCAGATGCGGGCCGGGCGTGGTGAACATGACGCCGGTGGGATTCATCTGCGAGGAGGTTGAGGGAATGGCAGCGGGACCGAAGTTCCACTGGAATTGCGCGTTTGCCGTGCCACCGGTGTATAGGAAGTCAAACACGGCGTTGGCGGAGCCAGGCTGCGGCACGACCGTAAACGCCGCCACCGGCACCGGGTCTTCGGTAATCGTATTGATCGTGGTGAGGGTGACTACCGCATCGTTGAAGTCGAAGTAGATGGCGGCGCTGTTATTGATCACGGTGCCGGCCGGCGCATCGGCGCGTGGGCGGATGCGGAATCTGACGAAGCCGCGGCTGGCCTCTTCATCGAGGCCCTGCGGCGCCAATTCGATGTCCGGGAAAATCCACAAAAGCTCCCGGCCGTTCCGTTCCAGGAAATAGGGGTGGCTGCTGCTGAGGATCTCCAGAGTATCCAGATCCAGGTCTTCATCCAGCACATCCTGCAACACCACCACATGGGCCGGGCCGCCGCCCTCGTTTTGGAACTGGATTTGGTAAGTCAGGGCTTGGTCCCGTTGGATCAAACCCTCCGGGCCGCAACCTTTGGGCGTGACGGTGCAGTCATTTGGATCCGACGAGCAACACGGTCTCACGGCGCGGGCCGAGACGTGGTCGGTCAGCGAGCACTCATTGGGCAGGAGCGGGTAAATTGTTGCTTGCGACATAAGCGAAATCTGGGTTGCGCAAGACTCCGTAATGTCGCAACAGAGGTGAACTTTGACCGCGATGGTGCCGTGGTCATTGGGGAGAAGTGGCGGCAAGGTAAACGCCTGGAAACCGGACGATGGGAAAGCCGGGGGGCAGGTAGGGTGTGGGTTGGCAACAAACGGCGAAGCCACCACGCCTGGGGAGTTCACCAAGTTTATGCTCTCGATAGCACAAACGGGGGAGGCGGGATAAGAGAACGAAATCGTGGCTCCTGCGACCGGCACACCGCCGTTGTTCCCGTAAGTGATGTAGTAGATGAAACTCTGCCCGCAACACGGAGTGGCGGGACCAAATATGTGGACACGCTTGAACGCGCCCATGGGATAAAACGGAACCACGTCAACCCACAGGTTGGGACAATTCGTGCCCGCCGGCGGAAGAAAGGCAAAGTTTCTGCCCACAGTCCCACCGCTCGCCAAGTTCACGGTGTAGGTGGTGGCAGGAAAAGGGCACGTTAGCAGGAAGCCAGCCTGGGGCACCGCGCTGAGAGTGTAGGTTCCCGCGGGAACGTTGAACGCATAATTCCCCGCGCTGTCCGTGAGCGCATAGAACGGTCCGGGAGTCAACTTCAAGCCCCAGTTCGCAAGAGGGAGTTCTCCGGCGTCCTGGACGCAATCCCCGTTAAAATTGTTGAAGACCCGGCCCTTGATCTTGCCGAGCGCTGCCACCCTTACCATGAATGTGCAGGTGTTTGTGTTGCCGCACCCATCCGCCGTGGTGCAAGTCACCTCGGTGGCTCCGATGGGGAACAACGAACCGGAGGGCGGAACGCAGGTCACGGCCACCGGTCCGTCGCAGTCGTCCAGCGCGGTGACGGTGTAATTCACCACCGTGCCGTTCGTGCCGGCGTTCGGGGTGGCCGAAATATCCAGGCAACCCGTGATCACCGGCGGGGTCGTGTCCACCTTCCACGTGTAAACCACCGTTTGCGCGAAGGACGTGTTGTTGCTGTTGTCACTCGCAGTGATCGTAAACGTCCGCGTAAGGCCACAGCCATCCGGCGTGTCCGTATGAGAAACGTTGATCGTCACCGTTCCGCAGTTGTCTGTCGCCGCCACCAGCGCCTGCACGCTCGCGTCAGTCGGCACACTCGCCGGATTGCAGCCCAGGTTGCTGCCGTCCGGAACCGCCGTGATCACCGGCGACGTCGTGTCAATGACCGTGACCGTAAACGCGCAGGTGGACGTGTTGCCGCTCGCATCGATCGCGGTCGCCGTCACGGTGGTCATGCCTTTCTGGAAAGCTGAACCGGGAGCGTGGCTGTAACTGATCGTCACGCCGGGGCAATTGTCCGTGGCAGTGGCGGCGAAGTTTACAACCGCGCTACACTGGCCTGGATCGGTGCCGACCACGATATTCGCGGGGCAGGTGATCACCGGCGGTTGATTATCCATCACCGTGACTGAAGCTGTGCAACTGGATGAAGCTCCCTGAACGTCGGTCACCGTCAAAGTGACTTGGGTTGTGCCAAGAGGATACGGACCCGGTGGAGTTTGGACGAGCGTGATTGGATCGCCGTCTGGATCGAAGGAACTGTCGTCGATCGACGCGTTGGCCGAGCAACTCGAATCGGCGGACACCGTCACGTTCATGCACTTGGCGACCGGCGCGGCGTTCACTACCGGCGTTGCCGGGCACGAGAGGAGCGGGCCCCGCGCCATGGTGGGGAGACCGGGGAAGCCCGTCCATGTGCTCTGCAACTGGATAAAAGTGGCGTTGCCCTCGGTCAAGTTGGCCATGGTCAGCCCTGGGCCGGGGAGCGCGGTACTCGACCACGCCGTTCCGGTGACGTCCTGCAGCACGAGCTGGATGCCGGCGCCGGGTGCGAGCGTCAGCCCCCCGAGGCTTCCGGTCACGTTGAACGTGTAGAGGTGGAAGAGGTCCGGTCGGGTAGGTCCCGGGATTGCCGAATGGGTCCACCCCGTCGAAAGTCCCGTGGTCGTAGAGGTTGATGACCCCGGTGCCGTTGTCGGTCACGGTCTCGCTGCCGAACGTGAGCGAGATCGATTGGTAGAGGTAATCACCCCGGTATGCGGGCTGGCCGTGTTGGAGGTTGGGTTGCGGGACGGTGTAGCGGAACGATCCCGTAAACGGCGTGCCCGCCGCGAGCGAGCCGAACGGGTCGGCGAGGGCGCCCGCAAAGTAGTAGGTGATCGTTGTTCCGTCGGAGGAGATCAGCCCGGTTAGCCCGCAAGCTTCCGGTGGCGGGCTGTCAGGAAGAGTGAAGGTGGGGTTTCCCGTCGATGGCGTCCCGCAAAAACTGAGCACTCCCGGCGCCTTGACACTGTAAACGTTGCCGGGCTGGCTCAGGAACTGAACGTTTAGCAGGACGGATTGGACAAGGGGAGAAGGAGGAGTGCCCGAGAATGCGGGCCCGCACGGCGCGGAAACCTCGCCGAATTCCAAGGTGACACTGTTCACCGTTCCTCCAAGGACGTTGCCTGTGTCTTTGAACACTTTGTAACTCAACGTGTCTGCAGCGGAGACAGGATCGACCCAGGTGTTGAACGTCAATCGCAGTGTCACGTTCGGCGGACCGGCTGCGGCAAAGGCTTGCGCACAATCCAAAAGGGGCGCTGGACCTGCACAGTTGTAGGCGACGACGAATGCGGCATGACCGAGAGGGATCGACGGCGGCGACGGCTGCCAACCAACCGAACTAGTCCCAACAAATCGGTAGGCTAGGAATTGCTGCAACCCGACATCCCATCGGTAAACGAAGGTGCGGACGGGAGGAGGTGCGGGCAGCGTCCCGGACGGATAGCCGATGAGGTCGCTGTAGGCCGCGACGATGTGCTGCTGGCTTGACCGAAGGTAGTATGTTCCGTTTGCTGCGATCGTCTTGGGCACAGGCGGTGCTGGATTATCATCGACGGTGAAGACGACGGTCGAACCGGAGGTGGGGAAGAGTTGAACGAAGGCTCCTTCTCCGCGTGGAAAGGGCAGATCGGGTTGCCAGCCCAGCTCGGCGATGTAAGTTGCACTTTGATACTGAGTGGAGGCGTCCCAGTAGAAGACCACAGATCCGGTGTATTCATCGGCAAGACCGGTGAAGTAGGTGTTCAAAGAGTGGTCGGCCAGACTCGAGTTGTAAGTCTGACTACCGACCAGAGTGAAGTTGTGCGAGGAGGCGACGTTAAAAGTAAAGGCCAATGCCTTCAGGCCGGCCAATAGCGTCACAATCACGATCAAGGAGATGCGCTTCATAGAGGATCAATCTGTTTGTTGTCTTGCTGTTTGTTGTCTTGCGCCTGCCCGACACGCAAAGCGGCGCGATAGGCCAACGCCCTCCTGGAGTCGCTCCGCGTGTTTGGTAGGAAAGTGGGTTGAGAAACGAATATCGCCCGATGGAGCGGTCACGGCCGGAGCGACGCTGGCCGCAGCCGCAGCGATTTGGATGCTGGCCACGCCCTCCGGCTGGTTCCTGCGCGACGCCAGAGGCGTGGCCGCTGCGCTGAGAAAAGCCGCGCTGGCACCCATGCGCACGCCGCATGGCGGCGGGTTCTCGCAGCGCCGACCGGCGCGGTCAGGAAATGGAGGCCGAGTTGTCATTCCACCCCTTCCAGAAAGAAAATCCGGCAATAGTTCTTCACTATTTTCAAAAATCTTTTGGAGTGAGAACACCCCGGAACGAAAACTCGTGCTTTGGGCCCTTGAACCTCAACGAGTTCGAGCCATTATGGAGTGCGCCGGCAGAGCGAAGCGGCGACGGCGCTTTGGCTGTGTGACGGTTATTCCGGACTGAGCCAAAGCGGCGTCGCGCCCTGCACCCTTGAACCGCAGCCGCCGACGCCCGCCTGCCGATCGGTGGGCAGGTGAGTCAGCGCTGATTTCGGTCGAGCCAAGAATGCGCGGACTCACGTTCGCGGCTACGGAGGTTATCCCGAAAGTAAGTGCAAGTCATTGTGTACCAATAACCCGGAAAACGACCATTCAAGCAAACCACAGATTTCACGGATCGCACGGATGGCGGGAGTTCTGGCGATAGGAACGCAGCCTTCAGGCTGCAGCAGGTTGAAGGGCCGATGGTTCTGCAGCCTGAAGGCCGCGTTCCTGAATCGAGGTTCATGGAAAAGCGGCGCGGTCATAGCGGGTAGCCCGAATCGGATAGGAGCGCGGACAGCCATGTCCGCAAGTGGACAGAACCCCGCCTGCGATCAACCTGAAAACCGAAGTTGAACCGCAAAGAACACAAAGATTACAGAGACAGGACCTTTTCTCTTTGTATGCAATAGGTTGCGGCTTTGTGTTCTCTGCGTTTTCTGTGGTTGCACCGCTCGGTTCAGGATAATCACGCCGCACTCTCGCGAGTGCAGCCACGAGCCAACGGCTGGCGGATGAGAATTGCGATATCCGCACCCTGGCGACTACGCTCACGGGCATCGGCGGGCGTCGCGCTTACCCGATGAGGCGCTTCTTCTCGGCAGAAAGCTCCAGCCCAGATTGATCGTCACCGGGCGAAGGCCGCGGAGAGAAAGCTCAGTTCCGCCGCTTCCTCCTTCATGCGGACGATCTGCTCCTGCGTCTTGCCTACGGCGCGCGCCACCTGCTCCAGCGCAATGAGGTCGCGGCCCTCTTCCCGCGGCGTCCATTCTTCGCAGTGCTCGTGGCACCAATCCCGCAATTGCCACTGGTCCTTGCCGCCGTGTTCCAGGTAAACGGCCCCGATCAATCCCAATTCCGACTCGGACAGGTGTTGCGGCGGCGCTTCCTGGCGCAACGCCACTTCATGATTCTGGCGGTCGCTGATGAATTTATCCCAATGCGAGTCGGCCGCGCCACACAAACGGCCCGAGTTGATCAAGTCCAGAAACTCGCTCGTGATCGGGCCGTTGGGCAAAGAGAAATAGGCCCCTCCCACCACCGGAATCCCGCGCCGCGCCAGCGACAAGCGATCCAGCAGGTAAACCAGTTTCACCAGCTTCATGATGTTGATGGCGCCCCCTTCGCGCTTGACGAATTGACACGCCACCTCAGTCGCTTTCGTGATGTCGAATCGGAAATTCACGGTGGCAGTCTAAACTCGCGCCCGGGCCGTCGCAATCTCCATTTTCAGCGCCTGGCGCTGCGGGATAATGTGCGCACGCCAATCTTCGTGCTCGCGGCGGCTGAGGACGGCCGCACTCCAGAGCTACGGTTGGCGGTCGATCTCGGCCAGGGTGGGCGCGCGCCAGATGCGCACCTCATCCCGGACGCCGGCGATCAACAGGGTGCCATCCGGCGAAAATGCCACCGGCCCCACCGCGCCGGATTCCAGCAGCGTGGCGACCTCGCGCCGCGTGGGCAGGTGCCAGAGTTTCAGCGAGCCATCGCCGCCGGTCGAGGCCAGCGTCCGGCCATCCGGCGAAAACGCGACTTGAACCGTGTGATCCCTATGGCCCGAAAGCTGGCCCAGTTCGCGACCGGTGCGCGCCTCCCATAGGTGGATGCCTCGTTCTGTGATATCCGTGCTGGCGAGGAGTTTGCCGTTGGGCGAGAAATCGATGAAGCCAAGGTCGCCAGGATCCTGCGGACCGCCTCCAAGCTCGAAGAGGGGGCGAACATGGTGGCTATAGAGGAGCTTGTCCTCCGGCACGGAATAAACCGCGATTTGCGAATGGTCTTGCGTCCCGGCTGCCAGGAGAGCGCCGTCCGGTGAAATCGCCACCCGCGCAACGGGTTGGTTGACCGTCGGATGTTGATCAAGGTGGTCTGGCAGTCCGAAGGTACGAAGCAGTTTGCCGGTGTGGGTTGACCAGACGCGCACCAGGCCGTTGGCTTGTCCCATAGCGAACAGCCCGGCAGCGGCGCAAAAGGAGCGCACCACAGAACGGTCCGCGGTGCCGTCGAGGACCAACTTGCGATCCAGGGCCAGGTTTTCCAGTGAGCGCCATTCCAGGTTGATCCTGCCGTCCTCGGAAGCGTACATCGAGGAAACGACCGTTCGTCCTCCGTCGTCGAAGCCTTCGCTGCGTACCAACTCACCGCTCGCGGCAACCTTCCGCGAGCTGGCGCCCGGCCGAGCCTCGCAGACCTGGGATTCTCTCCAACTGTACGAAGTGGACGTCCACGACCGGCTATCGAGTGAAACCATGAGTCGGGCAGAACGATCCCCGCCCCTGAACCAAGGCGTCTCGCTTCTGGAAGCGGTCGTTGACCACAGGCGCACCGTCCCGTCGCGCGAGGCGGAAGCTACTTGCTGTCCGTCAGGGAAAAAGGCGAGACTGGCGATCTCCTCGGTGTGACCGAGGTGTGTCGCAGTCAATTCCCCCGAAGATACCGACCAGAGCCGGACAATCTGGTCCACGCCGGCGGTGGCCAGCAAGTGACTGTCTGGCCAGAAGGCAAGTGTGCGAACCGCACCCGCGTGGCCAGGCAATGTGTGGACCAGACGCTCTTGCTCGACCGACCAGAGTTCGATGGAGGGGGAGTTCGCCTGTCCGGTCGCCATCCAACGTCCATCTGGTGCGAGCGCGAGAGCGGTCCAGAGGGCGCTCTTCTTAGAATCTAAATGCTTGAGGAATCGGCGTTCGGACAGTGACCAGAGCGTCAAGCGATTGGCCTGCGGCGAAGCCGTGACCAGGAATTGGCCGTCGCCTGAGAAGGCCACCAGCCCTCCGGTGTCCGGGAGCGCCCAGAGCTCGGTCCGTTGCTCCAAGTCATACAGTTTCACGCAGCCTGATATTGGAACGTCGAGACGCGCATTGGAGCCGACCGCCACGATCGGGGCCACCGGCGACATGACGGCATACGAATAAACAGCCGGGAAGGCGAACTCAATCGTTCCGTCCGCCAGGTTCCAAACTCGGACCGCGCGCCCTCCTAGACGCTCGGAGGAAACGACCTGACGCCCGTCCGGGCTGAAGGACAACCCGCTCACATAGCCTATACGCTCGGGGTTGACCTGTTGGGACAGTTGGCCTGGTGTGGGATTCAGATTGTCCACTTGGTTGGAGAGAAAGGGTGTCATGCGAACTTTGGCGAGCAACTTGGCGGCGTCTTTCCGGTTCGAGCCAGCGTGAATCTTTGGGAGGCAGAAGCTCGGTGCCGGTCGGTTCGTCGAGGTTCCACCTCCACAGGAAGTTCTCCCCGGCGATGGCCAGGGTATTGCCATTGGGCGAGATGGCGACGGCGGAAGGCGGACGCGGGAACCCCGCGAGAATTCGCAAATGGTCTCCCTGGCTTTGCTGCCATAACCAGCGCCATGCGAAGCCACGGAAGTCGTCCGTGCCGGTGGGGTGTCCCGTGGTTGGGACATGGATCGCGAGGGTCGAGCGGGCGAGACCGAGGTTACCTTCACGCAGGGCGCGGTCGGCCAGGGACATGTCCGCCGCGTACAGGATCACGGCTTCGGCGCTCACGGTTTTGGGGCGGTCGGCGGCGAAACAAACCACTATGCGAGATGCAGCAACCGCTGTCGCAACCGGACCAAGGCCTGGGCACGGTGGCTCAACTGGTTTTTGATTTCTGCGCCCAGTTCGGCAAAGGTTTCCTTGAAGCCGGTGGGAATGAAGAGCGGGTCATAGCCAAAGCCATTTTTCCCACGGGGCGCGTCACCGATCCGCCCTTCGCAAACCCCCTCGAACAACTCCGTTGGCCGCCCGGATTCATTGGCGCAGTGGAGAGACGAATTGCCTTCCGGTCCTGACTCCAGGACGCGGGTCAAAGCCATGACACAGCGAAACCGGGCCGTGCGTTTTTCCCAGGGGACATCCTGGAGCAATTGCAGGAGCTTAATGTTATTAGCTTCATCGGATGAATTCCGGGCGTTGCTGCTGTCCAGAGCGGCAAACCGCGCCGAATAAACGCCGGGCGCACCCTGGAGCGCATCGACCTCCAAGCCGGAATCATCGGCCAGAACGAAGACGCCGCCGGAGGTTGAGAGCCGCGAGTTGAAAGCTGGAAGGCCGGCGAGCCAATCGGCCAATTGCACGGCTTTCTTGGCCGCGTTGCCGGCAAACGTTTCTGCATCTTCAACGGTCACGGGCGCTTCCGGAAAGTCGTTCAGCGTCAGATAACGAAAACGTTCCGAGAGAATGGCCTGAATTTCCTGGGCTTTATGGCTGTTGCGAGTGGCCAGGAGCAAGGTAATCACGCCTTCAACAACAAATCACATCCGCCTAATAGGCGAGCCAAAAATCTCCGGAAGCTGTCGCTGGTCCGTGCCCGCGCTCCTATTGAATTAGTCAAGGCTAACGGCCTGCAGACACCGGGGCCGGCTCCTGGAAGTCGAGCCGCACTCGATAGAACCGGCGGGCGACATCCGGTGCGCTGGTGTCAACGTACTGCACGGTATTGTCCGGCTGGGCCAGCAGCGTGCCCGGCAGATTCGTCCAATTCACAAAATCCTCGGATGCCAGCGCTGTGAAAGGTCCCATGGCCGCATTCCCCTCCACCGTCAAAGTGACCTGGCCATCGGCCGAGCGCACAGCGGAAATTATCCGGAAAGGAGCATAGACCGTGACGACAATTTCGCGAGAATCGGTTTTTGCTCCCAGGTTATCGGTCGCTTCGGCCAGGAGGTGGTAGAAGCCGGCTTGAACATTGTTGAGCGAGATACGGTATGGGCTGGTGGCAGCCGTGCCGAGCAATTCGCGCGTGACAGCCGGACCGCCTTTATTGATTACCCGAAAAAAAGCCACCTGGCTGACCGAGCCGCCGACGTCGGCTGCCGTCGCTTCCAGAGTGAGGCTGGCCGGGGCCTGCAAAACGGCGCCGTCGGCTGGACTGATGACGGAGGCTGACGGTGGATTGTTAGGCGCATTGACGGTGATGTTGACGGCTCCGGAAGTTGTCTTGGCCCCGGCGTTGTCGGTGGCAGTCGCCGTCAAGGTGTGTGGACCGGCGGAGACTTTGTTGGCCGTGACACTATAGGGGCTGCTCGTATCGACGCCCACGGAAGCGCCATCGACAAAAAACTCGACTTGCGTGACGGTGCCGTTGCTATCGGTGGCGTTGGCTGTAATGGTGACGCTGGCGGGAGCGGTAAAGATGGCTCCGCTGGTTGGGCTGGTGATGCTGACGGATGGAGGCGCGTTTACGGCGGCCTGGACGGTGATCGTGCCTGATTGACCGGAATGTATCGTGCAACGATAGGGGAAACTGCCTTGGTCGTTAAAGGTGAACGAAAAGGGTTGGCCTCGAGATAGATTGGCCGAGCTCCATACCCCGGCGGTGCTGCGGGTATTGTGGGTGGAAAATCCTTGATTGACCCAGGTGACCGTATCGCCGGCATTGATCGTGAGGCTGGCTGGATTAAAAAAGTTGTCTCCAATCGAGACGCTATGAGTTGCGGCCAGGATTGTTGGGCCGGCCAGCCAAGCCAGCGCCAGCGCTCCAATCATCCTATTCCAGGCAAGGTATTTTCTTTTGTTCATATTTTTCTCTGTGTCTTTCTCCGCAAGGGAGTTTGCATTCTTTTTCCGGTTAAACAAGCCAATCGTGTTTTTAGTGTTCAAAGTGGTCTCGAGGCTGGCTTCAGAGCAAGTTCACCGACAACGTCGCGAACACGGCATGGGCCGTATAATCGTTGAGGCCGGCGGCCAGCGGCTCGGAATACTGGAAGAAACCATACTTAAGAGTCGCGGTCATCGTCTTTTTGAACTGGCGGCTCACCCCAACCTGCATCCCATGCCGGTCGTATTCGAGACCGAGAGGAACGCCGTCCGTATTATTCTGTCCGTAATCGGCCCGCGAAAACGAGTGCCAACCGTGCAAGCTGGTTGCTGGGTTCAAGGCGTAGCTCACACTCGTGAGCACGCTGTAAGTATCTCCCGCATACGGAACCACAGACGACGTGCCATTCTGCGCGGTGACTGTGCGCGAGTTGCCGTATGAGAAAGTGGTCGAACAATAGAGGCGCCGCGCCGGAGTCAGGACAGCATTCACGCTGTACACGTGCGCGTCATAATTGCCGGCAAAAATGCCGCCGCCAGGCGAAGCGCTGAAAACGGGCAGCGGCGGCACACCTGGCACTGCGGGGAAAAAAACCGGATCTGTCACGGTCCGGTAATCGGTGGCGACAAGGCGGTAGAAGAAAGCTAATTTGATGGCAGAGGCGGCTCTCCAGGTCAATTTGGCTTCGGCTTCATCGCTGCTGATCTTGCGCTCGCGAATGAACGCTGGATACCCATCTCCTTCCAAAGCAACATCTTGCATGTGGTTATAGTCCGAGTCTTTAAGGCGGCGCTTGTAATGAGTGTTCAGTGAAACGCGCGGCCAGGGAGAGAGCGTGAAGCCGGTGCGATAATCTTCCAAATCAGCAATAGCGTCGGTATCGCGGAGGAACTCGTGAGCGCCGCCGGCTTGCTGCTCGAACTGGCCGATTTTTTCACGCTGCAAGCGCGTTTCGGCATACAGGACCGTGAAGGGAATCTTCGTGTAGCGCAGGCCGATATTCTCCGTCACCGATTGTTTGTCGGTATTGGCGCTCAGAGAAATCGGAACCGAATCGAACGGAGTGGGCGCTGTGGGGTCTCCCACGTTCAAATCGCCGTAGCCCAATCCTTCCTGATGTTGCAGGTCATTCTGCACCGCCGCCGAGAGTGTCAGCCCCTGCCAGGGTCCCAACATCGTGGCAAGACTAAACACATGGGACTGTTGTTCGAGCACAATCTGCTGGCTGAACCATTGATCGCCGAAGATGGGGCCATAGTTGCCGTCCACCGTCTGCTCGCGAAAAGAGGCCTCGCCATCCCATCCCGAAAAGAAATACCCGCCTGAGACGTAAAACCAATCTTTGAGCTGTCTTTCCAGATGGAAGGTATTGGCTCCCTGAAAGTGTTGCTGGCTCTCATTCACCAAGGCGAGGCTGTCCGGCGTGGGGCCGAAGGTGTGCGCCGTCACGTTTTCCCGGTATGTATTAAGGTCGTAAAACTCAGCCCGAAAATTGTCCTCCAGCGACCAGTCGCGCCGTTCATACTTAAGGTCCGCCTTAATGATGTGGACCTGCTCATCGATTCCTTTGAAGGCGGGATAAATGGCTTTTGTAGTGCCGGCGGCATCGGTCACCGGCCCCCATTGCAGCGTGGATTTGCTTCCGTCCCGATACTGATGTTCATAACCCAGCGTCAATTGCGGCCAATCCGGCAAGGTCAAGCCCAGGTCCACCCAGGCGCGGCCCACGTCCAGGTGCAGATCGCGCTGGAGCTGGAAGGGAGCGGTGCCGAAAGGCGGATAGGCTCCGCCGGTATCATCCGAGTACTTCCGGTATTGCTGAAAGCCGCTCCTCACGAAACCGAGTTCGGCCTTCTCCAGGTTCAACTTGATGGTGTAATCATGGTCGTCGAAAATACCCCGGCCTTCCACGGAAACCCGCTTGCCGCCGACCCAATCCTCTTTCAAGGTGAATTCCTGCACTCCGCCCGCCGTTCCGTCCCGCATCCACCAATGCTCGCTGAATTTGCGCGCATTTCCCGTCACAAAAACGGAACGGATGGCGGGAGAAACTGAAAACTGAATCCGCTGACTGACCGCCAGGGCATTGGCCGGCCACTGAGCCCCTTGGTCAATCCAGGCGCGGAGCAGGCTGATTTGGTCTTTGGTTAATGGCTCGCCCTTGCCCTCAGGCGGCATCTCCATGTCTTCCACCAGGCGTGTCACGTAATGGATCAAGGGGCTTTTGGCGCTATGGCCTGGGACAATATCGATGCCATTTTCGCCCCCTTTCAGAGCGGATTCGCGATTGTCGAGGCGGAATTTGCTTTTTGGCTTTTCAGGTCCATGGCATTTGAAACACGAGGATTCAAAGATCGCTTTGATATCTCGATCAAAGTCAATTTGCTTTCCGGCCGCGGAGGGCAGCTTGCTCAGATCGACTTCAGCCGCTCGAATCGGGAAAATAGCAGAGCAGCCCAGCGCCAGCCCCATCCACATCGCGTGGTTTGGCTGCAACCAAAAGCCAGGCCAGCTCTGCGCTCGGATTTGTTTCTCCCAGTTCATAAGTTGGCCGGCCAGCTTCATTGGAAATGGATCGAATTCATGGCCTGGGCATGGTTTTCAAAACCTTTGGTGAGGGTCCATGTTCGAGCCATGCACCGCCGTATGGCATCCGGAACTCCAGCATGTGCCTTGTCGCAGCTTGTCCGTGTGCGGACTGCGGCCAATAAAGATTTGGCCCGGCAACACATCCGCCCCCTGAACTTGGGCGTGGCATTTCAGGCACAAATTTGCGTCGCGCTCTACCAGCATCTTGGGATTGATCGATCCATGCGGGTGGTGGCACGTGGTGCAGCCTTCGCGCAAGGCTTCGTGCTCGAATACAAACGGGCGCGCCTGCTCGCGGTGGCACTGGGCGCAGGACTCATTCAGTCTGGCCATCGCCAGGCCGCCGGCCGGCTTCAGAATGTCGCGCCCGTGCGGGTCGTGGCATTGCACGCAGTTCATGCGCGATTCCATGACCGGATGATGCTGGGGCAGATTGAATTCGGCGTGCGTCTCCAGATGGCATTGAAAACACACCGCCGGGTCTTTACCGGGGTTGACAATGAACTTCCCGCGCCCGCCGCCGCCGGCGATGTGCTTGCTGCCGGGGCCATGGCACGATTCGCAACCGGTTTGGCCGGCCCATTTCAAGTCATCTTTGTAAAATCGGGCATGAGGGCTGGCCGGAAAAATGCGGGTGATATTCGTGTGGCACTCTGCGCAGGCTTTGTTGCCGGTGTAGGTGGCGCCCTCAATTTCCGGGGGCACAACCACCGTGCGGGTGACAGTGGAACAGGAGCTGGCCAAAAGGCCGAAAAGGGCCACTGCACCCATCAAACTAATGCCGGTCAACCAACGCGCTCGCTTCATGTTTTTATGTCCGGATGGCGCGACGGAGCAGTCGCGCACCTTTGGACCTTTGGTAAAGTTCAGGAATCAACGGCCAGACGCTCGTTCATTCCCCAATTTTTTTCAAGCTCAAAGAACTGCTTCCAATCGAATTGACTCCGAAAGCCAGATCGCTTTTAATGGTGCGTTAATGAAGCGAATTAGAAATGTTACGATAGTTGTGCTGTGCCTGTTGGCGTCGGCGTCAGGCGCGGCTTTGTCTCTGGCCGACACGGTCACGCTTTCGCCCGCAGCCGACGTGGAACTCCGGGAGCGCAGTCCGTCCAGCAACTTTGGCAATGGTGGCACAGTGGTTTCGGGAGAACTGGGCAGCAATGCCGGCCAGGAACGGAGGCGCGCGCTGCTCAGGTTCGATCTGGCCGGCCGGCTTCCGGCCCGTGCGGTCATCACCTCGGTTGTGGTCCAGGTGAAAGTGACGAAAGTGCCTTCCGGCCCGCAGAACTCGACCTTTGCTCTCCGCCGGGTCCTTCAACCCTGGAGCGAGAATGAAGCCTCCTGGAACACGCGCCTTTCGTCCTCGACGCCCTGGAACTCACCCGGTGCGGGAGGATTCGGAGATGCGTCCGCAATCGCAAGTTCAACGGTCGCCGTAGCCGGGACGGGCAGCTATACGTTTGCCTCCAATTCCAGTTTAGTCGCGGACGTGCAAACCTGGCTCAGCAATCCCGAAACCAACTTCGGCTGGCTGCTGATCAGTCAGGGCGAAGGCACCGCCAAAACGGCCCGGCACTTTGGCGCGCGCGAAGATGCCGGTAACGCGCCCCGCCTGGTGATTGACTTCAGCGTGCCGCCGGCGGCCACAGCGCCATCCATTGTCACCCAACCGCAAAGCCTGAGCGCGTTCGCCGGCGAAACCGTGACTTTTGACGTGTCCGCCAGCGGCACGGAGCCGCTGTCCTATCAATGGAGCAAAGACTTGACTGTGCTCAGCGGCTCCACGAATGCGGCGCTGACTTTGACCAACGTGACCCTGGCTAACGAAGGCAATTATGGTGTCACGATCAGCAATGTCGCGGGTTCGACCAACAGCCAGTCCGCGCACCTCAGCATCATCGGCCAAGGACCCAGCATCGAACGCGTCGAAGCTGTCGGCGCCACTGTCAATATCACTTTTACCGTGGCCCCTACGTATGCCATCGCGCTGCAATCGGCGGATGCACTTTCAACGCCGGCGGCGGCTTGGACGACTTTGACCAATGTCAGCGCCAAATTCACCAGCGAACAAGTGGTCGTCGCTGAATCGATTTTGGCCAGTCCGCGCCGGTTCTATCGGTTGGTTGTGACTGGGCGGGTCCGCTGATGGTCTGACCCATTTTGGGGCAGCCGCTCAAAGGTGAAACTCGGCCGCGGTTTTCGCCTGCCAGCGTTCCTCGGGACGGCGGAGGCTGGACGGGAACCATTGGCGGAGTTGACGATTACGCTGGATCAGCTCCGCCAGCGAGACGCGCGGCGGCGATGACCGGAACCCTTCACCGTCCGGGAGGTTCAATTCCAGGCTCGGCCAACCGGCGTCATGGATCACGCAGGAGTCGGACGAAGGTGTCGAATAGTTCTCGGGTGCCATATTTCAGAAACAACTGTTCATAACGTGGTTGGCTCAGGCCACATCGAACGTCGCCCGCGTGTGCCCGTGCGCCGCCACGGCATAGCCGCCAATGACGAGAAACTGTAACGGGGGCGGTTCACACCCGATCCGGACGAAATCGCACAGTTCCTTGCCGTCCGAGCTTAGTCGTTTTTCCCCAGCAATCAAGCGTGCGGAAAGGGGGCGAGCTATCGGTCGAAAACTCTGCCATTGCCCTGGCCGGCTGGTTTCTCCATTATCCACGCCCAAATGTCGAGTTCGCGCAGACAATATCCGTTTCACTTGATCGAGCCCAAATGGCAAAAGCTTTGGGACGAACAAGAGACTTTTCGCGCCTGGAATCCGGACGAATCCATCCCTGAGCAGCATCCCTTTGCCCGGCGGCATTCCAGCTTGCCGCCCAAGTTTTACATTCTGGACATGTTCCCTTATCCGTCCGGGGCCGGGTTGCATGTCGGCCATCCGGAAGGCTATACGGCAACCGACATTCTGGCCCGGTACAAACGAGCCGCCGGCTGGAACGTCTTGCACCCGTTGGGTTGGGACGCCTTTGGCCTGCCGGCCGAGCAATACGCCATCAAAACGGGCCAGCATCCACGCGCGACGACGGAGGCGAACATTGCCACTTTCAAGCGCCAAATCAAAGCCTTGGGCTTTAGTTACGACTGGAGCCGCGAAATCGATACGACCGATCCGGACTATTTCAAATGGACGCAATGGATTTTCCTCAAGCTCTACAATTCCTGGTTCAATCCGCAGACGCACAAAGCGGAGCCCATTGAAACGCTGGCCTATCCGCCGGAACTCAAGACCGAAGAAGAAAAGCGCGCTTTTCGCGACTACAAACGCTTGGCGTACGTCGCTGAAATGCCTGTTTGGTGGTGCGAGGAACTCGGCACCGTGCTCGCCAACGAGGAGGTTATCGACGGCATGAGCGAAGTGGGCGGCTTTCCGGTCGTGCGCAAGCCAATGCGGCAGTGGATGTTGCGTATCACATCTTATGCCGAGCGCCTGCTGAATGACCTCGGCACGATTGACTGGAGCGATTCGCTCAAGGAAATGCAGCGCAACTGGATCGGACGCAGCGAAGGGGCGGAAGTGGACTTTGAGATTGCGGATTGCGGATTGCGGATTGCGGAGTCCGACAAGCGCATCCGTGTCTTTACCACGCGGCCTGACACCTTGTTCGGCGCGACCTACATGGTCTTGGCGCCGGAACATAGGCTCGTGGACGAAATCGTTCCCGCCGAATGGCCGCCAAATACGCCTGATCTATGGAAGGGGACAGCACCGGAAGCAATCCGCAATCCGCAATCCGCAATCCGCAATTACACGGCCTATGCCGCTAGCAAGAGCGACCTCGAACGCACCGAGTTGGCCAAAGAGAAGACCGGCGTCTTCACCGGTGCTTACGCCAGCAACCCGGTCAATGGTGAGCGCATCCCGATTTGGATCGCGGATTACGTCCTCGCCACCTACGGCACCGGCGCGATCATGGCGGTGCCGGGACACGACACGAGAGACTTGGAGTTTGCGCGGAAGTTTCAATTGCCTATCCGGCAAGTGGTGCAAGCGCCGGACGACATTGAATCCATAGGCTACGTTGGTGATGGCATCAGTGTGAACTCAGATTTTCTGAATGGCCTGCCAACACCGGAAGCCAAGGAAAAAATCACGGCTTGGCTGGAAGCAAAGGGCTTGGGCATGAAGACCATCAACTACAAGTTGCGCGACTGGCTTTTCAGCCGGCAGCGGTACTGGGGGGAGCCATTTCCGATCGTTTGGAGAAAAGGCTCGGATGGAAGATTTTATCACGAGGCGTTGCCGGAAAGCGCGTTGCCACTGTTGCCGCCGGCGCTCACCGATTACAAACCGACCAGTTCAGGCGAACCGCCCCTGGCCCGCGCCAAAGAATGGGTCAACCTGCCGGACGGCTCCGTTCGCGAAACCAACACCATGCCGCAATGGGCCGGCAGTTGCTGGTATTACCTCCGCTACCTGGATGCCAGGAACAGCCGGATGTTTTGCAGCGCGGAGGTGGAGCGCTATTGGATGGGACGCAGAGCTCCAGGCTCTTTGCCGTTCGCATTGGAGCGCGAAGATTGGCGTCAACAATTTCGCAAGCTTTATGAGTACGCTCTGGAGAACAAATCCAACGAAAAGCAGGTCGTGCAATACGGCAAAGTGGACGAAATCACGGCGCAATTCCTTCAGCAAGAAACCGGGCTGCAGTTGAATGGTTTTGTTCACCAAGTGGATAATTATGCCGTGCGCCATATCATGCATAGCCACGGCGATGCTGAGGTTGAGGGTCAACGTGGACTTGTGGCCGTGACCCTGAATGATCTGCTGCTCATCCCGGATATTGTGGAAAGGCCGAACGAGGTTCGGTTTGTCGGGAAAAACAAGCACGGTTTGGACGTCATTCTGTACACGAAAACGATCAATGGATGTCTGTGTTACTTGGAAGTCCGGACCAAGCACCCTGTTCTTGCGGCCAATACCTTCTACAAAAAGCCGGCGACGGGGAGTGATGCCGCTGAAACAGCAGCCTGCTCTTGCACGTCCGAAACGCACCGTCGCACTGATCAAACTCTAAACCCGCCGTCCACAATTCGCAATCCGGAATTACCCACGCCTGGAGTCGATCTTTACGTCGGCGGCACCGAGCACGCCGTTCTTCACCTCCTTTACGCGCGCTTTTGGCATAAGGTGCTCTTTGATCTTGGCTGCGTCAGCACGCCGGAGCCGTTCTTCAAGCTGGTCAACCAGGGCCTCATCCTGGGCGAGGACGGCCAGAAAATGTCCAAATCCCGCGGCAACGTCATTAATCCCGACGATATTTTGGCCGAGTACGGCGCGGATGCCTTTCGCCTTTACGAGATGTTCATGGGGCCGCTGGAAATGGTGAAGCCTTGGAGCACAAAAGGCGTGGAGGGCGTGTACCGTTTTTTGGGCCGGGTCTGGCGGTTGTTTGTCGATGAGAAAAGTGAAACCGAGTTCGAGCAAAGCCTGGCGGTTGATGCAGAAAACGGCCCGGCACTGCTGGAGAAAATCCGCCTCAGCGCCGCCATCCAGGAGGTCGAAGCGACGCCGGCGCAATTGAAGGCGCTGCACGCTTGCATCAAGAAAGTGACGGAAGACCTGGACGGCCTGCGCTTCAATACGGCAATTTCGGCCCTGATGATTCTCGTCAACGAAGCGATGACCTGGCCGGCCAAGCCGCGCGGCGTGCTGATGGAGTTTTTGAAATTGCTTCATCCGTTTGCTCCTCATCTGGCCGAAGAACTCCATGCCAGGCTTTCCGGGCCGTCAGCCGCGTTCCTGTCTGCCGCTCTGGTGCCGGCGGGTCAGACGCAGCCTGCAGCCACCTTGGCTTACCTGCCTTGGCCCAAGTTCGATCCGGCGTTGTTGCTTGAGGAAACACTCGAGATTCCGATACAAGTGAATGGCAAGCTCCGTGACGTGATCCGCGTGCCAGCCGGAGCGACGGCGGCGCAAGTGGAAGCCGCTGCGCTGGGGAGCGGCAAAGTCCAGCCGTTTCTGCAGGGCAAGACCGTCAAGAAAGTGATCGTGGTGCCAAAAAAAGTGGTAAACATTGCGGTGGCTTGAACGTTCAAAAAGTGGTAAACATTGCGGTGGCTTGAACGTTCAATTACATTGACCCGATGTGGCGTTTGACGAAACAAGAACAAACGGTATTGATCGTTGTGCTCGCCTTGCTTTTGGTGGGCTGGGCGGTTAAGTCGTTTCGCACGGCTCATTTGTCCGGCACGCCAGACCGCCAGGCAATGCCGCAGTGGCCATAAACATAACCCGATGCAAGCACTCCATTTCGAAGAAGCCTTGAGCAAAATCATCGCCCAAGACCCGCGCTATCATCAAGAGGCTTATACCTTTGTGCGCGAGGCGTTGGACTACATTCAGAAGTCCATCGGCAAGATCAGCCGCCTCCAGCCGCGCCATGTCACCGGCCGGGAGCTCTTGGAAGGCATCCGCGAGTACGGCCTGCTCAAGTACGGTCCCATGACAGCGATGTTGCTCGAGGACTGGGGTGTGCGGCAGTGCGAAGACTTCGGCGAGATTGTGTTCAACATGGTGGACCATGGATTGCTCAGCAAGACGGAGAGTGACTCCAGTGAGGATTTCAAAGGGGGGTACGATTTCTTTGATGCCTTTCGACGGCCATTTCTACCCGCCAAGATCGCTTGCGCGCCGGCTCCGGAACCCAAGTCTTCCCAATCTTGACCCAGTGCCTGCCTCATCGACTTCCGTTGATCGTAACCGCACTCCGGGGCTGGAGACCCTATGACGGCTGATCCGACTCTTCCGGCGCTGGGCCAGTTTGATCCCGAGATTCCAGCTCTGCCTTCCGGCACGCGCCTGATCACTTTGGAAAACGGCTTGGTTATCATCGTGCGTGAGGACGCCAGCGCCCCGGTGGTTTCAGTGCAGGCTTGGTGCAAGTCCGGCAGCATCGATGAAGGCAAGTGGCTGGGGGCTGGGTTGTCGCATATTCTGGAGCACATGTTGTTCAAGGGGACGACCACCCGCGGCGCCGGCCGCATTGATCAGGAGGTGCAGGATGCAGGTGGTTACCTGAATGCTTACACCTCATTTGACCGCACGGTCTTTTGGATCAACGTGCCCAACACCGGCGCCGAAGTCGCCCTTGATATTCTGTGCGACATCATGCAGAACGCCACCTTGCCGCCGGAGGAATTGGCCAGGGAAAAACAGGTCATCCTGCGCGAAATGGACATGAACCAGGACGATCCCGGACGGCGCGCCAGCCGGCGCTTGTTCGAGACGGCCTATGCTCGCAGCCCTTACCGCTACACGGTCATCGGGTATCCGGATATATTCAATGAAGTGCAGCGGGAAGATGTCCTCGCTTATTACCGCGAGAAATATGTTCCGAACAATCTTTTCTTTGTCGTCGTCGGCCAGATCAAAGCGGAAGCGGTTGAAGCGCAAATCCGACGGGCCTTTGCCCAGGCCAAAGCCAGGCCGTTGCCTCCGGTTGTCCTGCCGCTGGAACCCAGACAAACTGCTCAGCGTGAAGTGATTGAAGAAGGGCCGATCGAACTGGGCCACTTTCATTTTGCCTGGCACATCCCCGATGTCCGTCATTCCGATGTGCCGGCGTTGGATGTGCTCGCCACCTTGCTGGGGAATGGCCATAGTTCCCGGCTTTACCAGCAGGCCCGCGAAAAACAAGGCGTCGTCCACTCCACCGATGCGTGGACTTACAACCACAGCCAGCCGGGGCTGCTGGGCCTGAGCGCCATCGTGGAACCGGGCAAATTCGAGTCGGCGCGCACGGCCTTGCTGGGTGAAGTCGAGCGCATCAAAAGCGATCTCATTCCGGCGGCGGAATTGAGCAAAGCGAGCAAGCAATTCACCGCCGCCATGCTGGCCACGCGCAAGAGCATGCAAGGCCAGGCCCAGGACCTGGGCGGCAGTTGGCTGGCAGCCAACGACCTTAATTTTTCCGAGCGGTTCCTGGCGGCAGTCAAGCGCGTGACGCCCGCTGATTTGCAGCGCGTCGCCCGGCAGTATCTGACGACGGACAACCGATCGCTCTACGCCCTGCTGCCTGCCGGCACGGCGATGAAACCGTCCGATGCTTTGCCGAGCATCGCTGACCAGCCGATCCAGAAATGCGAATTGGCCAATGGGCTTCGCCTGCTGGTCAAGGAGGACCACCGCTTGCCTTTCGTGGAAATGCGGGCCGTTTTCCAGGGCGGTGTTTTGCTGGAAACCGAGGCCAACAACGGTCTGACCTTGCTCCTGGCCAAGATGCTGCTCAAAGGGACGGCGACGCGCACGGGCGAGCAGATCGCCACCGAAATCGAGTCGCTCGGCGGCAGCATCGATAGTTACGGCGGGAACAACAGTTTGGGCGTGACCGCGGAAGTCATGAGCGACGATTTTGTCCAGGGCCTCCATCTGTTCGCCGACGTGATGCTGCAGCCGGTCTTTCCGGGCAGCGCGCTGGAACGCGAAAAGCAGGTGCAACTCGCCAGCATCAAGGCGCAAAACGACCAACTGCTGCCAAGCGCCGGCCGCAGCCTGCGCCGGCTCCTCTTCGGCGCGCGCGGCTTCGGCCTCGACATTCACGGTTCTGAGGAAAGCGTGCCCAAAATCCACGTGGCCGACCTCCGGGCGTTTTACGGCCAGGTGCTGGCCCCGGATAATTGCGTGATGGCGATTTATGGCGATGTCCAGACCGGCGACGTGCAAGAGGCCGTCAGACGCATTTTCGGCCAGTGGCAGCGCAGAAAGGCTGTCAGCGCCGAACACGGTCACACCAGCCCGCTCAGACAAGTCGTGCGGGCCGTGGAAACCCGGGACAAGAAGCAGGCCGTGATCGTCGTGGGTTTTCCCGGCGTTTCATTGCGGGACGCGAACCGTTATGCTCTCGATCTTTTGCAGGAAGCCCTCAGCGATTTAGGGTCGCGCCTGTTCGTCCGCATCCGCGAGAAGCTGGGTTTGGCCTACTATGTTGGGGCGCAGAATTTCACGGGGCTGCAACCGGGTTATTTTGCCGTTTACGCCGGCACAGCGCCGGAAAAGGCGTCCGTGGTGGAAGCGGAAATGTTCAAGGAAATCGCCTCCTTGCGAGCGGAGGGCCTGAGCGCCGAGGAACTTAAACGAGCCAAAGCCAAGCTCATCGGCCAGAAGAAAATTGCCCGCCAAGACCTCGGTGTCTATGCAACCGCCACGGCGCTGGACGAACTGTACGGGCTCGGCTACGCCAACTCCGAGACAGAGGATGCGCTCTACGAAGCGGTCACCCTCGCGCAAGTGCAGGCTTTGATCCGCGATTATCTCAATCCGGAGGCCTGCGCCGTCGCCATCATCAGGCCGGATCGGCCGTGAACCGCCGGGCCCGGCAGGGCGGCGCCTCCCATGAGCAGCGCAGGTTCTATGCACAGTGCCAAAGGCCTTTGCACTTGGCGAAAAAGCTGTCTGAGGACGCGCCGCCCAGCGTTTGTCTGTTGAGGCCGGCTCTCCTGAACCGTCACTGAGGTTTGGACATTTCTGCTGCCCTATAAGTCCTCCCGTGCTGAGCGCATCCTCCCGAACTGCCATCGCCACCCAGAACGCGGGAACAACGTCAGACATGGGGCTTGACTCGGAGAAACACACTTTTAAAAGTGTGCTCATGCAATCCGGTGCTCCTCCTCAGCCGACGCTCTGGCGCACTTGCCGAGTCCTCGCCAATCCCATTCGCTTGCAGATGCTCGGCCTGCTGCTCCGCCAGCCCGGCCAGACGGTCTCTGCTGTGGCCCGCCACCTCCACCAACCCCTGGGCGTTGACCAGTCTGTACTTGCGGGCGCTGGAAGCCCGCGGTTTGCTCAGCCCCCGCCGCGTGGGCCGCTGGGTCAGCTACCGGCCCGGTGCGGCGACGGGACCAAGCACTGCTGCCGGTCTGGTGGCCGCCCTGCGCGCGTCTTTCCAACGCGAGGCCGAGCCGATCGGAACCATCTTTCGGCTGGCCACGGCCTTCACCCACCCGCGCCGGATTGAGCTTTTCCGCCTGCTCCAAACGGGGCCGCGCACGCTGGGGCAACTCCGAGCCGCTGCCCACATCTCCGGGTGGGCCTTGCTGCGTCACTTGAAGAAGCTGGAGGCGCGGGGTTTCATCACGCAACGAGAGGGATTGTATGCCGTAGCGGATCAGCCGGATGGCCTGGGCCGCGAGTTGGCGCGGCAGGCGGCCAAGTAGGCGAGCGGGTGATAAAGAGCACACTTTTAAAAGTGTCGTCTGGCCGGTTCCGCGGCTTTCAACCAAGAAGATCGTGCGCGCTGCCGCCTGAGTCGCCACCAAACCCCCTGAGAAATATCCAGACTTCAGGGCCGGTTCTCCTGAACCGGCGGGCGTTTAGGACCGGCGTCATGGAGAATCCGTTCCGGCGTCGCACAGAGTTCTTCAATGACCGGGGCAACGCGCCAATGCGTCATTGCCCGCGACGGCGACGCGGCGGGCCGGTCTCGCGTTCAAAGGCAGGGCTCCGGCCGGGATTTACACGTATCTTGCTAAGTGGCTTTTGATCAGTCAGATTACTGTTCAGCAAGGCAACACGACGCGAATGATGATGGCCAAGCAGTCGAATTTTCTGAAACGGCGCCAACAAACTGCGCCAAAGCCCCCAACATCGAGCCATCGGGTCATTACCCGTGACAGTGCCAACGATGCCGTCAAGGGACGAACCCATGCCGCGCTCATGGGAAGGGAACACCTCCAAGATTTGGAAGTGAATTGGAGCCATGAACCGGAACGCAGCGTTTACGCTGCAGAAAGCCGCGATCGCAGCGCGGACGTTCTGCAGCCTGAAGGCTGCGTTCCGATCCGTGGGTTCGCGGAAAGCGGCCATGCGATATGGAAAGCGCTTTGGCGGTGCGGCTGCCGATTGACTTTGGCACTGATGCGGCGGCCTGCACAATGTTTCCAAGCCGGGAACCGGCTGCTTTTCAGTGGCCAAGCAAGGCCTTGTCCTTTGGCGCGACGCGCTCACCGGGCGTTTACCTTGATCGAGTTGCTCGTGGTGATCGCCATCATTGCGATCCTCGCCGCCCTGTTGCTGCCGGCACTGGCCGGCGCGAAATCCAGGGCGCAACGACTGAAATGCACGGCCCAGATGAAACAGCTTGCGCTCGGGTTCGCGCTTCGCGCCGCCGATAACAGCGACAACTACCCACCCGCCGCGTATTCCACAGGAGACTACATGTATCAGTTGTCGTGGGACGATTACATTCACCGCTACATCGGCGGCACCGCGCCGGAAGAGGACTTGATCCTTGGCATCTCCGGCGCCATCGCGGATCGCGGGACGATTCCCAAAATCTTGAAATGCCCGGCGGACCGCATCGAAAACGGTATCGATTACGCCGCCTACGCCCAGCGCAGAACGTATGCGGTGAACTGGGCAGGCCCCGGATTTCAACTCACGTCTGCGACTGCGCCCTTGCCGCCGGCGGCCTATGGGATCGG
>CAYIIH010000054.1:0-29706 GCA_964363225.1 uncultured Verrucomicrobiota bacterium | reverse complement strand
GGATGATCCTCAGCACCTCGTGGCATAAAAGTGTACTGTTTTGCTAACTACAGAATCTGTCCTGTTTTGCTCGCCCCACGACAGCTTTTGTTATCGTCAGGCAAGGTGGTTCTGCCCAAAATACGGCATGCAAGATTCTGATCTGGCCACTTTGGGAATTCTGATCGTTGAAGATGAGCCGCTCTTGCGCAAGCAGATGATGGCTGACCTGGAAAAGCAGGGCGCCGATGTGACGGGGGCGGATACGTTGCAGCGCGCCAAAAAGCTCCTGGAGAATCTCGGATTCGATTTTGCCTTTCTCGACGTGAACTTGCCGGACGGCCGGGGGACCGATTTGTTGAAAGAAAATAATTTTCCGGCCAATACCGGTGTCATTGTCATGACCGCGGAGGGAGCCGTGAGCGGCGCGGTTGAGGCCATGCGTTTGGGCGCGATTGATTACCTGGTCAAGCCGTTCGACCTGGCCGAGTTGCCGCTGGTCATCGCGCGCGCGCGCCGGGCCAAGCAATCGGCGCGGTTGGATGAACATCGGCGCAGCGATGAATCGCGCGCGGGCGGGGGTTTTTTCTTTGGCACACGCCTGGCCGCTTTGGAAAAGCAGTTGCAGAAAATCCTCGTCACGGACCGGCGCCTGGGCCAGGACCTGCCGCCGGTGCTGATCGAAGGCGAAACCGGGACCGGGAAAACGACCATCGCCCGCTGGCTGCACCGCGAGGGGCCGCGCGCCGCCGAGCCGCTGGTCGAAGTCAATTGCTCCGCGCTTCCCGAAGGCCTGGTTGAATCCGAGTTGTTCGGTCATGAACGAGGCGCATTTACGGACGCCCGGACGGCGCGAATGGGCCTTTTTGAAGCGGCCAACGGCGGGACGTTGTTTCTCGATGAAGCGCCCAGTTTGCCCCTGCCGCTGCAAGCGAAAGTGCTGAAGGCCATCGAAGACCGCAAAATCCGCCGGGTGGGCGGCAACAAGGAAACCCGCATTGACGTGCGCATCATAGCCGCGACCAACCGCGAACTCAAATCGCTGGTCGCGCAAGGCCAATTTCGGGAAGACCTGTTTCACCGGCTCGACCTTTTCCGCCTTTGCATCCCGCCTTTGCGGGAGCGGGGCCATGACATTCTGAAACTGGCCGAAATGATTCTGGAACAGTTGAGCCGCAAACATCGGGTGCCCGTAAAATCGATTCATCCGCTGGGCGAGAAGAATCTGCTGGCCTACCCGTGGCCGGGCAACGTGCGGGAATTGGCCCACGAATTGGAGCGGGCGATTGTATTCGAGGAAGAGAACACGCTGAAATTCGAGCATCTTTGCCGGCCGGATGAACAGACGCCGGAAGCTAAAGCAGACTCGAACGATTGGTTTAACGAACGCTTTGTTTTTCCGGCGGAAGGCTTTTCGCTTGATGAGGCGATCCTGCGGGTGATCCGACATGCTTTGAAGCAGAGCGACGACAACGTCTCCGCCGCCGCGCGGCTGCTAGGTGTGTCAAGGGATTATGTTCGCTACCGCTTGGCTGGGCAGAAATCCGAATAACGGACAAGGGAGCAAAAGTCCGATTATAATCCCATTTTTCATCTCAAGATGAGACAGATGGTCGGACAACTCCTTTCACCGGCGAACCTTGCTGCAGCCGGTGGAAGGAGGCTCTGACTGGTTTTGCATAAAGAATGAGCCTCCTTACGTCGGCTCCTACAAGGCACATGGAATGGGGCCGAAGTCTCATATTGAGAGCGATATGGATTAGCATCCGGTTCGGAAGGATTGGGTGAATGCACCCAACATAGCAGTGGGCGATGCAAGAGCAAAGGGGAGAAGAATGTATGTAATTGCCTCTGCATAAATGATTTGAAAAAGTCCTTGCCTGTTGGCATCAGGTTTGCGTTAGGAATGCGCTTAGAAAGCAGAATGCATGACGGAAAGCGTGGTGCCGAAGAAACAAAACTAAGATCGAATCGAACAAGAATTATGAAAAAACTACCGATATTCGCAACGTTAGGCGTGCTGGGTCTCTCCCTGGTGAGCCTCTCAGTTTACGCAGCAGACCCAGCAAAGCCTGAGCGGCCTGTCACGCCGACACCTCCGACCGTTCGTCCGGTTCACCCGAATCGCCCGGCCATCATCAACCGGATCAAGAACATACAAAAGCCCGAGCGTCCTGCGGTTGTGCGCCCGGAGTTGCCGGAAGATGTCAAGAAACTGATCGCGGACTTCCAGAAGGCCCGAGAGGACTTCATGGCGGCCCAAAGAGAGGAACTTAAGAAGGCGAAGGATGCGACCAAGGAAGCGCGGGCTGAGGCTCGTGAGAGGCTTAAAGACCTGCGACAAAACTTCGTTAAGCAACAGATAGTCAATAGGAAAGAGATTCACGATCGCCTCCAAGAGATCAAAGGGAAACTCAGGAACGATCAAAGCAAGCCTACCGGCCAAGCTACAGACGGAACTCGTCCATAGCGTTAACTTTGCTGCCTATTGAGTCTGGACAAGCGGAGAAAGACTGGATAAAGATGTGACCAGGCGGCCCGGAAGGGTCGCCTGGTTTTTTGTTGAGCGCATGGCTTCTTTTCGTGACTGGCAACGTAGAGCTACTCCTTGGTTCTGCCTTTTTGGACTTGGTTTGACTCGTCCAAGGAGGATCGCAGGTTGGACACCTGCGCTCCTGTTCTGCCTCCTTGGACTCGGTCTGACTCAGCCGAACGCGTTGGCGCAACCACTTGACGTTGAGGTGGAAGCGCTTGAATTACCGCCCACAACGGCGTTTTGGGACAAGGTGTTCAACGTCCGCGTCGGCATGGGGTACAGGGACAATGTTCTGTTGAGCCATTTTAATCCGGAAGGGAGTGCTTTCGTCTCTTCCCGGCTTGAAGCCCTGTTTTGGCGGTTGCCGGTAGATGCGACCGAATTCCTCTTCTTTGTTTCGGGAGATGACCTCCGTTATCTGTCGGGCGGCCAAGTGGACAAAGAGCAGTCTTTGATCAGCCAGGCGAAATTGACCCGGTATCTTGCGCACGGTTGGCAAGGAGGGCTTTCGCTCGATTATTCTTATCAAAACCAAGTGATCGATGTCTCCGCTACCGAGGCGGACGTTGCTGCCGTCCAACTCCAAGGCCATGGACTGACGATTCGGCCTTCCTTAAAGAAAAGCTTTGAAAAGAGCTTTTATCTGGAATTGGAAGGGCCGGCTACCCGCCAATATTTGCGCCAGCCGTTGGATGATTATTGGGAGGCCGGACCCCGGCTGACCTTGGGGCGGCCTTACGGACAACGCTCCGAGTTAGCCTTGAGTTATGGCTGGACCCGCCGCTGGTACGATGACCGTTGGCAGAGCGCGACGGACGGCACACGGATTCCGGGAACCTTGTTGGAATTTCAATCGCATGAGACGGAACTGGCTTGGCGGCATCACTGGGATGAAAAGCGCCGCTGGCGGACGGTGACAAAACTGGGGTTTGAGTTGAACGAAGACAATGGCTCCGGCTATTTTGATTACACCCGACGCTGGCTTTCCCAACAAATCCTCTATCAAGCTTCGAGCTGGGAACTCTCCGGCGAAGTGAAAGTGGGCCGCTATGACTTTGAGGTGCAGACGGTGGGCGCTGCCGATTCTGCCCGGCGCTCCAAGACGGATGTGACCTTCGCTCTGCGGGGTGAAAAGAGTCTCCTCTCGTCATTGAAGTTATTTGCTCAGTTCGAGCACGAGCGATCTCTGTCCAATGAAGCCAGCTACGAATATACCCTCAACACAGTCTCGGGCGGGGTTGACTGGGAGTTTTGACCGGGTTACCAGTGTGACTGTGCTGAAACCTGCGATGAACCGCGCTTGGTATGGATAAAGTCTTCCGCCTGCAACACCAGCTTTCCCGCTGGCGCATTCTGCCGTTGGCCGTCATTGGCCTGACGCTCGGCATTTTCGGGGGCACGCTTTATCTGTTCAGCCAGAATCTTCGTGCCAAAATTCAACGTCAAATCATTGGCCGGGATGGGGAAACTCTGCACGCCGTCACCCTGATGCTCCAAACCGCCGGCGATTCGGACCTGGAGATGGACAACCAATTCGACGAGCCGGCCGGCCAACTGCCGGTCATCCTTCAAGCTTCACGATTGAAAGACCTCATCGCCGCGACGCGTTTGTTTGACGCCGAAGGCCAATTCGTTGCGGCTCTGCCGGAGAATGTCGTGGACGCAACGGTCAGCGCCCAGGACCTGCTGGAACTCCGGCGGCTCCAGCCGGTCAGCCATTATCACGCGGCCGCGCGCTTGACCGGCCTGTTTTGGCCGGCCACGACGGAACCGTCGTCCGCCCAGGATACATGCCCTCTCCTGGAAGTGCTGGTGCCTTTGCATCGGCCGGAGGAGTCCCGCTTGCTGGGCATTGCCCAGTTTATCCTTTACGGCCAAAGCATCGCCCGCGAATTCCAGGCCTTGGATCGGAACGTGTTGAACTACGGTCTGATCGCTTTTCTCACCGGCAGCCTCATCATCGTGGCCGGCCTGGCCTGGGCATTCCGGCGCTTGCAGCAGATGAATCGTCTGTTGGAGGAGCGCACGGCCACGTTGCTGGCGGCCAACCAGGAATTGGCTCTTGCGGCCAAGATCTCCGCCGTCGGCGCCGTTACGGCCCACCTGATTCACGGACTCAAGAATCCTTTATCCGGCCTGCAGACCTTCGTCGCCCAGCGAGGAGAGAGTGACACGGACTGGCTGGATGCGACGGAGACGGCTCGGCGGATGCAAGCCATGATCAGCGAGGTGGTGCAGGTGCTGCGCGAGGAACAAGGAAGCAGCGTCTATGAGTTGTCGCTGGCTGAGCTGGCCGAGATCATCGTGGCCAAGTGGGGTCCGGTCGCGCGCCTAGCCGGGGTCCAATTGCAGACTCGATTGGCGGCGGAAGGGGCGTTGACCAATCGGGTGGCCAACCTCGTCATCTTGATCCTGGGCAATCTCATCCAAAATGCCGCGCAAGCCACTGCGCCGGGGAAAAACATCAACCTGGTTTTTTCCACAAAGGAGGAGCAGTTCATCTTTGAAGTGGCGGATGAAGGGCCTGGGCTGCCGCCTGACGTCCTGAAATCGCTGTTCTCTCCATGCCCGTCCACCAAGGAAGGAGGCTGTGGCATCGGCCTGGCCATCAGCAAACAATTGGCGAAGCACATCGGCGCTGATTTGCAGCTTAAATCCAGCGCCGCAACAGGTTGCAGTTTTACCCTCACGCTGCCCGTGCGAATGGCTGTCAGCCAAACAGGACTGGCGTCGCCATCCACCTTACGCTAGTCTCCCGCTCCTGATTGCATAAGACACTGATGAATAGACGCGATCGCTCGAGTCTGGCTGCGCCCGGCCGGTTCTGTTTTTTCTCCTTTGCTCTTTTGATTTTGGGTCTGGCGAATGTCCCAGCAGCGAATCTCCCGCTCCGTTGGCATTGGTCCAATCCCACCCCGCACGGCGGCAATATTCGAGCCATGGCTTACACCAACGGCGTGTACGTTCAAGTCTGCGAGCGCGGCCAGGTTTATACGAGCGACGATCTGGACCTTTGGCTGGCTCAGGACAGTCATACGACCAATGCGCTGCGCGATGTGACGTTCTTTGGGGATCGGATTATCATCACGGGAGAAAACGGCACGGTGGTCCATGGCGATTCGGTGACGGATTTCCAATTCCTCAGCCTGGGAACTTCAGACTGGCTGGAAGGGGTGGCGGCTTCGCCGGACTTGCTGGTGGCGGTAGGAGACAATGGCGCCATTTACACGAGCTCCGATGGCGCAGCATGGACCAGGCGTCCGCAATCCTTCACCACCTGGCTGCGCAGCGTGGCGTATGGGGCCGGTTTTTTCGTGGCGGTGGGGCGGCAGGGCTTCGTCGCCGTCAGCCTGAATGGCACGAGCTGGCAGCAGCAAACCAGCTTTACCACTCAGGACTTGAACAAAGTCGCCTATATCAATGGCCAATTCTGGATCGTGGGGAATTCGGGCCAGACTTTCGCTCGCGATCTTCTCTTCGGCTGGCAGTCGGTCAATTCGGGCGCGACCAACCACCTTTACGCGGTGGCTGGAACTGAAGACAGACGGGTGCTGGCGGGTGATTCCGAAGTGCGGCTGCGGGAAAGCCGGCTTTGGTCCAACGAACTCGATCTCAACAAAACATACGCCGCGCCTAACTGGACTTACTTAAGCGCGCTCTGGGATGAAAATCGGTTTCTCCTGGGCGGGCGCACCGGCATGCTCGTCGAAGGGTTCAAAACCAACGGAACGTCGTCCGTCGTATGGCAGACTTTAGCCGACTCGATTCGAAACTGGCTTTGGGATGTGACCCGAATGCCGGACTTCTACGTTGCGGTGGGCGACTTTGGCACAGTGATGACCAGCGAAAACGGCCTGAACTGGGATTTGGAGGTGGTGCCGGATTCGGTCACGAACTCGGTTCTTGAGGGTGTGGGCGGCACGACCAACACCTTGCTGGCCGTGGGTTCTTATGGAAGCATGATCGTGAGCCGGCCTACATTAGTGACCAACGTGGTGACGAATGCGATTACGGGTGCCCTCAGCACAAATGTGGGCAGCACCCTGGGTGTGGAATGGACGGCCATCCAACCGCCTCCGACCGACAACGATTTGCAGGGCGTCGCCGTCTGGGGAAATCTTTTTGTCGTCACCGGTGGAGCGGGCACGATTTTGACCAGCACGAACACCACAAACTGGACGGTGCGCTCGGTGACGAGCGCCTTTCTTTCCGGGGTAACTGCTTTTCCGGGCGGTCTGGTGGCCGTGGGCGATCTCGGCGCCATTGTGACCAGCTCAGACGGAGTGCAGTGGACTCCGCGCAACTCGGGCACAACCAACTGGCTTTATCGAGTCCATTATTTCGGAGGAAAACTGATCGCCGTGGGAGAGAATGGCTATATCGTGACCAGTCAGGATGGCATGACTTGGTCGCGTCAAGCCAGCGGCACAACTCTCTGGCTGAACGACGTGGCTTACATTGATGACACCTATTTCATCGTGGGCGCGCAGGGAACAGTCCTGGCCAGCACCGATGCCATCAACTGGACCAACATCGGAACCATTTCACAGAAGACGTTGTATGGCACGGCAGCCCACAATGGCCAGTTGGTGGCGGTCGGCATCGAAGGAATCATTCTGCGATCTCAAGTCGCGCCCATCAGCGAGCCGGTGAAAATCTTTGGTTTCTCACGGGAATCGAATCAAAACTTGTTTCTTTTCTCGGGTCAGCCCGACCAGCGGTTCACTCTGGACCGGTCTGCGGATTTGCAGTCGTGGTTTCGCGGCCATGAACTCGAGATTCTCGACAGCTCGGGCACGCTCCTTTACCTGGAAGGGAGCAACTCGGTTCCGCGAGAGTTTTTCCGCGCTACTCTTGCGCCTTGAGATCACTATGGGAATGGCTGATCGCCGCCGTGAGATGGTGATTCCGGACGATCGGCAGCGGGCCGGCCTTCGCAACGTTGCCAAAGTTCGACAGCCTCCGTGCGTTCGAGCTATTGGAGCACGGCAAACGCTCTCTTCATGGCTTGAGCTGTGGCAGCACAGGCTTCCTCATTGGGCAGATCATTGAGTGCCTTATTGAAAGGTTCAGCCCGGACCGGGCCATCGTACCCCACTTGCCGGAGGGCGTTGAGGAAAGCGCCGACATCGATCACGCCCGTGGCCGTTGGCAGCTCCCGCCGGTTATCGATCAGTTGTTCGACCGGAATTCCGTCTGGCGCGTCGTTTAGGTCCACGGAAATGATCTGCTCGTTCTTCAGGGTCAGAATATCGGCGGGCGTCTCCCGCGCACAATGCCAATGCCAGCTATCGAGCACGAAGCCAACGTTGTTCAAGCCGATTTCCGCAATCAATTCCCGCGTCTCCGCCATCGTGTGGATGAAGGGATAGCGCCGGGTGTCGCGCAAGGTTTTTGTCCCCACATACTCGAAGCCCAGCCGCACGCCATGGTCTTTCAGAACCTCGGCTGCTTGCCGCAGGCGGGCCGCATGTTGCTTGAAATTCTGCAAATAGGTCAGCGTCGAATGGCCGGACATGAGGTAAGTGCCCATCCGATCCACCCCAGCCCGTTTGAGGCCAGCCGCCAGCAGCGGCAATCCCTTCATCCCCTCGGCAAATCGGGCGTCGTCCTGGCGGAAATCCACCGGCAACCCAGCCGCTCCGAACACGATGCCCTTGGCTTTCATCTGGGCCAGCAAGTCCTGGAGCTGCGTTTCCGAAAGCGACGCCAGGTACCCGCCATACGCCTCGACGGCCTCGAAGCCGTGGCGGGAGGCCAGATCAATGGCTTGGACTTGATTGGCCGAGACACCAATAGCGCCGCAGACCAGACAAATCGTCATCTTACGATTTCCCGCTGGAGCGCTTTCGCCTGCCAAGCTGTATGCCATCAATCCTTTGCCCGCCAAGCCGGCCACACCAAGGGTGCCGAGGAATTTCCGCCGGTTCACGATTCTGTTCATTGTTTGCCTCGCATGTTGAGATGATAAATCTTTACTGAGTTTTGCCAAACTTCATCGCCAAAGCTCCCAGGGGTCAAGGACGAAAAAAGACGCATTCGTGAGAAGAAGCCGGGTGTTTATCAGAATTGCTTTGGACCCGTGGCACCTTCACCCGGTTTATGTCTCGGACTCAGGCACAACTGCTGCAAAACAGGACAATCACCCGGGACGCCCGCCAAGGAAAAAACCGGCAATGTCTATGCAAAGGAATTTCTCGGCAGATAACGAAGCAGCAAACCATGAAAGAATCGCACCCAAAGCAATCGCCCCCGCCCAGTTCGCGGAACTGTTCGGGAACAGAGACGGTGCTGGTCGTCGATGATGAAGAGTTCCTGCGGGAGTTCGACGAACTGATGTTGCGTAAGAACGGTTACAGCGTTTTGACGGCCAGCGATGGCGAGGAAGCCCTGCGGCTCTGCGAGTGTTATCGGCAGCCGATCCACCTGCTGCTCACCGATGTGGTCATGCCCAAAATGAGCGGCCCGCAACTGGCCAGGGACATCCTCCGCTTCTATCCGGACCTGCCGGTGCTCTTTACTTCCGGGTACACCGAAGACGTGATGTGTCTGTATGGAATGCAAGGGGTGGAATCGGCGTTCTTGCCGAAACCTTACACGGCCGAAGATTTGCTTCGGAAAGTCCGCCAGGTGTTGCAGGGCAGCAGCAATAGCGCTCGGTGAATTGGAGACTCTTTGGTTGCGGGGCTGCCTCGTCGAAAGGATTCGACTCTTCGCATGCCGCCTTGGCAAAGGGCACGCAGTCTGTAATGATGATGTTATGCAGCAATCATTCTGCCCCAAGACGTTCTCACTGGTCCTTCTCCTATCGTTGACTTCCTGCGCCACATTTTCGCCGGTGCGGCGCGTTCGATTTCATCCGGACAAGCTTGCCGAAATGGAGGTTGCCATCCGGCAAACCATCGCCAGTAACAAGATTCCCGGCGGAGTTCTCTGGCTCGAGCATCAGCGTATTTCTTACCAAAAGGCCTTCGGACAGCGAGCCTTGGTCCCCGTCCAGGAACCGATGACAATGGATACCATCTTTGATGCCGCGTCGCTGACCAAGGTTGTGGCCACAACTCCGGCCGTCCTGCTGCTGGTGGAACGGGGCCGCTTGAAGTTGGACGTGCCGGCGCACCGCTACCTCCCGGAATTCAAAGGCGACGGCAAAGAAGCGATCACCATCCGGCAATTGCTCACCCACACTTCCGGACTCCGGCCGGACATCGACACCAAACCGCCCTGGTCCGGCTACGACACCGCCATTCAAATGGCCTGCGCTGAAAAACTGCGGACACCGCCCGGCGCGGCCTTTCGCTACAGCGACATCAACTTTTTCCTTTTGGGCGATATCGTGCAGCGGGTCAGCGGTCGGCCATTGCACGAGTTTGTGGCGCAAGAGATTTTCAGGCCGTTGCGAATGCGGGACACAGGTTTTCTGCCGCCGGCCGCCAAGCTGGGCCGCATCGCGCCCACCGAGAAAACCGGTGACGAAATGCTGCGCGGCAACGTGCATGATCCCACGGCTCGATACATGGGCGGAGTGGCGGGCCACGCGGGATTGTTCACCACGGCGGCTGACCTGGCGCGCTATGCCCGCATGCTGCTGAACCATGGCACGCTCGAAGGAGTCCGCATTTTCAAACCTGAAACGGTGAAGTTGATGACGAGCGTGCAGACACCAGGAGGCGTTTCAGCACGGCGCGGCTTAGGGTGGGATATCGATTCCGGCTACAGCCGGCCGCGCGGGAAAATCTTCCCAATTGGCTCCTATGGCCACACCGGATTTACGGGCACCTGTCTTTGGATCGACTCTTTCTCCCGGACCTTTTGGCTCTTTCTCTCCAATCGCGTGCATCCGGACGGCCAAGGCAATGTGCTGCCCCTGCAAGCGGCCCTGGCCAACCTCGCGGCGGAGGCTATCCCGGATTTTAACTTCACCTACGTTCCCGGCGCCCTGGCGCCTCGATCCGATCTCACGAATGCATCCACCATCCAGCAACCAGCATCCACCATCCAGCAACCAGCATCCAGCAACCAGTATCCAGCAACCAGCATTCAGCCCGTGCTCAACGGCATCGACGTCCTGGTGAAGCAGAAGTTTGCGCCTTTGAAAGGCTTGCGTGTCGGCCTCATTACCAATCACACCGGCGCCGACCGCGAGCGGAATCCGACCATCGATCTGCTGCGCCAGGCCGAGGGCGTCACGCTCAAAGTCCTTTTTAGTCCCGAACACGGCATCCGCGGAGCCTTGGATGAGAAGGTCAACGACAGCGTGGATGAAAAAACCGGCTTGCCCATTTATAGCCTCTATGGTGCGCGGCGTGCGCCGTCACCGGAGCAATTAAAGGACCTCGATGCGCTCGTGTTCGACATCCAGGACATCGGCTGCCGCTTCTACACCTACATCTCGACGATGGGGAATTGCCTTGAAGCCGCCGGCCAGGCCGGGCTCAAGTTTTTCGTGTTGGACCGGGTCAACCCCATTAATGGCGTCGCCGTGGACGGCCCGGTGCACAAGGGCAAGAGCAGTTTCACCGCGTATCACTCGATACCGGTTCGCCACGGGATGACGGTGGGTGAGTTGGCATCCATGTTTAATGCCGAACGCGACTTCAAAGCCGGCCTTACCGTGATTCCAGTCGAAGGCTGGAGGCGCGAGCTGTGGTTCGACCAAACCGGGCTGCCCTGGACCAATCCCTCGCCCAACATGCGCAGCTTGGCCGAAGCGACGCTCTATCCGGGCATCGGCTTGCTGGAAACCACCGCGCTCTCGGTGGGCCGCGGCACGGACACGCCGTTCGAGGTCATTGGCGCGCCCTACATCGACGATGTGAAACTGGCCACGGAACTAAACCACGCCGGTTTGCCAGGCGTCCGCTTCGTGCCGGTGCGCTTTACTCCGGTGGCCAGCGTTTTCAAGGGCAAGCCGTGCCAGGGCGTGAACATTCTCCTGACCGACCGCGAGCGCTCTCCTGTGGTGGACATCGGCATCACCATTGCCCAGGCGTTGCACCGGCTGTATCCGACTGATTTTGACCTCGACAAGTTCGATCGTCTCCTGGTCCATCGCGACACCATCGAGGCGATCAAACTGGGCCGGACGCTGGCGGAGATCAAGCAGAGCTGGCGGAATGACCTGGGCGCGTTCCAGAAGCGCCGGGAAGCTTTCTTGCTCTACAAATAGCGGGTTACTTCATCGCTTTTGGCTCGGCTGGATTCATCGGTCGCACGGGCAGACTGAACGTCGAGTTTGATTGCCAGGGACACTCCTTTCTGTCAATCACCAGGGTCCGCGGGAGCAATTCAATCACGTGCCCGAATAAGCCGAACGTCACCGTCCCCGGCAGATAGGTGGTGTCGAAGAAAATGATTTTGCCAAAAGGCGCCTGTTGAACCGGCGTATCAAAAATGATCGTCCTCGGGGCATTGGTGATGGTTTGTCCTGTGAACACGATTTTGACGTTGGCAATGTTCAGTTTCGGCTGGTTGACAATGATGGCCGGGTGCCCGTTCGTTTCGCTGGTGAAGGTGATTTGCCACGGGCCTTTGCGAAGCCGCAGATGCTGGTCGCAGGAAAAAAACGCTGCGTAAAGAACCAACGCGATGACAAAGGCCCGGGCAGCGTGTTTCAATATTCCGTCGGAATTCATGCTGGATTCCGAGGCTCGGCGAGACCCATCCTGATGTCAAGCCGGACGGGCTCAATCCCGGGGTTCAATCCCAAAGGGATTGTGTCCTCCAGCCCAGGGTTGCGAGGCACGAGCTACCCTGGGTCGCGTCGTGACGAGGAGGGGCAACCCTGAAAGGGTTGTGGCATCACCGTGCGCGCCCCGGGCAGAAGACACCCTTCTGTGCGCACACGGCAAGCAGCCAATGATATTTGCTCGCTTTGATCGCCGCAGAATGCCATGCTGCGCTCCAAGATGAAACAGCTCAAGCGTTGGTGGTTATTGGCGTGCTCTGTACGACGCAACAGGTCAGAATCCTCGCGAGCCGCGAGGATTTTCCAGGAGCGCGGACAGCCTTGTCCGCGTGTTTCTTCCCCATCGTCACCTTCGCGCGGACAAAGCTGTCCGCGCTCCTTTGGTTGTGGCGTCAGCCGCTCTGAGATGGATCGAAAGCTCTCAGTGCCTCAAGGATGTTACAGACCACACCGCCAGGCGGACGATGGGAACGCGGCCTTCAGGCGGCAGCAACTTTCGGCGGTCGAGCGGTCCCGGCTTGACCATGAGGCTTTTCGACCGCGCCCATTTCAGCGGCCTGATGACCGCGTTCCTTGGTTCGCGGCTTCTTCGCGTTGCGCAGTGATCGGCTTCAGCATTCTCTTCTTGTTTATCCAAGTGTTATCGCCGGCGGCCGAGACGGTTCGCTTTCAGTTTCGGGAGCCGCAAGCGAAAGCTTACCAGATAGAAAAACCGGTCTTGACGGCGCTCGTTTCCACCACGAACAGCGTCTGGCTCAAAGGCTGGCCTGAAACCGATCCGGCCCAGTCATTGGAACTGGGCAATCGATTGGTCTTGCAGCTTCAACAGCCTGACCAGTTAAGCCAAATCCTGGCCGAGCATTCGCTCGCCGTGGCTCGCGTCGTCGCGGAAACCGTCTTTATTCTCCAAGCTCCGAATGCCTGGATGGCAGCGCAGGCAGCGCAGGTCTTGGCCGGGCGGCCGGAGGTGTTGGCCGGCTATCCGGTCATGCGGAGGCAAGTGGAATTGAACGGCGCGTACGCTTTCAAACCGAACGATCCCTACTTTTATGTGCAATGGTATCTGGAGCACCGCGACGCCCAAGCCATCAAGTATGGGCCCGATCTGAATGTGCGCGCTGCCTGGCCACTGACGCGAGGGCAGGGCGTGACGGTGGCGGTGGCAGATTTGGGCGTGCAACTCAACCATCCCGACCTGACCTCGCGGACGTTGGGAGCGCCGCATTTTAACTTCTTTGATCATACGACCAATGGCAACCCGGCCATTGCGACGGGTCCCACGTCGGGTTCCTGGGCGCACGGCACGGAAGTGGCCGGTCTCATTGCGGCCGAAGGGAACAACCGCGCGGGCATGGTGGGCGTGGCACCGGAGGCGCAACTGGCCAGTTGGGTTATCTCTGCCACCAACGGCATGCTGGTTGGCGAGGAAGAGTTGATGGACATGTATCAGTTCAGTTCCAATGTGGTCAGCATCCAAAATCATAGCTGGGGCCGTCGCACAGCAACGTTGAATGAAGTGAGCCTGCTGGAGCAAATCGGTTTGTCCAATGCCATTGCTTTGGGCCGGGGCGGACGAGGGGTGGTGATGCTGCGGAGCGCGGGAAACAATCGACAGAAAAACGAGAATGCCAATGATGATGGTTATGCGATTGACCCGCGGGTCATTGCCGTTGGCGCGGTCCGGCCTGATGGCCGGGTTTCCAGTTTTAGCGTGCCGGGTTCCTGCATCCTGGTGGCGGCGCCGAACGGCGATGAAGATTTGCCAGGATTGTTCACCACCGATCTCACGGGTCCGGCGGCTGGCGTCAATCAGATTAATTTCCCAACGGACCCGACTTTGTCTGATTACGCGTTTAATGCCTTTGGCCTTTGGGGCAACTCCGCGTCGGCGCCGCAGGTGTCCGGAGTCGCCGCGCTCATCCTCTCGGCAAACGGCAACTTAACTTACCGCGATGTCCAGCAAATCCTGATTCACTCCGCGCGCCATTTTGACCTCACGGACCCGGATTTGAGCACGAATGCCGCCGGTTTCCGGGTCAGCCACAACCTTGGCTTTGGCGTTCCCGACGCCGGGCGCGCCGTGGCCCTGGCACGCAGTTGGCCAAACCGGCCTCCGCTGCGGGCCGTGACGATCACCGCGACGAATCGAGCGGCCATTCCCGATGATGGCTTGCGCCTCTTGATCAACGGCGCAGGTGTGCCGGCGCCATTGGTCAGCATCCGCAGCTTGCCGACTTTGGGACCTCATGCCGATGAGCCGACCGCCATCCTGCCCTTGGTGGACGTCGGTCTCGCCACCAACCAGCTTGCGGTGGACCTGCACGGCAAAGCGGCGTTGATCCAGCGCGGCGGGCAGTACGGCAAAACGAATTATGCCGAGAAGATTGAGATTGCCGCGCAGGCCGGCGCGGCGTTCGCAGTGGTGTATAACAACAGCGCAGGCAATGAGAACTGTCCAGGAGGCGACGCCCTCTGCCCGATGGGCGGAACGGATTTTGTGCCCATTCCCGCGGTGTTTATCGGGCAGAGCGACGGTGAAGCGTTGCGGGCTTTGTTGCAGCAGCAGGTCGATGTGCGTGGACAGATTCGGCTGACTTCCACCCATTACTCGTTCGCCATCACCAACACGCTTTTGTGCGAGCACGTGGGGCTGCGGGTCAAGACGGATCATCCCCTGCGCGGCGATTTGCGCATGACCCTGGTGTCTCCTCAAGGGACGCGCAGCATCCTCCAGCGCTTCAACTCGGACACCAACGCCGGGCCGAGCGACTGGACTTATTACTCGACGCATCATTTCTATGAAAGCAGCGCCGGAACCTGGACCTTTGACATCAGCGACGAATACGCCGGAGCGACCGGCTCGGTGCTCGAAGCCAGCCTGATTCTGCGCGGGGTTGACATCATGGACGCAGACCAGGACGGCCTGGATGATGCCTGGGAAATGCAACACTTCAATTCTTTGAGCTACGGCCCGCTCGATGATCCGGACGCAGACGGCTATCAAAATGCCCGCGAACAGATCATGGGCGCCGATCCTCTGGCGGCGGATGTGCCCTTTCAACTGGACCTGTCGCGCTGGGATGAGCGGCTGGCGCGCTTGAGCTGGCCCAGCACGACCAATCGAGTCTATGAAGTATGGACCGGCACTAACGCGGCGGTCCCGCTGGCGCTGGTGACCAATTTGCCCGGCCAATTCCCCGAAACCGAGTGGTTCACTCCTTACGCGAATCCGGCTCGCCAATTTTTCCGCGTGCTGGCCAAGTGATGCCTGGAAGAGCAGGTTGGTCGCTTAAGCCATCTCATGGCTTCAAAACCACGCGGTAAAAGCGCAGCGGGAAGTTGGTCGTGATGACAAAGTCTGTGATTTGGCATTGGCCAGTCGCATTGGTTACGCCAAACAAAGGCAGCCATTCGAACAAGTTAGTCGAAGCCTGGATTTCGTAAATGTCGCCGGAGTTGCCCGCGATGGTGAATTGGAACTGACCGTCCATCAGCAGCGTGCCTGATTCAAGGCGGAGTGCAGCCCGCAGCGTTCGTTGACCGCTGATCGGCAAATTCAAGCCATCAAACGAGGCCAGTCCAGCAAAGCGGACTGCGCCAGCCGCGCCGGTTGGTGGACCGGTCTGGTAGGCAACACTGCGTTGAATATCATCAAAAAACGGTCCCCATTTAACTTTCCGCTGAGCAGCATCAAACTGCCCGCTGTGGCTGATCTCAGCTACGGTCCATCCGGCTGGAAACTGATCTTCCACGGCATAGACCTTCGTGCCAGTCGGCGGCTGCACAATGATAGTGACGGTAAAGTTCTCCGCCGGCATAAACGCCGGAACCAACTGACTCCAGGCCATGTTGGTTGATAGGGGAGGCAGAGCGGCTACCGCTGAATTCGTCCACCATAAAGGAGCAGTAGTCAGGCCCGGATCGAACCCGTAGCTTTCACCCCCTTTGACAAAGGCTCCCGCGCGGGTCACGTAGGCGATGGGGATCATTGCCGGCAGCGCGGGCCACGGTCGTCCTTGGCGCCAGGCCGCCGCGTAGGCAGCCGCTTCCTGGAATGTGATTTGCCAGTTGGCTGGATTATTGTCTGCCGGATGCGGTGGTGCGGCTTCCAGAACGCTCTGACCCCAAATCGGATATTCGTTGTCGTCAATTATGCCTATCCCTTGGAACTGCTTCGGACCCGATTCGGTTATTGGCGCAGTGATCTCGTAGGTAAAATCCCTGGATTGAGCATCGAAGACGGGGCCGAAAATAACCATGCGGCTCGAGGCATCGAAGAAACCATCCGCTCCCACCTTTGTAACGGCCCAGCCTTTGGGTGGACTTTCTTCAAGGAAATAATACTGCGTGGCTGCGGGTGGCGAGGCGTTTAGGCGCACGGTCAGAGTATGCCCCGGCGCATAATAGGGCGGCAACCACCGCACAAAATACAGGGTAAGAGTGAGGGTTGCCGGGACACTCGCCGCAGAGCCTTTGTCATTGCTAACCACCACGCTATAACTGCCAGCGTCTTGGGGCTGCACCCCGTCAATTCTTAATACCGGATTTGTCGCACCTCGAATCCTGCCGCCGTCGCTCAACGCAGTCCCATTGCAATACCATTGATAGGCCAAAGGCGGATTGCCAATCGCCTCTATCATAAAGCTTATGTTCGTTCCTGGGATCACGTTCTGGTCTTGAGGCTGAACCAGAATCTGAGGCGCCCAGGCCGGCTCTCCGCTCAACGCGAAAATGCCGGTGGTTAAGGGAGGGCCTGGTTTAGTGAAGGTGATCCAATCCACGGGCGTGCGGTCCCAGCCCTGCGCCGCCAAGTCCAAATCGACTTCATAAAGCGCAAATCCAGGCGGGTTGTCCTGATATACGAACTGCGGGTTGTTTGAGGGCGCGTAACTACGGCCCAGTCCCCCGATGGCGGGCCTTCGCGCTACTCCATCCGGGGCCTGAAGCCACCAGTCCGGCGCGAGAAGACTGACCGGGCTGCTCTGCGTCCCATCAGAAAAATGAAGACGCACTACGCCACTCCCGCCACCACTACCTGAGGCGACAGCGAAGTACAGCTTCGCATACTTAAGCGGCCGGGTTAAAATCAGGGTCCCGGTTGGTTTCGCACGCGTCAGTAACAGGACATTGTTGGTAGCAAATGGCTGCAACTCGAAAATCACCCCCGAATTGCTCGCGCTGGTAAAACGCCGTGAGCGCGGAAACCCGTCAGCGAGGCCGGTTAGCCCCGATTCAAACCACGCTCCGTTGCCATATTGTATGGTGTCGTTGTCGAAACACCGGGCTCGCGGTAACGCTGCATTCTCAAAGATTACGTCCAGATTCCAGCCTGAAGCCAGGATCGGCATCGCTGGCGCTTCGGCCACGTTCACTTCCAGCCGCGCCTTGCTGCTGTTGACGAGGCCATAAAGGTTGCGCACCACAACGCTATAAGTTGCCGAATCGGCGGGCACGACGCGTTCGAGGACTAAAGCGGCATTGGTTTGACCAATGAGGTTGGTCCCGTTCCGTTTCCATTGATAAGTGATCGGCACCGGGCCCTCGGCGGCGAGCTTAAAGGTGACGTTTGTCCCGACGCTGACTTGCAGGCTTTGCGGTTGTGCCGTAATTGTGGGCGGCTGGTTCACATCCAGAACAGCCTCACGGCTACTGGCAGTTCCATAATCGTTGCTGACCTCAACCCTGTACCGTGCGTTCTGAGCAGCCGTCACCAAAGGCAAGACCAGCGTGGCGTTGGTTGCCCCCGGCACGGCCACGCCGTCCCGCTTCCATTGGTAGCGCAACGGGGCGGCGCCATTGGCCACCACGGCAAAGACCGCATCGGATCCTGCCGCCAGGATCTGGTCGCGCGGTTCGGCGATAATCACCGGAGGCGCGTTGGATGCGACGGTTACGGGATTCACTGACACGTTATCCAAACCCCAGGTCCCATCACCCGCGGCGCCAAGACCGGTGGCTCGGAAACTGAGGGTCAACGTTGCATTCGTGTGCGCAAACGTGTAAGCCAAACGAAATACCGCGTCCGCAGGCACTGCGCTGTCTGGCATATAGCCCAAGGTGTTTACCTCGGCAGCGCCGGTGCAGGCCGGATGAGTGGGCCCTGGGTAGGTGTCCGGGTAGGATTGCCGGGCATTATGAGTGGCGAAAGTGGCGTGCAGCAGCGTCGGCCCGCCACTTACCGCCACGTCCACTATGTCCGGTCCGCCAGGCGGCGGGCTGCCATTCCAGATCGGCGTCAACAGCAAATTAAAAGCGACATTTACCGCATTGTGCGGCGGCAGGTTCTTCAAGCTTAACGTGACGGTCTGGCTGCTAAACGGACCCAGGAATTGGCGGCGACCGTTTGGGGAGGTGGCTGTTGTGCGCACCGACCATTCTGTCCCAGCCGTGTCTTCAAAATCAACCGTGTAAGGAAAGCTGGCCTGCGCGGCACTTGAGAATTCGGAGGTATTGCCTGCGACATCAGTTGCCGTGGCCGTGACCCGCTGACCTCGGAAGCCTTCCGGCTTCTGGAAGGTGAAACGGCCGGTCCCATCGGCAACCACCGACCCTTCGAAGTACCGGCCCTCATAACCATCATCGGAGAACACCTCGACAGTCGCCCCGGCCCGGGTCGTTCCCGAGACCACATCGCCGCTGACCACCAGCGAGGCCGGCGGCAGAATGCCGTTGTTGGCGCCACCCTCCAGATTGATGCCCAGCCCGGCATTTTGGAAAATGCGATTGTGCGAGATGGTATTTGCAGAACTGGTGGCATCTCTAATAATGACGCCATCCGATCCATTATAGGCGATTGCATTTCCTTCAGCGAACGTAGCGCCTCCAAGTAGGTTGTGATTAGCGCCACCCCAAATCATCACCCCTCCGTTTCGGTTGCCAACGGGCAAAGCACCTGTAGGGTCAAGGCCAACTAAGTTACCACTAACAGTGTTTCGCTGGTTGCTTGGATGCATAATGGCGATTCCGATCCCATTCCCGCTTATGACGTTTCCTTCGCCCGGCAACGATCCTCCTATGCGGTTATACTGAGAACCGAGATTGAATGCGATGCCGTAGTTGGCGTTGCCAAGCGCATTCGTTCCAGTCGCATCGATGCCTATCCAATTGCCAATTACGAGGTTGTTGGTCGTGCCCAGATCGTTAATTACGACACCATCGACATTGCCACTGATAATGTTCCGTTGGCCAGGTGCTTTTCCTCCAACGATGTTGCCGGCCGCCTGGTTTTCAATCCGGATTCCATAGCCACCTCCAAATCCCCGTTCTGCGTTCCTATCAGTCCCGATCCGGTTGCCCACGACTACATTACTTTGGGCGCCCATTCCTTCGATTTGGACCTGACAAAAGCTGTGCCCGCTGACTACATTCCATTCGCCAACTCCCAACCCGCCGATTCGATTGCGAACTGAAGCATGCAACTGCAGACCGATGCCGAAAAAATTAGGCCAAGCGGAGTCCCCGTTTATATCTGTCCCAATATAGTTTCCGGATAGCACATTATCCGAAGCATCCGGCCCAAACACGATGATGCCATCGCCTCCATTACTACTCACCAGGTTTCCCTGCCCCAAAATGCCACCACCAATAAGGCGGTCTCCACCGATAATGTTATTAGAGGCTCCCGAGCCTAGATAAATGCCGGTTCCGGGAAAATGCAAGAATTGGCAACCGCGGACAATATTTTCTGGCGAAGCAATATACAGCCCGCTTTGCCACCTCTGGCTATGTTGCATGTCAAATTGGATTGCCACAGCCACCGCATCGGCAGGGAGCGTGGCGCTAAGGCTCCCTCTCGTCCAAGCGGCTGGGTGGTTTTGCATGGCGGTGCCCGTCAGATAAAAGCCGGAGCCGTCGGATCGTTTGCCCTGGAGGTTTGCTGTCGAAACTCCGGTGTTTTTGTACCAGAATTCCAGGACAACTTTTTGTCCCCCCCGGGCAGGGATCCATATAGTGCTGGTGGGATAGAAAGGCAAATTCGTGAAAACAATGCTTGTCGCCGTCGCATTATAAAAGACGCGGGCAACGCGGCTGTTGCCAACCACCGTCGTCTGGCAGCTTTGGGGTAGCGAATGGGAATCAGTGGTGTTCAATCCATGGGTGGTTAGGGTCGGCGCTTCATCGTACGTGCTCCAATGCGTCATGCCCGCGCTGAAATCGCCGTTGACCAGAACATTGGTTCCCCCATCGAAAGTGAGCGTCACATCTTCAATAAGCGTTTGTTCTGGCGTTTCTCCAATACGGCTGCCATCGAGAATCACCCCGGCGTTGCTGGCGTCAATCGCCAAACCGTCCTGGCTGATGTTGGGCAGGCCGTTGGTCAGGAGAATTGTCGCTGGGGCCTTAGGCGGGAATACCGTTGGGTCAAACAGGATGGTGTCACCGCGTTGGGCTTGCTGCAGCGCTTCCCGGAGCGTGCCCGGACCGCTGTCGTTCGTGCTCGTGACGGTGCGGACGAAGGTCGCCACGGTTAGCTTGGCTTCTGTGCTAATCACTGAGCCGAAATCATTGCTGACCTCGACGGTGTAGCTGCCGGATTGCGTTTGCTGGAACACCGGCACCACCAGCAAGGCATTGGTTTGGCCAGCCAGTGGATTCCCATTCTCCTTCCATTGATAGCGCAGCGGCGCCACACTGGCAGCCACCACTCGGAAGACCGCCTGGCTGCTCCGGGGCACAGCCTGGTCCTGCGGTTGGGCTACAATTGTCGGAGCCGCATTGGTGGGAATGTCCGCCACGTTCACGCGCACGTTATCCAAGCCCCAGCTTTCATTATCGAGCGACTCCAATCCTGAGCCGGTAAAATTGAGAGAAAGCGAGCTGGAGGAATGCGCAAAAGAATAGGTCAATCCATAAACCGAATCCCAAGAAATGGTTCCGATATCAGAGTGGAGCAGGAAATAACCCAGCGCATTTATTTCATCCGCTCCCGTAAATATCGGGTGTTTGCCGCCTGGATAGGGATCAGGAAAGGCCTGCCATTGGTCGGGGTAATAAGAATCGGTGCAAAAGGTTGTGCGCAGGAGGGTTGGACCGCCGCTCACCGCCACACTCCAAATATCGGGGCCCACAGAAGGAGCATTTGCGTTTCCGTCCCAAGTCTGGATGATGAAGAGGTCAAATGATAAGGTGACTGTGTTATGTGAGGGAAGATTGGTCAGGCTGAGCCTAACAGTCTGGTTGCCGAACTGCCCCAAGAACCGCCGACCGCCCTTTGGCGTCACGTCCGTCGTCCGTCTCGACCATTCCGGGCCGGCGCCAGACTCGAAATCCGCCTCATAAGGAAAGACCGTCGGGGCGGAGACGGCAAATTCAGAGGTGTTCCCTGCCGTGTCCGTGGCTGTGAGCGTCACGTGGGAGCCTTGAAAACCTTCGGGCTTGGTGAAACTAAAATTACCCGTGGCATCCGCTACTACGCGGCCTTCAAAGTTCCGGCCTTGGCCACCCGTATCGGAAAAGATCTCGACTGCGGAGCCTGCGCCAGCCGTGCCAGCCACGAGATTCGTCGCAACCTGAAGAATCCTGGGCGGCAGAATGTTGTTGTTAGCGCCACCTGTCAGATTGATGCCCAGCCCTGTGTTCAACCAGATGCTGTTGTGGGAGATGGTGTTGAAGCGGGTGGTCGCATCGCGAATTAGAACCCCATCGCCTCGATTTCCGGCGATCATGTTCGCGTCTCCTGTAGTGTCGCCACCGATGATATTGCGGGTGCCGCCGTTAGCGACCGCAACGCCAACACCACCGTTTCCCAACATCCCGCTACCATCTACTTGGATGCCTATTTGATTGGCAACGACTACGTTGTTACTGGCACCGGGTTCGCCGATAGTGATCCCGTCGCCCGTATTAGCGCTGATAAGGTTCGCCCGAATGAGATTATCGTGCGAGCCGAAATTGATCGCTATCCCAAAACCTGCGTTCCCCAAACCAACCTGGCCCGAAATATCGGTCCCGATGAAATTGCCAACGATTCGGTTGTATCCATTGTCTGCGTTGGGCCTGCCATTACCGTTAATCTCCATCCCCCAACGCTTGTTGCCGCTGACGATATTGCGCTCGCCCACGGATTCACCACCGATCAGGTTGTACGTTCCGCCAAAAATACTCAGGCCATTTCCACTGTTTCCCAACGCTCTTGTGCCGGTTACGTCGGTGCCGATGAAATTGCCGCTGACCACGTTGCTGACCGTCCAACTGCCGCCGATCGAGACGCCATGGCCGCCATTCGCACTGACCACATTCCGCTCAGCCGTCGTGGCGCCCCCAATCCGGTTTTGTGGAGCATCAACCTGCACGCCGTTCCCAGCGTTGCCGAGACTGACGGTGCCACTGGCGTCGGTGCCAATGAAGTTGCCGACGATGACATTGCTCACCGTCCCGCTGTCGTAGATCCAAACGCCCTGATTCCGATTCCCGCTGATCACGTTGCGTTCACCCGGCGTGGTGCCGCCGATGACGTTGCCATTGGCTCCGCCGACGATAAGCACGCCGCCGCTACGACTCCACAGGGCCGTAGCAGCTGTCGCGTCGGTACCCACATAGTTGCCGCTGACAGTGTTGTCCGTGGCGTTTGGCCCGTCAATGCGAACGCCGTAAATGTAGTTGGCGCTGACGACATTCCTTTCCTCGGGCGAACTGCCTCCAATTTGGTTTCCCCGTCCAGTAGTCCAGATTCCAGCGTGCTTGTTGCCCAAAGGGGCGAGGCCCGCAGCGTCGGTGCCAATGTAGTTGCCAGCAACCCGGTTGCGATCTCCCCAAAGACCGACGCCCACGTTGCCGTTGCGACTGATCACGTTTCGCTTTCCGGGAGTGTTCCCACCAATAGTGTTGCTTTGAGCGCCTCCGAATACCTCCACGCCGTGCCAACGATTGCCCAGTTCAGTTAACCCACCATTGGCCTGTCCCCAGTGGCTGCCGCCATCCACGGTCTTGAAGGCCCCGCCCCAGCCGATTCCCACAAAGGCGGTGTTGTCCGGGCCGTAGGCGGGCGAAATCGCCAAAGCACGGAAGTTGTAGCCCCAACGCCCGACATCACTCGAAGCCCAACTGCTGCCCCCGTTTGTCGATCTGAAAACCTGCGACCCCGTACCGACGAAAAGAGTTGCGTCCACACGGTAGTTGGGTGAAATCGCCAGGGACGACACAAAGTCACCACCCCATCCCGACGGCGATTCCTGCCAAGCAGCACCGGCGTTGGTGGATTTCAAAACCCGCCCTGGACAACACGACACCGCCGCAAAGACTGTGTGGTCAGCGGCGAAGCCCGGCGAGACAACGAGATAGTTGATCCACTGGTTTGTCAGGCTGGTTTTGGCCCAAGTTGCACCCCCGTTGGTGGACTGAAAGACCCCACTGCCCGTGCCGACGAAGATCGTTTTGTCGGAACCATAGCTGGGAGAGACTGCGAGGCACACAGCGTTTATGTCAGTCAATCCAACGTTGGCCACGCTCCAAGTGTTTCCGCCGTCGATGGACTTGAAGACGCCATTTCCGTAGGCGGCGGCGAAGACGGTTTGATCGACAGCGTAGTTCGGGGAAACCGCCAGCGCCTCAAACCACAGATTCGGTTGTCCAACCGAGTTCCACTGGCCACCACCATTGACGGACTTGAACGGGCCCCCGGCGCGTACGCTGGCAAAGATCGTCTGGTCACCGGCGAAGTTTGGTGAGACGGCCAGAGATGCGATGCTCATACCGGTCAGGCCGATGTTCATCGTCGTCCAACTGATCCCGCCATCGGTGGATTTGAAGACGCCGCGATCTTCGGTCCCGAGGAAGAGAGTTTGGCTGGTGGCGTAGTCCGGAGCGATGGCGACTGTCCCCACATGCACATCCACCGTCCCATCGAGGTCCAAGCCGATGAGATTGCCGGCCACGGTATTGTTCGTTGCGCCAGTGCCCTGGATGGTGATGCCATTCCCGTCGTTCATGGTGATCACGTTGCCTTCCCCCAACGGACCGCTTCCCACCGAGCGATCTCCTCCAATGGCGTTGTTCGCGCCGCCAGAGATTTCTATTGCAGTGCCCGGAAAGCGGATGATTTGCAGCCCTTTGATCGTGTTGCCATCCGTGGTGATGCGGAAACCAACCGTACCCGCCGGCGTGCCGCTACCGTCCAGGATCACCCCTGAGTCGCTGGCATCGATCGTAACGCGGCCTTGGGAGATGGCGGGCAGACCATTGGTCAGGAAGATTGTGGCGGGCGCTTTCGGCGGGAAAACAGTTTGATCAAACAAGATCGTATCACCGCGCTGGACCCCTTCCAAAGCTTCGCGCAATGTGCCTGGGCCGCTGTCGTTGATGCTGGTGACGGAGAACGTCAGGGGTCCCTGAACGATCAAGCTCCAGGTAAAATCGTCGGCGGGAGCACCTTCAGCCACGCCATTGCCGTTGCCATCAAGGCTGTGGCCGGTGATGTCCTTGAGGTTGCCGGTCAGCGTGACGGAAACAGTTTCCGCCATGGACATCGGCTGATTGGGCGTAATGATGACAGAGCGGCTTGTCCGATCATAACTCACAACCGCCTCAATTGGGCCAGTTACACTGCCCACCACAGTGACGTTGGCACCATTAACGCTGGCGGTGTCCATGGGATCGCTCAGGCTGGCAGTGATGGAAGAAACAGTCCGAAGTTGGCTGCCGGCAATCGGTTGAGTTGCCAGCACTCGTGGTGGAAGATCGCCCAGGTTGCGGTAGAGGTTCAATCCGCCGGAATCTTCACCTATCAGCAAATCTGCGCGGCCATCGCCATCCACGTCAGCAAAGGTTGGCACACTGTACGACCCGACATCGACACTGCCAAAATTGTGAGTCGCGAGTATCCAGGCTGGCGACTGGGCATTACCGATGTTCTGATAAAAACTGATGGTGCCATCCGCTTTGCCAACGAAGAGGTCGCAGTCACCATCTTTGTCAATGTCATAGAATGCTGGGGCGCTGTAGCCGCCAACCTGGATTCCGGCGTAATTGGTCGCGACCAATTTCCACACTGGCTGGGTGGGCGTGCCGTCGTTTTGGCAGAAACTCAGGATGCCATTTTCGTCGCCAATAAAAAGGTCCCGGTCACCGTCGCCGTCAATATCGACTAAAGCCGGCACGCTGTAGCCGCCCACGTCAATCGAAGCGAAGTTGGTACTCACCAGGGTCCAGGCAGGGGCATTGGTTTTGCCGGTGTTCCGATAAAAGTAAAGGTTGCCACCGCGTTCGCTTGTATCCCACGTGCCGTTGCCGACAATCAGGTCCAGGTCGCCATCCCCATCAATGTCCACTAACGCGGGATACGCATGTCGATGATTGCCGGCCGGAAGGGTGACCTGGGGGCCCAAGGTCTTCCAATTTGGGTTTTGCCGAGTGCCGTCGTTGCGGAAATAATGAATGGCTCCATGCACTTGGCCGAGCAGCAGATCGAGGTCACCATCCGCGTCCAAATCGGCCAGGGCAGGAGCTGTGTTACCGGCTAGATCGAACGGGAAGTACTCACCGGCCACCGGTGTCCACGCCGCCGACTGGGCCGTGCCATCATTCCTGAAGAAGCGAACGATTCCCCAATGTTCTCCCGTGAATAAATCCAGATCGGCATCGCCGTCAATATCAACAAAAGCGAAGTCCAACGCACCGCTCCCTGTGACCCCGCCGTATTGGTTGGTGATCAGACGCCAACTTGGTGCGTTCGCTGTTCCTTCATTTCGGAAAAAGTGAACGCCGCCGCCGTCGCCGCCAATGAATAGGTCATAATCCCCGTCGCTGTCGCTATCAGCCAACGCCGGCAGAGCCATGTGGGCGTATTTGACGCCTGCATATTGCGAGTCCACCAACCTCCAAATCCCTGCCTGTCCTGTGCCATCGTTTCGGTAAAACCGTATCTGCCCGTCGCCCGTTCCCACAAACAAGTCCAAGTCACCGTCGCGATCGATGTCAGCGAAAGCGGGACTGCTGGGGCCTGTGGCAGTAACCTCGGCGAATCGGTCGGTGTTCAGCCGCCATCTTGCTGTGTGGGCGTCACCCACGTTCTCGTAGTAGTCGAGACGCCCGTCGCCCCGACCCGCAGCCAGATCGAAATCCCCGTCAGCATCGAGGTCCGCGAAAGCGAACAAGCTGTTCACCGTTACGAGAATGTTCTCGTACGCCTCGCTGACAAAGGTCCAAACTGGCGCCGTTCGCGTGCCGTCGTTGCGGAAGTGGAGGATGGTTCCCTCATCGCAACCCATAAAGAAATCCTGGTCGCCATCGCCATCAATATCGACGAAGGTGGGTTTCGTCCAATTCTTGCCGCCAAAGTAAAGTCCCGCGTGGTTGGTGCCGTCCAGTATGCCACCATAGACCCGTTCCCACGCTATATCCACTAATGGCGCCACGGTTAATTTCGCGTCCGCCGTGGTCACCACCCCAGACTCATTGCTGAGGTCCACCGAATATTGGCCCGCCTGATCGAGAGAAACGGTGCTTAAAACCAGGAAGGCGTTGGTTTCGCCAACCAGATTCACGCCCTCTCGCTTCCATTGATAGCGAAGTGTCGAAACACTCGTGCCCACGACTTGGAAGAAGGCATCCTGGCCGACCAACACGGTTTGGTCCTGTGGCGTGGATACGATCATTGGCGGTGAATTGGACGCCAGAGTGGCAACGCTGACGGCGACGTTGTCCATGCCCCAGCTTTCATCCTCGATGCTTTGCAGCCCGGTGGCAGAGAAATCCAAACCAAGACTATCTCCGGAATGCGCGAAGCCGAATGTCAGCCGGTAAACCGCGTCCCCATAGAACGTGTAGCCCAAGGTGTCCTTTTCTACTGCGCCGGTCCCAGGTAGAAATGAGCCTTGGCCATAATTGGCCGGATAAGATTGCCGCTTCCAGGCTTCCTCCTCGTTGTTGGAAAAGGTCGTGCGCAGCAATACCGGGCCACCCGACACACTTGCTTGCCAAAAGTCAGGACCGATCACGTATTGATCGCTGGGATTGTTGGTGAAATAACCGTCCCAGGAGCGGATCACGAACAGATCAAAAGAGATCATCACGATATTGTGTGCCGGTAGGTTTGTGAGAGTGAAGCTGACGGTCTGATTGCTAAACTGGCCGAGGAATTTGCGGTTGCCAACCGGAGTAGTTACGGTTTTGGGATTGGACCATTCGGCCCCAACTGCGCCCTCAAAGTCGTTGGTGTAGATCACTCCTGGCAGGGTGGGGCTGCCCGTGACAGTGAGGGTAGCCGGCTGGCTGGTGACTGAGCCGGCGGCGTTCGTGATTACCACCGTGTAACTGCCAGCGTCGCTCGGCTGGACGCTATTCAAAGTCAGTGTGGTATTCGTCGCCCCAATGATATTCGTGCCATTGAGTTGCCATTGGTAGCTGATAGGAGGCTTGCCTACTGCAGCCATCTCGAAAGCAACCGATGAGCCCGCTGATGCTGTCAAAGCACTCGGATGCCGAGTGATGAACAGAGGAGACACCGCAACCTTCACCAAAAAGGCGTCCAAGGTATCCCCTACCCCACTGCTCGTAAGTGCGTTGGTTCCGAACGTGGCCGTTCCGCTGAATGAGCCCACCAGCAGAACATTCCCCACAGAATCAACTGCGGCGGCGTTGCAGACTTCATGCCCGCTCCCCGTGGATTTGAGTGTCCAGAGGAAATTGCCATCCGAGTCCGCCTTGGTCAGAAAAACGTCGGCGTTGCCGCTGTTGGTGAGCGTAACATCTCCGAAGCTGGCAATAGTGCTGTAGAACCAACCTGCCAAGTAAACGTTCGTGGCACGGTCAACAGCCAACGCTGTTGCAAGGTCGCCCACATTTCCACCAGCTTTTCTCGCCCACTTGAAACTGCCGTTCGAGTCCGCCTTGGCCAGGAAAACATCGTTATAACCACTGCTTGTGAGCGTCGTGTTGCCAAATGTGGCCGTGCCGCCGCTAGCAGACCCTCCAGCAAAAGAGCCTGCAAGAAAAACGTTTCCTGCGCCGTCAGTAGCCAGAGCATTAACCTCTTCGGAACCGGCCCCTGTGGCGCGAGCGGCCCAGCGGAAATTGGCGCTGGAATCCGCCTTGGCAAGAAAAAGATCGTAACCTCCACTTGTGTAAAGGGTGCCAGAGGGGAAGTAGGCGGGCGAACTGGTAAATACCCCTGAAAAATAGATGTTTCCTTCACCATCAACCACTACGCTCTGCCCCCAATCGGAATTGTTTCCACCAGCTTGGACCCCCGAAAGAAAATTGCCGTTCGGGTCCAGCTTGGCCATGATGATGTCTTGACTCCCACCGTAGCTGCTGAACCATGCTCCAAAAGCCCAACCCGCACTCACAAAACTTCCCGTCACGTAAGCGTTCCCTGTAGAATCAACAGCCACGTCGTTGCCCACATCGTAACTGGACGCACCCGCCCATCTAACCCAAAGCACCGTGCCGCTGGAGTTCATCTTCAAGAGAAAAGTATCCGGGCTGCCGGCGATGCTCTGCAGCGTGTTTGTGCCGAAAGTCGCCGTTCGGGAGTAACTCCCTGTCACATAAACGTTGCCACTCGCGTCAACTGCCACGCCGGAAGCGAAATCATAATCAGGTCCGCCTGCCTGCTTGGTCCAAAGGAAGTTCCCGTTGGAATCCAACTTGGCCACGAAAATGTCCATACCTCCACCGCTAGTGAGGGACGTGTCACCAAAGGTGGCTGTGCCTGAAAAAACGCCTGCTAGATAGAGATTGCCTGAAGCGTCAACGGCCAGCGCCTGAGAGCCGGCCCCTTCACCTCCACCCATTTTGGTTGCCCAAAGAAATCGCGGGGGAACTTCCACTGCTAAAGTCGCGACGGCGCTGGTGACGCTTCCAAACGAATTGTTGATCACGACGGCGTAACTTCCGGCTTGGGCATAGTCCACGTTTGTCAGCGCCAAGATTGAGTTGGTGGCTCCGCTGATATTCGCCCCATTGAACTGCCATTGGTAACTCTGCGGCAAAGGCCCGGTGCTTGCCACACTGAAGGTCGCAGTCGCACCCGCCAATACTGCTTGGTTGGTCGGTTGCTGGGTGATGATCGGTGGTGCTTCCAACACGGTGAGAGTCGCTGCCTGGCTTGTGACTGAACCCGCCGTCATGGTCACCAGCTCAGTGTAACTGCCAATGTCGGCGGCCTGCACGTTCTCCAGTATCAGAAACGAATTGGTTTGTCCTGCCAGATCAATGCCATCCTTCCTCCACTGATAAGTCATAGGGAACTGGCTCGGATCGGTGCGTTTTGGTCCGTATTGGTTTGGTTTGGCGAAAGTGCCGGCACTGCCCAGGCCCTGAGGTTCCGGCGCGGCATGGGTCAGAACCAGACCGCCGATAAGGCTCACGAGCAAAAAGAAAGCTCTGAGGGTTTCGAATTTCGGCCTCTGGATTTCAGCTTTCAGTGTGGTTTTCATGGCGTGAATTGGGTGAAATTTGAAGGTTGCGAGTTGATGTCCCGGCGGCGCCATTTCCCGGTCTGGGTCCCCCCAGGGCGGATTCAAGAAAGCCGGAGCGCCGGTTTGTAACCGGCTTTTCGCGTTCG
>CAYIIH010000053.1:0-30010 GCA_964363225.1 uncultured Verrucomicrobiota bacterium | reverse complement strand
GGCCGAGCGCCAGGCTTGTGGGCCGGTCGTGACGGTGCCGGTGTCACCGGCCAGCGGCTTTACCTCGCTAACGATCCCATCATACGCTTCGATGCGGCCGTCGTAAGCGAGTGTCGCCGTCGCCGTGTCGAAGCCCCATTCGATTTCCAGGTCCATCTTCTTCCACACGTCCGGGACCCAAGCGCGAACCGCAGGGATGGCAAAGCCGGATGCCTCTTTCTCTCCACGCACGGCAGCCACCACACCCCAGGTGTCCACCGGAATCGTGTAAAGGTACGTGCGTCTGTCGGCCGATACTTGGGGCTGGCCGGCTTCCTTGATCGTCCGAGGATTCCACCACGTATGCGCGGTGCTGTCCGTGGCATCGAAGTAGTGCAGCGCGATCTGTTCGGGCAACGGCTGGCGCCTGGCATCCGCAGGCCACGATAACTCCACCCGTCGCACCGGCCGCACTTCCTCCCACAACAGCCCACAGAGAGCCCGCCTGACCGAGGGTGCTTTCACGTCCACCGGCTGGTCGTACGGCAGACCGGCGTATTGCATCAGCAGTATCCAGCTCTCCGGCGGATTCTCTTCCGACGGGCGATCGGCTCGATAGCAATACGCGCTGCCGACAATGTCCACCGGTTGTCCCACCAGTTGGTCTAAAGGCGTTTTCTCAGAAGCTGCCGCCGCGAGCGTATCTACCGGGCCAACAGACAAGGCCAACCCTAGGGCCAAGGCTATGGTCCCGGCATGGGGCCGATGGTGAGAGTGGGAGTGGGAGTGGAACTGGCAGCCATGGGCTTTCCTTGATGTCTCGCACGTCGAGCAACACTGGCATTCGTTCGTGAACATGCCGGCAGCCTAGCACCAAATGGGGGGCTGAGGGAATTGTTAAGAGAGAAAAAACATCGGTACGCCCGGTGATCTGGTTGCCCAGCGTGTATTCGCCCGGACCTTTGCGGCCGGTGATGAGGCTCAGTTCACGGCCACCTGCATCGAAGAGTCTCAGGTTTGCAGCCAGGGCCATTGACAAAGTCGATCAACACGCCGTGGCGGCGAGGGGCCAGAACGTATCGCCGATTTCCAATCGGCAGCGCGTCCCAAGTCAGAGCGCGAGTTTGGCTTCGCCGCGTCTGCGGCTGGAAGCCCTGCGCCACAGCAGGTTGGGAAACCTACGACTTTGTCAACGGACCTGTTCCGTCGATTCCATTTACGTAAGAACTGCACTCCCTGATTTCTCGCATGTCTCAGGACTGCCGGTGAAGGTGCCAGTAAATGCGTACTAAAATCCATGTCGCAGCCTGCGATGCCACTGCCTGCGCTTCTTTCGCCCCGTGCCCGGTTCATGTCTTCGACTGGACCCGTCGGCGGGCGGCAGAAGGCGCATTAAGCCACGGGCGCATGAACTCCAAAAATCGTCGCGCATAGCCGTCCAACGTTGCCAAGTCATTCCCATCCCGCAAGGGCGAGCACATCTCGTAGGCAACACTTCCATCGAATCCGTGCTCTTGGAGCGCCGTGAGGAAACCTTTGTAATCGATGATGCCCTCGCCCACGGGAACGGCTTGAACAAAGTCCGCCTCGCGAACGTAATTGACGAATTCAGATTGGTAGCGAAACCGCGGCAAACGGACGTAATCTGCGATCGTCGTATGGACGGTCAAAGGAGCCAGTTTCCTGGCGGCGGCGACGCAGTCGTCACCTTGCAAGACTGGGGCCCAGGCATCGAAGGCGGCGCGGCAGGCCGGCTCGTCCACCGCCCGCAGGAACTGGAGGAACGTTTCCGAGTGGCCTGCGATATCGTGATGGTTCTGCACCGCGATGACCGCCCCGGCCTCCGCAGCCCGCCGGGCGCATTCTTTGACGGCACTCACCGCGAGGTCCCAGGCTCGCGAGTAGGGCAGCGCCGGATGCTCATAGCCGGTAAAGATGCGAACGATCCGCCCGCCCAGTTCGACCGCCAGTTCGCAGAGTTCCGTGACATAGCGAATTTGCATCTCCCGATGAGGGACCTCGGCGTGTTCGGCATCGGCCGTGAAGTTGGTGTAGGCCGCCAGACATTCAAGATTCATCCCGCACTGCCGCAGCTTGGCCTTCAGACGCCGGCGGGCCTCGGTATCCATATCCAGGAGCGAGGCATGGGGACGTTTCGCCGCCAGCATCACACCATGGAAGCCGAGCGCCGCAGCGCGCTCGACCGTCTCCTCCGCGGACAACCGCGCTTGTCCCCAGGAACCGGAATAGCTGATCGTGTGTAACGCTGTTCTCATAAATGGGGCCCTCTCAAAGGTCGGAATGCATTTCAGTCAAAGTCAATCGTCTGCCGGCATGATGCAAGGAGTCTTGCCGAGTGATTCCGCTCATAATAGGTCTCGTTCTTTCACCGGGCCCTCCGCAGTTCCGGCAGGATGACATCCTGGATCGCATGATGGGAGATCATGTGGCTTGGCGCGGTTTCGTCGATTTCCAGGCGGAACGAGCCGCGACCAATTCCTTTGAGCGCCGACCGCACGCGGCCTTCGTATTCCCGCATCGCGTCGGCGTAGGGCAGACCGGCGGCCTTGGCATCGTGTTGCGCCTCTCCGAAGCAGCAATCGTCCCGGCGCAGCAGGATTTGGACTTGGGTGCGGCCACGCCCGCTCGCTCCCAGGATGTAGAGGTCCGGATAGCCGGCGATGCTGTAGAAAGAAGGTTCAAATTGCTCGCGGTCACCGACCGATCCCGCCCCACGCAGATGCAGAGGAATCGTTCCCGCCACCGGGAAACTGCTACGGATGGCTGGGTCAATGGCGGCGTAGATCGTCGTCGTCCATCCGCCGCCGGAAAGCCCGGCGATATGGAAGGCGCGGTAGTTTGGAAAGTGACCGGAACGGCTGCGCGTCTTGAGGTAATTCAGACTGACGGCGGTTGGCTCAAGGAAATATTTGATGGGGCTGCCCGTGGTCGTCATCTGGAACATGGCGTCATGACCACCCGTGCAGTCGCCGGGCCGCATGTGCGGCATGAAGACCCCGAGCACTCCGTAACCCTCGCGCAACAGCGCGTGGATCGTTCGTTGGAGGCCATAGCCGGCGTCCGCCGGTGAGGAATCGTCGTCCAGCGTGCAGGCGTGGCCGTGATGCACCACCACCAATTCACGATTTGGGTGTTGCGGGATGAAGTGATAGGCGAGTCCCTGCAAACCCGGAGCCATGTCGATGCGCAACTCGTCCACGCGCGCGAGATGGCTGAGTTGCCGCACCGGGCTGGCGATGTTGGTCACGATGGTGGTGGGCAGCCGTCGCGAGGGAAAACCTTCGGCTCCCCAAAGGTATTGGATGAGCGCATGGCGTTTCTCCGCGACCTCGCGGGTGGAGTGAACAGTGATGGCGCGATCGTCAATCAGTTGAGCAGATCGAGCGCGCCAGGCCAGGAGGCCGACGGCGAGAATCCCCAACCAACACAGCCACGAAGGGCGGGTTCGTCTCATGCCGCCGCATTATACGGCCCAATCCTGCCGCCATGGCAAACTAAAAGTTCTTTGGTGTTTCCGAGCAGGCGCATCTCAGTTTCATGCAGCCAGACTGGCCGGCCCGAAGGGCCGGTGGTGGACCAGCCCAGGGCGGATTCAGACACGCACGCTTCCGCCGGTTGCCCCCAATTCTTCCGCAACCTCGGCCGTGGTTGCGATGCGAGCGAACTTGTTCTGCCAGATTTCCAGGCAGGCCGTGTGCAGGTGGTCACGGATGGTGGCCATGCCGTCGCTGACCGCGATCACCCGATAATTGCGCGTCGAGGCGGCGAGGATCGTGGCGTTGACGCAGACATCGGTCGTGACGCCGGTGACGATCAATCGGTCCACACCCCGGCTGCGCAGGGCGAGGTCCAGCGGCGTGCCGCAAAACTTGTCGTAGGTGTGCGCCCGCACGACCAATTCGTCGGGCCGGGGCGCGAGCGCGTCCACCGTTGCGGCGGATTCCGCACCCTGGCCCGCCTGCGGTCCGATCAAGCAATTGCTGGACGGATATCCAAAACCCGTTGGTTGGCCGGGCACAGCGGGCAGATGCTCCGCGCCGAACGGATCACCGCGCAGGCACGGCAAAGTTGGCGCATAGACAAACTCGGTGAAAATGACGGGCACCTGGCTGCGCCGGCAGGCTGCGACCAGTCGAATGACATTGGGCAGGATGTCCCGACCCTTGGGCACCTCGAGTGAAGCGCCGGGATCGAGGAATCCGTGTTGCATGTCAATCACGAGCAGCGCTGTTCGGCCTGGTTCGAGGGAATGAAGCTCTTTGATCCGTTGGAGCTTGGTTTGCCGAAGTGGTTTGATGGTCTTCATGGTTCATGGCCGTTCAATTGATGTGATCGGAGAATACGCCAGGTCACGATAGAGAGGCAAGGCGGGTGAAAAGCCAAGCCGGCCAGCATAGCCACGTCACTTGGTCACAGAGGTTCGATCGTCTTTCACCATGCGTCAAGGCTCACGCAGCGCCGATTTCCAATCCACTTGCGGGCTGGACGACCGGCCTCAAACCGTGTAGGACTCGCGTTCAGTCATGAAGCTTATGAATTCCATCCCGGCACTCTTTGCCTTGGCAGTACTGGTGAGTCGAGGCGTGACAGCGGCTGTCCCTGAAATCACTCGCGTGGACCCCGTGCCGCCAAAGATCGGGGAAGCCTTCGACGCCGCGCCATTTGGATTCCCCATCCGCGAAGGCGACGGGAAAATCCTCGGTGTGCGTTGGGGAGAGCCGCGGAAGATTCGCCGCGTTGTGGTTGTCTTTGGGGAAGACGGACCGCTTCTGCCTGCCGAGTCCTTGCGCCTGCAGTACTGGCATCGGGTGTGGAATGGCCGGCCGGAGCCGCCGCGGCTCGAGCGCGGGGCTGGCGGCGTCGGCTGGGAGGCCATGGATGACTGGACCAACGGCCAGTGGAAGGATGCGGACTTCCGCCTCCAAGCGGAAGGCCGGCGTTGGACGTTCACGTTTGCCGCCACCGGCGCGAAAGAGTTTCCAAACCTCGGCCATCCGGGAGTGGGTTATCGCAGGACCCTGATGATCCGCCTGGTGTCGGAGCAACCGTTGCCCCCTTCCACCCGGCTTGCCGCGCTGACGGATGCGGTGTGGCGTCCGCTGACGGTCCGCATTCACTGGGGCGCGCCCGAGGATCCGGCCTTGCAGGTGGACGGCGCCGATCAGGGCCGGCTCGAAGCCTTCAACGGCGTCGTCCTCGCCATCCGACCGCTCCCCGGCGCGAGCTTGTCCGTGACCGCTCCCGCCAAATGGAGCCAGCCGACAGGCGCGGCGGGCGGCCTCGAGGCCGACCTTCTCATGGCTGTGGACGCAGCCGACGAGCGTTACGACCGGACGGTGGTGACCGTGCGCTCGGAACGGCGGCCCTTCTCCTTCGGGGCGGACGCAGTCGCGCGAGGCGAACGAATCCTGGTGGATGACCTGGGCGTGCTGGCAGTCCGCGGTGACGATACAACGACACTGGAGAGCTTCCGCCAGGCGCGCCGCGAGTTTGCGGGCCAGACGGTCTATCGCCGCGTGTTCGATGAGCCGGAGCAGACATTGCGGCGGGCGTGGCAGGACATGCCGATCAAACATCCGCTCTGGTTCGTGCATGGCCTGCCGGGCAACCGCAACACCTTCCGACAGGATCCCAATGGTGAAGTGACAGCCATGAACCACCGGTGGTTCAACCGGCCCCCGAGCCTGAAGGACACGCATCGAAAGAGCTGGCCGGGTCAGGAACTCAAGCTCTCCTTCGGCCTGCCCTCTGGCGAACGCCGCGGCGGACGCGAACTGGATGACGGCTATCTGCCACGCCTGCGAACTTGGTGGACAGACGGCTCGCTCCATTACGAGCAAGAGACCTACCTGGACGTGCTGGATGGAAAACTGGACGACCTCAAACTCGACGATCCAACGGTCCTTTGCGTGCGCATCCGCATCAGCAACACATCGCGCGAGCAGGCCTCAACCGCGCGGCTTCTGCTGGCCGCCGACACCGCAAAGGGACGCGAGGTTCTCCGTTTCGAAGAGGACCGCGTGCTGGCTGCCACACCGGATGGGCCGCGCTTTCGGTGCTTGTTCCGAACGGGCGAGCGCGGGCGGGTTGTCCCCGGTCCCGATGGCCTGCTGTGGTCGCTCGACCTTGCCCCGGGGGCCGCGCACGATGTTCACGTCTGGGTGCCGTCGGTCACATTGGACAAAGAGGATGAGATTGCTGCTCTGCGGAAGCGCGATTTCGCCGCCGACTGGCGGCGCGTGCGCGCTTACTGGGAGGCGCTCACGGCGCGCGGCGCGCGCCTGGACACGCCGGAGCCGTGGGCGAGCGATTTCCACAAGGCCCACTTGAGGCACCTGCTGGTCAATTGCTTCAAGGAGCTGGATTCCGACCGCCTGCACGCGCACGTCGGGACCTTTTCCTACGGGGTTTATCCCGACGAATCGGCCATGATGATCAGCGATCTCGACCGCCGAGGTTACCATCGCGAGGCTGAGCGCTGCCTGGAATCGTTTCTTCACTATCAAGGCACGGTGAAGATGCCCGGAAATTTCCGGTCCGCCGAAGGTTTGTTCTACGGATCGGGCGGCCACGACACCGGCGGCTACAACAAAAGCCACGGCTGGGTGATGTGGCTCATGGCCGAGCACTGGCGGTTCACGCGCGACCGCGCCTGGATGGAACGCGCGGCGCCGAAACTGGTGGCGTCGTGCGAATGGGTGATCCGCGAGCGGCGGGCGACCATGGTGACTGCGCCGGACGGCTCCCGGCCCCTCGAACTTGACCGATTAGGGCACACTTCGCAAAGTGTGCCCCTGGCGACTGCGCCGGACGTCTCCCGGCCCATCGAATATGGTTTTCTGCCCAGCGGTTCCCTCGAGGATGTCACCGACTACTGGTATTGGCTGGTGACCAGCGCCTGCACCGTCTGGGGCTTCGAATCGCTGGCCGACGCACTGGCCGAGTTCGGCCACCCGGAGGCCAAGCGGCTGCAGGCCGAAGCCGCCGCCTTTCGTCAGGATGTGATGCGGGCGCTCGAAGAAGCACGCATCCGGTCGCCGGTTGTGCGGCTGCGCGACGGGACGTTTGTGCCGCATTACCCGTCGCATCTGCACGAACGCGGCCGCAGCCACGGCTGGCTGCGCGAGACCCTGGAAGGGGCCATTCATCTGCCGATCACGGGCCTGCTCGCGCCCGACGCGCGCCCGACGCGGTGGATCGTTCAAGACTTCGAGGACAACCTCTACATCTCCGACCAATACGGCTACGCCATCCCGGCCTTCGACCGCTTCTGGTTCTCGCGGGGCGGATTCTCGATGCAGGCCAACCTACTGGGCGGACCAGTGGTTTATCTTGAGCGCGATGAGATCAAGCATTACCTGCGCGCCGTGTTCAACGGCTTCGCGTCCGCCTTCTACCCGGAAGTGCGCCTATGCAACGAACACTCGCTGCCCGAGCTCGGCTATCCTGCCGGTGACCACTTCAAGAGCTCGGATGAAGCGCAAGTGACCCGTTGGCTGCGCCTCATGTTCGTCCACGAGCGCGGGAACGACTTGATCCTTGGCCAGGCTATTCCCCGCGAGTGGCTGACGGACGGACGCAGTGTGGGCCTCGAGCGGGCGCCGAGCTACTTCGGACCCCTTTCGCTGCAAATCACGTCTCGCGCCGCGCAGAGGGAAATACAGGCGACCGTCGCGCCTCCCCAGCGCAATCCGCCCGCCACGCTCTATGTGCGCCTGCGCCATCCTGAAGCCAAGCCTATGCGGAGCGTGACTGTGAATGGCGCCGCGTGGGATCGCTTCGACCTTAAGCAGGAGTGGGTGATTTTGCCGGGCAAGCTGGAGGGAACGCAGGAAATCGTGGTGAAGTATTGAGATCAACCTTTCAGCCAGCCGCCAATCTCAGTCTGAACTTTGCTCCGGCCTCCATCGGCGATGGCAGACGCGAAATCCGGCGAAACGGCTGTCGGCGGAAGAGCCGTCGAGGAGGTAACTGCGGAGCAGGTTCCCGGAGAATCTGGCGCCCAAGCGGCATGGTAACGCCTGGAACCCGCTTTTCCTGCTTCAAAAGCATGGCCATCATGAGCTAGACTCTCCAACCGATGGCCAACCACCACGAACTGGCGAACTTCATCTGGCAGATTGCCGACCTGCTGCGGGGGCCGTACCGCCCGCCGCAGTATGAGCGCGTCATGTTGCCCATGACCGTCCTCCGCCGCTTCGACTGTGTCCTCGCGCCGACCAAGGAAAAGGTGCTCCGCGAATACGAGAAGCGGAAGGGCGGCAGGCTGAACGACGAAGCCCTCGACAAGTTCCTCAGCAAAGCGGCCGGCCAACGGTTCCACAATCACTCGCCGCTCACCTTCGAGAAGCTCAAGGGCGACCCCGACAACATTGACAAGCACCTCGCCAGTTACATCAACGGCTTCTCCGCCAACGTCCGCCGCATCTTCGAGTATTTCGAGTTCACCAACGAGATAGAGCGGATGCGCGAGGCCAACCTCCTCTACCTCGTCGTCTCCAAGTTCTGCGACCTGGACCTGCACCCCGACCACGTCAGCAACTACGACATGGGGCTGCTCTTCGAGAACCTCATCCGCCGCTTCAACGAACTGGCCAACGAGACCGCGGGCGATCACTTCACGCCCCGCGACGTCATCGGCCTGATGGTCAACCTGCTCTTCATCCACGACGACGACCTGCTCGCCCGCCCCGGCACCGTCCGCAAACTCCTCGACCCGACCTGCGGCACCGGCGGCATGTTGGCCGAGGCGCAACGCTACCTGCACGAGCACCACGCCGAAGCCCAGCTCTGGGTCTTCGGCCAGGACTACAACAAGCGCGCCTTCGCCGTCGCCGCCTCCGACCTCCTCATCAAAGGCCGCGAGAACAGCGAAGTCCGCTTCGGTGACTCGCTCACCGACGACCAGTTCAGCGCGGACAAACTCGACTACTTCCTCGCCAACCCGCCCTTTGGCGTTGACTGGAAGAAACAGGCCAAGGAAATCGAAGCCGAACATGAAAAGCAGGGCTTCGGTGGCCGTTTCGGCGCCGGCCTGCCGCGCGTGAACGACGGCGCGCTGCTCTTCCTCCAGCACATGGTCAGCAAGTTCGAGCCGGTGCAACCGGACCAGCGCAAGCACGGCTCCCGGCTGGCCATCGTCTTCAACGGCTCGCCCCTCTTCACTGGCGGCGCGGGCAGCGGTGAGAGCGACATCCGCAAGTGGATCATCGAAAACGACTGGCTCGAAGCCGTCGTCGCCATGCCGGAGCAGATGTTTTACAACACCGGGATTGGCACCTACATCTGGATCGTCACCAACCGCAAGGAGAAGCGCCGCCGGGACAAAATCCAGCTTGTGGACGCCCGCGAATTCTACGTGCCCATGCGCCGCAGTCTGGGCGACAAACGCCGCAAGTTCGGCGAAGGCACGGACGGCGAACCAGACCAGATCAGCGACCTCGTGCGGCTCTATGCCCGCTTCGCGGATGGCGACCAGAGCAAGGTTTTCGACAACACCGACTTCGGCTATACCCGCGTGACCGTTGATCGCCCATTGCGGTTGAAGTTCCAAATCACGGATGCACGGCGGGCGGTGTTCCTTGATGCGCATCCGCACCTGAAGGACGACTTGGCCGCCATCCATAGAGCTCTCGGCGGCGCTCCGCACCTGGCATGGAGCGAGACATGGGGCGACATCGCCCTCCTACTCAAGAAGCGCAAGTCCGCGTGGGCCGCGCCGGAGAGGAAGCTATTCCGCGCGACCTTCACCGAGACGGACCCGGCGGCGGAACCGGTGCGCGCGTTCGGTGTCCACGCTTTAGCGTGTTCCCGCGAACCGGCTAAAGCCGGGACACCAAACTACGAACCCGACGCCCAACTCCGCGACTTCGAGAACATGCCGCTCAAGGAGAACATTGACGAATACTTCCGCCGCGAAGTTCTGCCGCACGTGCCCGATGCCTGGATGGATCGCACCAAGGACAAGGTGGGCTACGAGATCAACTTCAACCGTCATTTCTACCGCTACGAGGCGCCGCGCCCGCTGGAGGCGATTGATGCTGACCTCAAGCAGTCGGAGGAGAAATTCATGCGCCTGCTAAATGAGGTGACGGCGTGAACGTTCGGTGTCCACCCTTTAGGGTGTTTGAAGGACACGGAACACGCTAAAGCGTGGACACCAAACCAACATGGGCCGCCCCACCTATCTCTGGCGAAAGCTGACGCCGAACCAACGCGAAGACCTGATGGCCTGGCGCAAACGGCAGGGCTTGCCTTGGCACCGCCCGTCGCATCGCGCCAGCGAGAAGACGCGGTACCATGTCACCGGCGCCTGCTTCGAGCATCGCCCCTACATCGGCCACTCACCGGAGCGCATGCAGGAGTTCTGCGGCAGGCTTCCGGGTGTGTTTCAGCAGCGCAGCGCGCTCGTCCATGCGTGGTGCGTGCTGCCCAATCACTACCACGCGCTCATTGAAACGATGGTAATCCTCGACGTGCTGGCGGACTTGGGCCGGATGCATGGCCGGCTGTCGCACGACTGGAACGGCGAGGAGCAGACGCGCGGAAGGCAGGTCTGGTGCGGCGCGGTGGAGCGCTATATGCGCAACGACGCCCACTTCTGGGCCACGATCAACTACGTGCACAACAACCCGGTGCATCATGGCTACGTCCGGCGCTGGCAGGATTGGCCTTTCTCCAGCGCGGCGGAATACCTCGCGCAGATGGGCCATGACGAAGCGGCGCGGATATGGAAGGAGTATCCGGTGTTGGATTACGGGAAGGGCTGGGACGACCCGGAGTTATGAGCGCGAGCACGCACACGCTAAAGCGTGGACACCAAACCGTTTGCTGGCCCGTCGTTGGGTGTCCCGGTGCTTGGTGTCCCGGCTTCAGCCGGCCCGCTCGGTTTCCAGGCTTGAGCCGGAAGAACGAGGTGACAGCTTGAGCAGTTCGCCTCAATTCGACCTACGGCGTTTGAAATACGCGGCCACGATCAACGACGAGGCGTTGTCGGAGGAAACTGACCCGGATTTTGAACTGGAATACGTGGACATCGGCAACGTGGATTCGTCCGGCCAGATCCACCAGACTACCGCGTATCGCTTTGAGGCAGCACCAAGCCGAGCTCGACGCAAGGTCCGCGACGGCGATGTCATCATCTCGACGGTTCGCACCTATCTTCAGGCCATCGCACCCATCGAAGCCCCGCCGGGCAACCTGATTGTTTCGACGGGCTTTGCCGTCGTGCGTCCCTCGCCCCAGAAGCTTGACTCGCGTTTCTGCAAGTTCGCTCTGAGGGAACCGGAGTTTCTCGCCGAGGTGGAGCGGCGTTCCGTGGGCGTGAGCTACCCGGCCGTGAACGCCTCGGACTTGGGCGACATTGAGATTCCTGTGCCGCCACTCCCCCAGCAGCGTGCCATTGCGGCTTTTCTGGACCGGGAGACGGCGCGGCTGGACTCGCTGGTGGCAGAGAAGGAGCGGTTGCTGGAATTGCTGGCGGAGAAACGCCGCGCGCTCATCACCCGAGCCGTCACACGCGGAGTGTTCGGTGTCCACGCTTCAGCGTGTGAGTTGGGTGTCCCGTCTCCAAGTGGCCGGTTCGGTGTCCCGGCTTTAGCCGGAGAAGGGGCGGCGGAGCACCCTAAAGGGTGGACACCAAACCTCCGCGACTCCGGACTTCCCCGGCTCGGCCAAATCCCCAAGCATTGGCGAACCAAGAAGCTAAAGCACATTGCTTCTTTGCGAAGCGGAGACGCAATCACTGCAGAATCGATTTCAGAATCGGGGAACTACCCGGTCTTCGGCGGAAACGGGATCAGAGGGTATGGCTCCTCGTTTAACCATGAGGGGAAATTCGTGCTGATCGGTCGGCAAGGCGCTCTCTGTGGAAACATCAATTACGCAATTGGACGATTCTGGGCATCTGAGCACGCCGTTGTTGCGACCATCCGAGGGGGAGATGATTACCTTTGGCTCGGCGAACTCCTTCGCATGATGGACCTGAATCAGTATTCTCAGTCAGCGGCTCAACCCGGATTGGCGGTTGATGTAATTGCAGACCTGCTGCTTCCCGTCCCACCTCTTGACGAACAACGCGCCATCGTCGCCCACATTGCCTCGGAGACTGGGAAGTTGGACGCCTTGCGAGCGTCGGCGGAGCGGACGATGGACTTGTTGAAGGAGCGCCGCGCCGCCCTCATCGCCGCCGCCGTGACGGGGAAGATTGCAGTTCCAGAGAAACCACAGAACTCGTAGATTTCAAATCATGCACTTTACCCGTGTCCAACTGAAGAACTGGCGGAACTTTGTCACTGTGGATTTGAAGCTGGGCGAGCGGTTGTTCATCACCGGCCCGAATGCCAGCGGTAAATCCAATTTGCTGGATGTCTTCCGCTTCCTCCGGGATCTCGCGAAAACCGGCGGCGGCCTGCAGCAAGCCGTGCGGGAGCGGGGCGATCTATCCAAACTCCGCTGCCTGGCCGCCCGCCGTTACCCAAATATCGAGATCGAGGTGGAACTGAGTGACCCGGAGGCCAAGGAGGCAACGGTTTGGCGTTACGGCATAGGATTGCGGCAGGAGCCGCGCGGACAGCGACGCGTGTTGCTCACGCACGAACGGGTTTGGCGAAACGACTCGGTGCTTCTGAATCGTCCCAGCGACGAGGACCGGAAAGACGAGTTGCGGCTGACAGAAACCGATTTGGAGCATATTGCCGCGAACCGGGAGTTCCGGCCGATTGCCGAGGCGTTCCAGAAGACCCTTTACCTGCACCTGGTACCCCAGTTGTTGAAGTTCCCGCACCTGGCCAATCGCGAGACCACCGGCGAAGACCCTTTCGGCATCAAGTTCCTTGAGCGCGTGATGGAAACGCCCGAGAAAACCCGGCGGGCGCGCCTGAGGAAGCTCGAGGAAGCGCTGCGGATTGCCGTGCCGGAGTTGAAGAATCTTACGGACCTCCGCGATGAAAAGGGACTGCCGCACCTCGAGGCGGTTTATCAACACTGGCGGCCGCAAGGAGGGAAGCAGCGGGAAGACCAGTTCTCGGACGGCACACTCCGGCTAATCGGCCTGCTTTGGACGCTTCTCGAAGGGGACTCACTGCTGCTGTTGGAGGAGCCGGAGCTTTCGCTTCACTCCAAAATCGTTACCAAACTGCCCTCGTTAATTTGGCGTTTGCAGCGAACGAAGCGCCGACAGGTCTTTGTGTCCTCGCACAGCGCCGAGTTCTTCAGCGACCGTGGCATCAAGCCATCGGAAGTGGCCCTACTGCGGCCACGGGGAAGCGAAGGAACCGTGGTGGAATTGGCGTCAGCCAGGCAGGAGGTCCGCCTTCTGCTCGAGGGTGGAATGACGATGGCGGACGCTGTCCTTCCGCTCACCGCTCCAGCGAAAATCGAACAGTTGACCCTCTTCGAGTGAAAGCACCCATCCCCATCTACCTCGCTGTCGAGGATGAATTGAGCGAGTGGGTGGCGCGGCGTGCTTTGTCCACTCGCCCGGCGGGCTATGCCGTGGATGCGGTGTTCAGCCAGGGCGGCTTCGGCTACCTCAAGAAGCAAGCGCCCGCTTTTAACAACGCCGCCAAAGGCTGTCCGTTCCTGCTCTTGACGGACTTGGACCGGTGCCCCTGCCCGCCCCAGTTGATCGAGGAGTGGCTGGGACGTCCCAAACACCCGCATTTCCTTCTGCGCGTGGCAGTGCGCGAGGTGGAAAGCTGGTTGCTGGGCGATCCGGCGGGTCTCAGCGCGTTTCTGGGTTTGAGGAAAGCATTCAGTCTCCATGCCCCCGAGCAATTGGCCGACCCGAAACAGGAGTTGCTCAAGCTTGCTCTGAGCAGCCCGCGGAGAGCCATGCGCGAGGCATTGGCGTGGAAAGACGAGTCCAGCGGCCGGTTGTTCCAAGGCCCCGACTACAACGCCACACTCGCCAAGTTCGTAGCAAAGCAATGGGACATCCAGACGGCCCGAACAGAATGCCGCAGCCTCAGTCGGCTTTTTCTGGCGCTTGAACGCATTGAGGCAGAGGTTGCCCCCAATTGACTATGTTGGCGCATTCCCATTCAGAAGCCGCTTTTGAGTCCGCCATCGAGTTGGACTTGCTCGCCAAGGGCTACGTAGCGGTGGACAAGGCCGGCTTCGACCGTGAGCGCGCCATCTTCCCGGAGGTTGCGCTGGCGTTCATCCGCGAGACGCAGCCCAAAGAGTGGGGCAAGTTGGAAGCACTGCACAGCGCGAGGACCGGCGAGTTGGTCTTGGCCGACCTGTGTAAGTGGATGGACGCTCACGGCTCCCTGGCCACGCTGCGGCACGGCTTCAAGTGCTACGGGCGGACCTTGCGCGTGGCCTTCTTCAAGGCGGCGCACGGACTGAACCCCGAACTGGAGGCGCGCTACAAGACCAACCGCGTCGGCATCACCCGCCAGCTCGCCTACAGCACGCGCAACGCAAACAAGCTGGACGTCACGATCACCGTCAACGGCATCCCCGTCGCCACCGCGGAATTGAAGAATCCCCTCACAGGCCAGACGTTTGAGGATGCCAAGCGCCAATACTGCCTCGACCGCGATCCCCGCGAGATCGTCTTCGAGTTTAAGCGGTGCACGCTGGTCCATTTCGCCGTGGACACCGAGCAGGTCTTCATGACCACGCGACTGGCGGGCACGGCCACGCATTTCATTCCGTTGAACAAGGGCCGTGACGGCGGCGCCGGCAATCCGGCTGATCCTCAGGGCCGCACCTACCGCACCGCGTATCTGTGGGAGGAGGTCCTCCACCGCGACAGCCTGCTGGAACTTCTCGCCCGCTTCCTTCACCTGCAAGTCGAGGAAATACGGACGGACGAGGGCCACAAGGTCAAGAAGGAGACCATGATCTTCCCGCGCTTCCACCAACGGGAGTGCGTGTTGCAGCTCGTCGCAGCGGCGCGAGAGGAGGGGCCGGGCAACAATTACCTCGTGGAAAACTCCGCCGGCAGCGGTAAGAGCAACACCATTGGCTGGCTGGCGCACCGGCTGTCATCGTTGCACAACGCACAGGACCAGCGGGTATTCGACAGCGTGGTCGTGGTCACCGACCGCCTGGTGCTCGACCAGCAGTTGCAGGACACCATTTACCAGTTCGACCACCGCCAGGGTGTGGTGCAGAGAATTGACGAGGATTCCAAGCAACTTGCTGCCGCGCTGGAAAGCGGTGTGCCCATCATCATCACTACGCTTCAGAAATTCCCCTTTGTCTCCCGCCAGTTGCTCAAGCTGGCGGAAGAGCGCGGCCAGCAGGGTAAGGGTGTCCTGCCCACCCGGCGCGTGGCGGTCATCGTTGACGAAGCTCACAGTTCCCAGTCCGGCGAATCGGCGACCGACCTGAAGGAAGTCCTGGCCGGCGAGGCGTTGCTTGCCGAAGCGAAGCAGAAGGCCGCGGAAGAGGGCCTGGAGGACATGGAGGAACTCTTCCGCAGCATGGCCAAACGCGGGAAACAGGCGAACATCAGCTTCTTCGCCTTCACCGCCACGCCCAAACACAAGACTCTGGCGGTCTTCGGTCGGAATGGGCAGCCCTTCCACCGATACACCATGCGGCAGGCCATTGAGGAAGAGTTCATCATGGACGTCCTCAAGAACTACACCAGCTACGCCACCTACTTCAAACTGCTCAAGGCGTGCCAGGACGATCCCAACGTCGAGCGCAAGAAGGCGGCGCGTGCCCTCGCCCGTTTCATGCGCCTGCATCCGCACAACATCGCGCAGAAAACCGAAGTCATGGTGGAGCACTTCAACGCCGTCACGCGTCACAAGATCGGCGGCAAGGCCAAGGCGATGGTCGTGACCGGCTCTCGCCTCGAGGCGGTGCGCTACAAGCAGAGCTTCGACCGTTACATCGCCGAGAAGGGCTATCCGATCAAGACGCTCGTGGCCTTCTCCGGCACGGTGGTTGACGACAAGATCAAGGACAAGAACAAGACCTACACGGAAGAAGGCATGAATCTGGGCATCCGCGAAAAGGAGTTGCCGGAGAAGTTCGCCACCACCGAATACCACGTCTTGTTAGTCGCCGAGAAATACCAGACCGGCTTTGACCAACCGCTCCTTCACACCATGTACGTGGACAAGCGGCTGGCCGGCTTGCAGGCGGTGCAAACGCTCTCCCGGCTGAACCGCACACACCCGCTCAAGGAAGACACGTTCGTCCTGGACTTCGTGAACGACCGGCTGGAAATCCAGGAGGCGTTCAAAACGTATTACGAAGGCGCCCAGATGGGCGAGGAGGTCGAGCCGGCCCGCATGTACGAACTCAAGACTGAACTCGACGCGTCCGGCATCTACCTCGCGGAAGAGGTCCAGCGTTTCTGCGAAATCTACTTCAAGCCGAAGCTGCGCCAGAGTGCCGGCGACCACAAGGCCATGAACGCGGCCCTCGATCCCGCCGTGGACCGCTTCCAGGCCCTGCAGCAGGAGAACGAGGACGAGGCCGAACTTTGGCGCGGGAAGCTCTTCGCCTTTCGCAACCTCTACGCGTTCCTGAGCCAGATCATTCCCTATCAGGACACCGACTTGGAGCGACTCTACACCTTCCTGCGCCATCTGGCCAGCAAGTTGCCCAAGCGCCGCGGCGGTCCCCGCTACAATTTCGATGACGAAGTGAAGCTGGAGTACTACCGGTTGCAGAAAATCAGCGAAGGTTCCATCAGCTTGAAAGAAGGCCAGGCCAAGCCCCTGGACGGTCCGCAGGAAGTCGGCAGCGGCCTTCTTCGCGAAGAGCCAGTAGCCCTATCCCGGCTCATTGACCTGGTCAACGAGCGCTTCGGCACCGACTTCACCGAGGCCGACCAGCTTTTCTTCGACCAGATCGTCGAAGCAGCGATGACCGACGAGAACCTGAAACAGGCGGCCAAAGTGAACCCTGAGGACAAGTTCTCGCTGGTCTTCAACAACCTCTTGGAAACCCTCTTCATTGAACGCATGGACCAAAACGAAGAAATCTTCGCCCGTTACATGAACGACCCGGCTTTCCAGAACATTGTTGCTCACTTGCTGGGGGGAGAGGTGTATCGGCGATTAGGAGGCGCCGCAGTGGGATCGAAAAAGTATCCGCGCCAAAAAGGTCCACCCAAACAGGAGGTCTGAAGTGTCTTCCATTCGCCAGGCGGCTTCTGCGAAATCGCGGACGAGGCCGCGAGCGAATAGATCGCCCCGGTCCGGTGGAATTTGTCGCTCGCGTCCATGATCTGGACTTCGTAGCCGCGATGAACCGCGAACCAAGGCCCTTCCTCGCGCTCCGACGACTCCATCATCTTCTTCAGCGACGCATCCGAAATTCTTCCGCCCGCGCCACGATCAAACGCTGCGCCGGGTTGGCTGACTTGTTCCAGAATCCCGTTAGCCAGCCGCACGAAAACGCCGGCATTCGACATGGCATCCTTGCACTTGAAGACAACGCGAAGCTGGCAGTTGCCGAATCTCTCCTCTTCGGGGATTCGGATTTCAAATTTCAGGTTCATACCCCCATCTCCAATTGCGATGCGCCTTTGGGTAAGGGCAGGCAAACAATCGCCTGCTCACCCTGGCGGCACCATGTCCCCGGCGTGAGCTGGAGCGGGCTGCTGACTTCCTTCAATGCCACGAGTTCTTGGGCGGTGCGCAGGCGCGGCGTGGCTCCCGCCTTGGTCTCGAGGCGTAGCGTGAAATCCGGACAGGCGAAGGGGGCGTGGAGGGCAATGAGGTTTTCCTTGCGTTCCAGGCGCGTCAGTTCCCTGGCTGCCCAGTAGCGGGCCACTTCACCGAGCTTCATCCACACCAGGTTGTCGAATCGCGCGTGCAGACGGCGGACGACCTCCTGAAATATTTTGAAGCCGAGCTCCTGGCCGTTCCAATAAATGCCGGTCCAGTGGCAGACCATGATGGCCGGCTCGCCGCGCTGGATGACGTCCACCATCCGGCCCTGCTGCAAATCCTCGGTAATGAATCGGTCCGCGCCGCCGGGCGGTGTGTTGTCCCAGCCGCCGGTCCAATCGCCGGTGCAGCCCAGGATGCTCACCACGCAGCGAGGATCGGGTCCGTCGAGATCGCGGGCATACTCGACCCGTGGGGCGACCCTTTGAGCGCCGCCGTCAAAGAGATCGCGGAAATAGTGCGGCACCTCGGCGCCATACACATCCCGCACCGACTGGAGCGTGGCCTGGGCGAGCTGGGGCCGGGCACGGTTGCCGAAGCCGCCCGGCGTCGTGATCCCTTCGCAAGGCAGTCCGACGTTCTTGAGGATGCGCAGGGCGTAAGTCATGTAGTCGGCGATTTCGTCCGTGCTGCGGCCGGTGGTCCAATCCCAGTTCTCCATGAACTTGGGCGAATGGTCGGGATAGGAATGGCCGGTTTTGGCGTCGATGACGCGCGTGTGCGTGACCATTTCCGGGTGAATGTCCCAGTTCGGCACCATCACCTGGCGCACGAGCTCGAGGCTGTCGTTCAATTCCCGTTGCGTCCAGCCGGGGAGGGTGCGATCGAGCCGGCCCACGCAGGCCGGATACGGCACGATGCTGTATTTGCCCTTCACGCCATGCTCCGCGCACCACTCGCCGAACTTGCGCACAAACGCGTCGGGGATTTCGTTCGGCCACTCGCGCCACTGGTATTTCTGGTAGTTGCTCCCTTCACCCCAAGCGGCGGCGAACTGCGGGACGGCGAACTTGTTCAGGTTCACCAGGCAGGTCGAGTCGTCGATGATGAGGCCCACCGGCACGCGGGCGCGCGGGTTCAACACTGTGACGCCAGCGGCAGCCGAGGGACGCTCACCGGCAATTTGAGCCAGCGGGGCGGAGGCAGAACTCAAAGCCGCGCCGGCGACGCCAAGCGCGGCGTGTCGGAGAAATTCCCGGCGGGAACTCGGTTGGAGGGATGCAGTCGAGTGGTTTTGCATAAAGGTTGGCGAATTGAACGGCAGTGTAAACGAGGCGGGGTGTTTTCTTTTCATGGTGCTCTCCCAGCAGCATCTCGGCGCCGGACGGGTTTCATGACAGATTCATTCGCTTTCTTTTCTCCCAGGCCCCGCGCGTAAAATCCGGGATCTCCTGCGGCGCACCACCCGCGCGGATCGAAGCCGCTGAGAGGGGCATGATGCAACTCCACGCGGCGGCGTCATAGGCATCAATCGGGGCGGGCCGCCCAGCGCGGATGGCCTCGACAAACTGCGCCACGACGAAATAGTCCGCGCCGCCATGCCCCGTCTGGCTCGCCTTTTCCCCGCTCTGTTGCCACAGCGGATGCTCGAACTCGCGCGTGTAGCCCGCCAGCGGCTCCCACGCATAGCCTTTGCTCTTGTCCTCGATCCAGATTTGTTGCTGGGTGCCATCGTCTTTGTAGGACGCGGTCGCTCCCTGAAGAGTGAAGTAAGTCGTGCTCGGATGCGGGCGCGCCGACGCGGTGTCGTAGCGCAGATCAATGACCGCGCCTTGGGCGGTGCGGATGAGCGTTGTGGTCGTGTCGCCGACTGCGAACTGGATTTTGCGGGCGGGATGATCGGCCGGAAACTTCTTCGCGACGTAGTGCTCCAGGCCTTTCCCGGCGCTGGTGGACGCCACCAGCGAGACCAGGCGGTCGCCCCGGTTGATGCCCAGCCAATGGCACACTGGCCCCAGCGCATGGGTGGGATAAAGGTTGCCCACGTGGTCGCGCGCGAGTTCGCCTCGCCAAGTCAATTGGCCGCCGGCCTCGAACACGTAGTCCCGGCAATCGTGAACGTAGCCGCACTCGGCAAAGGTCAGATCGCCAAACAAACCCTGCCCGACCATCCGCAGCACCATCAGGTTCTGGCGATAGTAACAGCAGTTCTCGGCCAGCATGTAGATTCGGCCGGATTTCTCCGTCGCGTGGACGAGCGACCAGCATTCGTCCATCGTCAAGGCGGCCGCCACCTCGCTGAGCACGTGTTTCTTCGCGTTCAAGGCGTCCACGGACATGACCGCGTGCGCCTGCATGGGAGTCGCGATCACCACCGCGTCCACGTCATCCCGCTCCAGCAATCGGCGGTAGTCCTTGGGGCCGGCCGAATAACCGGCGGGCCGTTTGCTTCGGGATTTCTCCACGAGACCCAGGGCGCGGTCCAGGCGATCTGGCTTGATGTCGCAGACCGCCGACACCTCCACGGTGTCGAAACCCAGCGCCAGGCCGAGCAGATAAGTTCCCCGGCCCCCGACGCCAATGAAGCCGAGCCGGACGCGCTCGTTGGTCCCCAGGATCCGGTCTGCGCCCAGGGCCGTCGTCGCGCCGGCCAAGCCGGCGACCGCCCCGGTTTTCGTGAAGTCTCTTCCCGTCATTTTCATAGTGTCCTCCTCGATGAAGGTGGCCGATGCCGTTGCTGAATTCTATTCGCGGCATGGGTAGCGGCGCTGACTTGCAGGAACAGGTGATGGGCAATCATGCAACAAAACTCAGGCGGCCTGGCCGCAAAGTCAATGCTGATGGTTTCCTGGTGAAATGCGCTTTACCTACCGGCCAGATTGCTTTCCTATGGCGGCATGAACCCAGTGGCTGCTACGGGAGAACAACTTGTTCTTGGACGACATACGTTTGGTGCAAATTGAACCCTGACTTTCTGCAACTTCTTCCTTTATGAATATCCTGAACCAAATCATTGTGTCCGCGTTTCTGGCCTCGACGCTCCTGCAGGCGCACATGGCCGGTGGAGCCGAGACTCCACGCCCACAACCTTCCGAAACGACGGAGAAACCAGGTCCGAATGACGAAACGGGGGCGGGCCTGTTCATCGGCGGTGTCGGTGGCCTCTATTTTCTCGCGGAACCAGGAGAGTTGATGGTGGAGGTCGAGAAGCGCGATCGAAATCAGCGCGGTTGGCGGACGGAACTGCGGGCCATCCTGGTCGGACCGGATCGGCGCGTGTTGCAGGAAGCCACCATCCCAGACGACGGCCAGCCGAGAGGAAGTGGCTTGGGCCCCGTGCAGCGGTGCCGGTTGTCGGCAAGGGTGGATGGCAAGGGCGTCTATGCTCTCAACATTACAGTGTCGCAGGATCGCTACGGCGAGGAGGTCGTCTGGGGCTTCCGCTCCAACTGCCGGAAGTACCTCATCGAGACGGCTCGCGGCCACAAGGACGAAACTCATCAGGAGCCGATCGTGCTCGCGAGCCCGGACCGCCCGGCGACTGTCTGCTTTCTGCCGCGAGCGGGGGCATTCGGCATCGAAGTCTCAGGCCTGCCGAAGGGCGCGGCGTCACCAGAGGTAATTGACACCGACGGCGCAGTGATCGCAACCCTGCAAGTGGACACGAACGGCCAGGCGTCACACCAGTTTGCCGCGAACGTTCCTCGCGATGCCGGCCCGTGGCGGCTGCACTTGCCAGCGGCGCAGGGGACCGTGAACATTGATGGTGTGACGCGCTGGGAGAGCCGCGACCTTTATCCTGACACGGCTTATTGGACGCCCGATCCGGCGTCGTGGTTTTCGTTCCCGGACAACCGCTGGCTTTTGACACCCTACAGCCGCACCGTGCATGGGCCGCCGGGCGAGCGGAGGGAGATTGCCTTCGCGGTCCACAACAACTCCGCGCGCGAGAAGACAGTCCAGCTCGGGCTGGAGTTCCCGGACGGCATGTGGCCGGCGGGGTCTGAGGCACACTTTGCAAAGTGTGCCCAATTGTCGGCGGAACGGGTGGTGGTCGGCGCGAAACAGACGGCCACCATCACCGTTGGTTGCGCCATGCCCGCGGCCGGACAGACGCGCGCTTGCCGTGTCCGGGCGACGCCACTGGACGATTCTGGGTTCTCGACCTACTCGACGCTGACGGTGAAAACCGGCGACGCACCGGCGACGCGGCCGCTCACGATGCCCATCGTGCTTAACCCCTACCAGCACGAGAACGAGCAGTTCGGCTACCTGCCCGATTACCCGGTCGAGAACCAGGTCTATTTCGACCTGCGCAACCGGCCCTTCGTCCAAACGAAGGCCGGCGTGGCCACCTGGCGCGACGAACACTGGGCCACGGCGCTGCTCGGTTCAGCGGTGAAGTCGCGCACGACGGCATTCGAGGGCACAGCGTTCGCGTTTTCCTCCACCAAGATCGCCTTCGATCGTGACCACGGTCTCTACGTCCTCGCTACGGCTGGCCGGACGGCAGCGCTGCTGCACTCGACCGATGGCGGACAGACCTTCCACGCGTATGCGATCCCGGGCGGGGAGGACCGCCCCCGCTCGTTCGACATGGAACAGTTTTCCGGGCACAACGTTTCGGAAGGCCCGCCGCCGATCCTTCGCTACACGCAGACGGCCCGGGACGAAAGACTGATCTGGCGCCGGCTGAACGACCTTGAATTGTTTGTCCCGACGAAGAAGGACGGGCGCGTGGCGGTGGGCGAGCCGATGCTCGTCTCGAAGCAATGCATTGGCTTGTCGGCGCACTCCGGCATTGCGGCTTCCGTCGTTTCCCGAGGGTCCAAGGTTCACGTGGTTTGGGGCGAAGCCACCGATCCCAAAACGAAGGTTGCAGGCGTCCCCACCTACGTGGCGACGTATGACCGCGACACTGGACAGTTGGGCATACCTGCGCTCGTGGCTCATGGCGCGCCGGCGAATGACGTGCACAACACACCCAGCATTACGATGGACAGCCAAGGCTACCTGCACGTGCTGGCCGGCACGCACGGGCGGCCCTTTCCCTACGCGCGGTCGCTCAAGGCCAATGACGCTCACGGCGGCTGGACCGAGCCTGTATCCGCGGGCGAAAACCTGGGCCAGACCTACATCGGGCTGGTGTGCGGGCCGGATGGCACGCTTCACTCGGTGTTCCGGCTTTGGCGCTCCGGCGTTGATCCCTTCCCGGCCAGTTCGCATGCAACCCTGGCGTATCAGCGCAAACGCCCCGGCCAACCGTGGGAGCCGCCGCGCGTCTTGATCGTGTCGCCGTTCTCGGAATACAGCGTCTTCTACCACCGGCTCACGATTGATCGGAAGGGTCGCTTGTTCCTCTCTTACGACTACTGGTCCACATACTGGTTCTATCGCAACGACCACTTGGGGCGTCGCCGCGCTCTGCTTCTTTCCCCCGATGGCGGCGACACCTGGAAGCTGGCGGAGACGAAGGATCTGAAGTCTTGAAGTCCGAAATGCGAAGCTCGGAATCCGAAACAAATCCAATGGCTGCCAGCACTTGGCTGCAACAATGCAGTTCGAGCGCGGCCCATTGAACCGCAGAGACGCGAGGAACGCTGAGAGGAAGGCAGAAGAGCCAAATCAGATTCGGTCACGGAAGGGTGAATGGTTTCCGACCGGCCCGAAACTCAATCTTCTCTGCACTGCAATAGTCCACATTGTTCGCAGGCTGCGATCAAGTTCTACACGCGCTTGTTGCTTCGATTCAACGATTTGACGATTCAACGGTTTAACGATTCGGCTGCGGCTTTGCCGCGCTGCGTCCATCGCGTCTCTGCGGTTTCTTTCCGGCTTCCCTTGCTGCATAGAGACGGCTAAGGATCAAAACACAGGCCGGCTTTTCCGGCCGGGACGTTCGAAGCATTTGGTCGTTGCCGAATTTGATTTTGCCTGGATTTCGGAGAGAGCGGTGCGGATCAATTCCGGATGCAGTACAGATGGCTGTCGGTTCTCAGGTAGAGTGCGCGGTCGCCGACGGCGGGAGTGGCCGCGACGTTGCCTTCCAGCGGATTCTCCGCCAGGAGTTCGAACAGTTGGCCTGCTTTGAGCACGATGGTCTTCGCGTCCTGCCGGAAGCAATAAAGACGCCCCTCCGCCGACAGGGGTGAGGCGAGAAAGGAGCCGCCCAGCCGCTCCTGCCAATGGACCTGGCCGCTGCGCGCGTCCGCGCACGTCACCATGCCATCGTCGGATACCCAGTAGAGTTCGTTTTCCACGAGAATCGGGGAGGACATGACGGGCACCTGGCGCAGCGTTTTCCACGCGACGTGGCTCGCGGTCACGTCGTCGTGTCCGTCCGGGCGGACGGCCCAAAGTTGGGCTTTGAAACAGCCCGTGCCGAAGAAGACCAAGCCGTGGCCAAAGACCGGACGGGTGCCGAAGGAGAAGCCGTCGCCGTGACGGACACGCCAGATTTCTTTTCCGGTGAGTGGATCGTAGGCCACCGTCCAATGCGCGCCGGGAGCGACCAACTGCACCTGCCCGCCCTGCTCAATGGCGAGCGGAGTGGAGAACGACTTCTTCAAGTTGGGGCTGGAGGTCTGGATCGGCGGCCGGCCGGTCTTCCAAAGTGTCTGGCCGGTGTTTTTGTCCAGTGCGGCCACGTATTGCGCGTCGCGGCCATCGCGGACCAGCACGAGGCGATCCTGGCAAAGCACCGGCGAGCTGCCGGGCCCGACCTGATGGTCCAGCCGCAAGTGCTGTTGCCAGAGGACCTTGCCCGTCTCGGCATCCAGGCAGGCGGTGCCGAACGTGCCGAAGTCGCAATAGACGCGTCCCGGTTCCACGACGGGCGTGGGCGTGGCCCAACTGTTCAGCCAGTGCACCGGGTCTGGATTGGGCACGTCGAAGAGCGTCGTCTCCCAAAGGGATTTGCCGGTGTGGCGCTCGAGGCAAACCGCCCGCAGGGACACATGCTCCGCCGTCTGCATGTCATCCGGTCCAATGCGTTGGCGAACCACGCCCTGTTCGACCGCGGTTGTCAGCCAGATGCGGTCGCCGAGAATGACCGGTGAGGATCGGCCGCGCCCGGTCACAGGGACCTTCCACGCGACGTTGGTGGATTCACTCCAAACGATGGGTGGATGGGCGCCTGGGGCCGTACCGTCGCCGCGCGGCCCGCGAAATTGCGGCCAATCCAGCGCGGAGACGGGTGTCGGCGACGCCAGAAGAAGAAGTGCCATCCAGGCGATGGCGAGAATGATTCCCGCGAGCAGGCTGCATGTTTTGACTGGGCGCCTGACGGCGGAGGCGTCGGTGGCCGGTTTTCGCTGAGTCCTTGAGCAGGTTGAGATGTTCATTGGCTGGTTCAAGCTCTGTTCTTACCGACTTTGAATGCGACAACAATAGTGTAAGAATGGTTTCACCTGGTCTTCGCGATTTCCACGGCATAGGTGTGCGTGGCGCCGTGCATGTTCGACCGGAAGACGATCCACTGGCCGTCCGGTGTGAACGCGACGTTCGGTTCCAAGCGATAGTCGTGCCTGGACAAATCCACCAGTTTTTCCTCGTCGAGCTTCCCGACTTTGATCTTTTCGCCACCGACCGTGATGGTCTCGAACTCGCCGGGCCGCGGCTTGAAGAGGTAAATCCACTGGCCATGGGCGGGCGGATCGAGCTTCCGGCGTTCGGGCAGCGGCGTGAGGTTGGCCACGCTGTTCGGTCCACCGCCATCACCGGCGAAGAGCTTGCCGTCCCACGAAATGTTGAAATGTACGGACCACTGGCTGCGTTCGATGGGATAGCGAATCCGCTCGCCGGACTCGACGTTGACCGCCGCGAGCCAAAACTCCTTCGAGCGCGGCGTCTGCAAGTCGTACCAAATCCACTGGCCGTCACGGCTGAAGAATTCGTGCCCGGCGATTTCGTTCTCCATCGTCCGCGGGTGCATAAGGTGTGCGTCGTCGGCGCCGGTGCGAATCGTCCAGATGCGATCCACTTTGTGCCACGGCCCTTCGTGACAGAACATGAGCAACCGCGGATCGGCCGGTGAAAACTGGACGTGGTTCAGCCAGTTGGTGCTGGGGTGAAACGACTTCAGTTCACCGCTTTGAATGTTGACGAGGTAGAGTCGCATGGGCAGGTGCAACGCCCACCGCGCTTCCAAGCCTCCCTCCTGGCCGCCCGTTCGCGTGGACGCCGACGGCGCATTGGTCGGGCGCGAGCCGGCCACGTAACTCCCCGCGAGCACCGTCTCGTCCGCATTCAGGGCGAGGCCGGAGGCGCCGCGCATCTCCGCCGGCAGCTTTATGACCTCCCGCGTCGCGCGGGTGTCGAGATGGGTGGCATAGATCGATCCGTCGCGAGTGTAGAAAACCTGCCGGGTCTTCCCGCCCACGACGACGTTGCCCGCGCGACCGGTTACGACGGGCGAAATCTCGCGCGTCTTGAGGTCAATGGCGGCGAGTCCGTCGCGCGTGCCCACGACCAGCTTGTCACCGGAGGCTGTGTAGCCGTTCTGGTGAAAATAGAAACTCGACGTGCCCGGCTCCTGCGAAAGGCGAACCACGCGGTGGCCCGTTGCCGGTTCAATCCATTCCTTCGGCGGTGCGTCGGCGCCGAACGCGAGCCAGGCCAAACTCATCAGCGCGGTGACCGCGCCGCCAAAATGTCTTCGAGAGGGTCGCATCATGATTTACTCCATGTTGGAATTGCTGACGAAGGCCAGCCTACGGCTGTCGGGCGACCAGGATGGAACATTGACGGTGCCCTGACCGCCGTACACGTAGGCGATGATTTTCGGAGTGCCGCCCTCGATGGGCATCAGCCGCAAATAGACTTGCTTGTAATACGGGTGGTCCGTGGGCGGCACGTCTTTCGTGAAAGAAAGGAACGCGATCCATTTTCCGTCGGGTGAGATGTGCGGGAACCAGTTGTTGTAATCGTCGTTCGTCACCGGTTCCTGCTCGCTTCCGTCGGGTTTCATCCGCCAGAGTTGCATGGTGCCGCTGCGGGCGGAGTTGAAATAGATGTGTTGCCCATCCGGCGTGTATTCCGGCCCGTCATCCAGGCCCTTCGCGGTGGTCAGGCGCGCTTCCTCGCCGCCGCTGGCCGGGATTTTAAAGATGTCGTACTCATCATTTCTTCCGCCGGTATAAACGAGGAATTGGCCGTCCGGGGACCAACCGTGGAGGTAAGAAGGCGTCAAGGGCGTGATCAGCTTGGGCGTTCCGCCTTGGATGGGCAACGTGTAGATCGCGGAGCGTCCACCCTGGTTGGTGCTGTGGTGGCTGATGCCAAGCAGGGCCCCGTCGAAGGAGAGGACATGATCGTTGTTATTGCGGTTGGCGAAATCGGTGTGGATGAGCGAGGCTTGCCGCGTGGCGAGGTCGAAACGATAGAGGCGCCCCCGGTTTTCAGAGCGTCCGCTCCCGTTGTAGATCAAAGCGGAGCCATCGGGCGTCCAGTTCGGAGCCTCGAAGGGTTGCGCGGAGCTGAAGATCAGTTGGCGGCGGCCACTCTGCACATCGAGGATTTCCAGATGGCTGCCAATATAGTCGCGGTAGGGCACGAAATTTTCCTTCGCCGGACGCACGATTCGCACGTCGCGGAAGATCGCCTTTTCAACCACGTTTGAATTGTGCGAGCAGAGAAACAACCCGACATAAGGTTCGTCTCCCAGGGCGAGGTCTGAAATCTGGCAGGGTGCCAGTGCCTCGCCAAAGCGAGCCGCCGAAAAGAGGTAGGTGTGGCCCTTTCGTTCGAGTTGAAGGAAATCGGGGCCGGTGACGGACGATCTTGCTTGTTCGGTCACGGCGCCTTGGGTCGGGCGATATTGCAGTGAGGCCAGACCGTCCCCGTGGACTGTGGCGTCGGCGTAGGCTGAGTCGGCGTCCAGAGTCGATCGAACGATCCAGCCCAGCTTGCGATGCGGATCGACGCCTTGGCCGACAAACTCGACCCTCGCCTGCAATATGAAGTCACCCTTGATCCGCTTCATGATGAAGTGAAACTCGTCCCGGTTCGCCCACATATTGAAGCCGGCGGCGGAGATCGAATATTCCTGGGAGACAGCGTTGTAGGTGGCGTTTCCAGCAATTTTCGGCGAGCCGACATCGGCGTGGTCATCGAACTGACCGAGGGGGCCGGCTTGGGCTGCAGCCACAACGGCTCCGGCCAAAAGACAGGTCAAACGGGCGAACACGACTGTCTTGTGAGTTTTAAAGGAAAGTTTCATTCTGGGATTGATGGTTTGCCATTGCCGCATCTTATCTCAACACCATCGAAACAGCTTGCTTCAGATTGTGAAAGTCATTTTTCTCGTTATGGAGACACTGGGGCGCATCCAGGTTTTTTGCAGCCGGATTGGCCGGCCCGAAGGGCCAGTGGTGGGTCGTCCTTCGCTCGGTGCCGCACTCTCAGGACCTGCAAGAAACTGAGAGGCGCCTGCGACCCTGGTTGCTCAACTCCTTCGCATTTAAAGCGGTGTGCGCTCGCACCGCTCACGCACCGCACTGCAAAACGTGGCGGAGTTTTCGGGCTCGCTCGCCAACGCAGCAGCCCCTTGGCCGTAGCAATCCAGAGTTGAAGCTCGGGAGCGCGCGCGTCTCGCGCGCAGTGGCTGGCGTCCCGCCAGCCAGATGGCAGTTCGGTGTAACTCACCGTGACGTTGGTTTTCGCGACGAAAAGCCCTCGGCGGGACGCCGAGGGCAGCGACCGAAACGGTCGCGCTCCCCCCGCTTTGGAGGGTTCAGATTCCAAAAGCAGGATTTTGCTGAAATCTGAAGACGGTACGCATAAAATCTGCATTATGGAAATCCCGCCAGACCGAGGGACCTACATTCTCATCGTGTCAGTCAGCCGAATGACGCGGCTGGAGATTGGGCGTCTCGGTGTCTTCGACATCATTCCCGGCTTCTATGCTTACGTCGGAAGCGCCTTCGGACCCGGCGGGCTGCACGGGCGGATTCAGCATCATTTTGAGGCGGTGGCCAATCCGCATTGGCACATCGATTATCTCCTCCAGTTTGCCCAGCCCGTCGAGGTCTGGTTCGCGGCTTCGGATCGCAAACTGGAGCAGGATTGGGCCGAACTGCTCGATAAGACTTCCCGGTTTCGCGCATCCATCCCGCGCTTTGGTTCTTCCGATTACCGCCGCAGCCGGACCAGCCACCTGTTTTACTCGAAGCGGCAGCCCTCTTTTCGGTGGTTCCAGCAGTTGATGGCCGAGACTTTCGAGCCTGCCTTGCAGGTTCACCAGGTTGTGCTCGAGAGCCGGAATCCTGAATAGCGGTCCGCCTTTGATTCTGCTGAACAACCGCCATTTTAGGAAATCACGTAAAGAGGGACAAAAAAGGCTGAGAAAGTTTCTTTCACAAATGACTTATGGGCGACTTTTTCAACGCAGGTGGACTCTTTTGGTGGTGTTTTCAAGTGTTACTTTTTGATCAGTTAGGGTTGTTCAGCAGAATTAGCTTTGACATGCGTGATGGCCGTTTTGTCATGTGGTCGCATCCAAGAATGTAATTTGCCCGGTCATTTAGCCTGCATCTGGACCGCAGCTTTTGGGTGTGTCATGATGCGCGTATGAGAACCACCGTCACTCTGGATGCCGACGTAGCGCGGATGCGGCAAGACGCTATGCACCGCAGCCGCAAAACTCTTCAGGAAGCGCTCAGATACTTCATCCTGAGCAGTATCCCTTGGTGGCAGGCGCAGGGAAGTGAGGCGAACCAGACGCTCCACCGACCCGCCGCCAGCCCCGGCGCGAGCCGTTGCGCCCTGGTGGTCGCGCGCCGGATTCGCTGCCGGTGCTTCCGGGCCGTCGGCGGCGGACGGTGAGCTTGGTTGTTTGCTGAAATCGTTGCCAAGGGGCAGCGGTCGGCGTATGTTTTCCGGTCATGAGCAGCGCAGAAATCAGAGAGCTACCTTTGGCGGAAAAGCTTCAGATTATGGAAGCGATTTGGGAGGACTTGCGCTCACACGCCGACCAAGTCCTCGTCCCGCAATGGCACAAGGATCTGTTGGATGAACGGCGCCGGGCGGTCGAAGTTGGCCGGGATGAAGTCCTGGATTGGGATACGGTCAAGGATTCCTTAGGATCGCGCCGGGAATGAGTATCCGGATTGTTGCCTCAGCCGCACGGGACTTGGATGAGGGTTTTCAATTCTATGAGTCACAGGACCGTGGCCTGGGGGATTACTTCCTTTCTTCGGTGAAAGCCGACATTGAGAGCCTGAGTATCCCGGTGCGATTCTCCACGTCATGAATCGCAGCGAGCGGCGCAAACCGATCTTCCTGGACGAGGCGGAAAGGTGTCCTCACCATTGACGCAAATGGTTCTGGCGAACTGGCTTAAGTGGTCAGCGAGGCGCCTCTCTGGGCGCAAAATAACACTCTTGCCGCTGGCCTCGCCGCCGGCCCTTGTTGAATCCGATGGC
>CAYIIH010000052.1:0-30390 GCA_964363225.1 uncultured Verrucomicrobiota bacterium | reverse complement strand
GAAGCCGAGCATTTCCGGCGGGCGATGGTCAAGATCTATGGCAGTCAGCCCAAAGCAGGGGTTCTTGACTTATTGATCTTTCTTCCTGGTCTCGTTCGATCGGATTACCTCAGCCAGTTCAGATAGCCAACGTTTGCCATCCCGAGCGTGTCATCCAGCCGCAAGGCCGCCATTTCGGGCAGATTGTCATAAAGTCAAGAACCGCCCCTTTACCAGCTAAAGATTGCGCCGCGTGCCGCGTCCGTTACTTGTCCAGTTCCTTGATGAAGATGTTTTTGAACTGGAGCAAACTGGGCGGGCCGGTCCACTGGCCGTCGCGCTTGCCGCCATGATGCTGGAGCGCGATGCGCCCGCGCGGGGGCAGGCTCGGAATCTGAGCGTTGGGCAGGACAGTCTTGCCATTCAGCGCCACAGTGACGGTATTGCCGCGCACCGTGATTTCGAAGCGATTCCATTCGCCCACCGGCTTGTCGGCCTGGGTGCGCGGGGTGACGGCGGCGCGCAGATCCGGCGGGGTTTTGGGATTCGTCCGGATGCCATACATTTCGCCCGAACCGATGGGCCAGCACCAGATGTTCACCTGGTAGGTGCCGGAGCCTCGGAGGTAGATGCCGGAATCCGAATCCGGCAGCGCCAGGTGCATTTCCTTGCCGTGGATGTCCCGCGCGTGGGTGCCGTCGGGCAGGATGTAAGGCACGTTTGGATTCACATAGGGCGTCTCCTTGATGCGCCAATCGACCCGCAGCACAAAATCGACAAACTCGCGCTCGAACCAGAGGGTCTTGTCGCCGGCGGCTTCGCTCTGGGCGTCGTAATCAATCACGCCATTCACCACCTTCCAGTGGCCATTGTCGCCCTCAGGCACCTTCCAACCGGTGAAGTCTTTGCCATTGAAAAGGGATTTGAAGCCTTCCGGGGGTTCGTTTTCCGCGGCTTGTGCGAGGCTGGCCGCAATGAGGCCGGCGCCGGCGAAGAGGAGGAGTGATTTCAAAACTCGTTTGCTAGAGATCATGGTTGCAGGATGTTAATGTTTCTGAGGTTGACCCCGGCTTCAAGACACCATCCGGCGCCGCGCCAAGGGATTGAGAACCTAGACGAAACTGGAGGCGCAGGGCTTCAAATCGAATCGCTCACGGTTTCCCTTGGGCTGGATTGCCTGGCACGGGGGCGGGCGCGGGCGGACGCAGGATGCGGTCGCGCATGTTGACCAGGTCTTTGTAGGCTTCCTTGAATGCGGCGGCATTGGCGTCGTCCATCGCGGCGGGCGCCTGTTGTTCGATGAGCGCAAGGCGGCTTTGAATCAGCGGCAGGTCGTTCGCGGTGAGATTTCTGGGGTCCGGGAAACCATCCTGGTTCAGGTCTTCAATCAGGTTCCGGCGATGGTCCTTGGTCAGGAGCGGATCGTTGATGGCCTTTTGGTAAAACTCGTTGGCCTGGACGTCCGCGCCGACGTAGCTCAAGGCCAGACGCGCCAGCGGTTCTTTCCCGGCGGAGTTTGTAAGCTGCGGATTCTGGTAAGCCTGCGCCGCGATCGGCACCGCCTGCGCGCCCAGGGTCTGCTGCAAATACTTCAGCGCGCTGCGGTCAATCTGGCTGTCGGTGCGCACCAACTGCGCCTGCGCTTCGCTGGTGAAGCCGGTGTCGCCATAGAGGGAGAGCACGCCATACAGGTGGTCGCGGTGATTGCGGTCGAGCGGGCTGGCCGAGTTGAAAGGCGCGGGGCCGGCCAACAGATCACGAGCCGTGGCCAGCGCCAGGCCGCGGTATCTGTTCGGGGCCAGCTCCTGCAAGACGCGCGCCAGATACGCGACCTCCACACCGCGGCCGGTACGGGTGAGAGATTCGGCCAGAATCTTCTCGGCCTCTCCGCCGCCGATGCGGCGCAGCACGTCGAACAAGCCGAAGCGGAGCGAGGGCGGCAGGGCAAAATCCAGCGGCAGCCGGTCGCGCGAACCCCTGCCCTGGAACCAAGCCGTGTCCAGGTCCAGGTCCTCGTAACGCGCGAGAAACTCTCGAATGGCGGGCAGCGCCGCCGGACCGGCCTGCGCCAGTTCTTCAAACCAGTAAACGGCTTGGCGCAGAGTGTGGGCTGAACTCGCTCCGGGCGACAGCCGCAGCGTTTCCAGCTTCGCGATGATTTCCGCCGGCGACGGGCGGGCCGGCGCGGCGGGCGCTGCAGCGGGCGGGGCGGGGAAGGGGGTTGACGCGAGAAGCGCCTGCTCCCTGGCCCGTTCGAGCGCGGCTTCCAGCTCGGCTTGCTTGGTTTGCCAGGCTGCCTGCAACTCGGCCAATTGCGCCGCGTGGCGCGCAGTTTGGCGCTGGGACACAATCAGGCCGGCGGCGGCGAAACTGACACCAGCAACGAAGAGAATGAGGAGCGTGCGTTTCATAGTTTTAGGGAATGAACAGATCTATCGGCGGTTCCAGCCAATCTGCGTCTCTCACCAACGACTCCGGTCTGACCAGTTTCTTCCCATTAACGCCCGGCTTCAGCGGAGTGTTGATGAGAGCACTCGTTTCAAGGTTCATGTGCATGGCGAGAACCATAGGCTAATGGCTACTTCTTCACAAACCCGTTTTTGACCAAGCGCAACCCGCCATCCTGGACCAGAGCCCGATTTCCGGCGCGCAGAGCTTGTTGTGAAGACCTCGCGCTCGAGGCAGCCCTCACCGTTTAGTGACTTGCTTTGGCGATTGGAAACAGGCACTGGCGGGCTGCAACGACCGGTCTTTAACCAACGCGCAGGCAGGGATGCCCGCGCTCCTACGGCATGAATACGGCTTAGAGGAGCGTCAACGCGTCCCCGGAGAATGTCCTCCACGAGTCAGTTCCTCAAGAAACCGGCGCGTCTTCTTTGCTGCCGCCGTGATGTGCGCCATGTCGCCGCGTTCGAGGCATTCAACGAGGAGCGGGCCGCGGGTGAAGCCGCCCTTCCTCAACCGGGCGAAGACTTCGCGGAAGTTCACCTGGCCGGTGCCCGGCGTGACCAGCACTTCCTTCGGCAATTTGAAATCCTTCACGCTCATGCCGGCGACCAGGCCGTCCACGCTGGAGGAGTCGTCCACCGGGTCCAGCTTGCCGTCCGAGTAATAAAAGATATTGCCGGGGTCGTACCAGAGACGAAAATTCTTATGGCCAACCTGTTCGATGATTTTGCGGCATTGCGGGCCGGTGGCGTTCTGGCCGCCGTGCGGCTTGATGCTCAGGCCGACTCCTTTCGAGGCTGCATAGTCGCAGCACTCGGCCACGACTTTGTAATAGGGTTGGAAAAGCTTTTCGTCGGTGCCGCCAAGAAGAAGATTTGGGCAGGCGCACGTTGCGCAATGATCAATGAGCCGCTTCAGCCCCGCGATGCCCGCTTCCACGGACTTGGCCACCGGGAAATCACCGCCGTAAATGGACAGCGTTTTGAGGCCCCGTTTTTTGACTTCCTCGCTGATGGCTGCAACTTCCTCCGGCGTCGAGTCCACGGTGATGATGATCCATGACTTGCCCTTGGCCGTCATGAGGCCGGCGTCAGTGAAGCCGGCCTCGGCGATGCCATCGAGCGCGACGCGGTAATCGTGCTGGTCCCATGGGCGCGTGTAGCAGCCGAGTTGGTAGCCGGCCTCGGTCGCGGCGAAGGTGGAAAAGGGCTTGGCCAGGCCGGCGAGGCTGAGAGCGGTCGCCGCGCGGAGGAAATCGCGGCGGGCGATGGGCCGCGGTTCTGAAGATAGGCTTCGTGTCATAATCGTTTTCATTTGTGCAACTCCGCCAGCATCCTGGCCGCGGCCTCGACGAGCCTCTCGCCGGAGCCGGCCGCACAACGGGCGCTTTCCGGCTCGTAGTTGCCTTCGGCGTAGCTGCGGCGGTCCGGGATGTAGCCGATGTTTTCGTTGGCCAGCTCGACAATAAAGGTCTGCGGGAACGGCGACCGCTTCTTGAGTGCCAGACCGAGTTCGACAAAGACCTCGCCGGGCAGGCCAACCCACGCCGCGTCGCGTCCGAGAGCAATGACCTGCACCTCAACCTGGTGCGGCTGGCCTTCGCGACCGGCCACATCCAGCACGCGATAGGCGCGCACCAGCTTCATGAAGTTTGCGCCGCGGTCATCCTTGGTGGCGGCGATGGCCTTCCTCGCTTCCTCCACCTGTTGAAGTGTGATTTCCGGCAGCGCAAGTTCCACCCTTTCACTGCGCACGCGCAGAGGGCCGGAGGCCACCGGCTGCAAATCCTTGTAGGCATGGAAAACCGCCGCGCCCAGAATCGCACCGATGCGGTTTTGTTCAAACGGGCCGCTGTTCGGCCATTTCCAGAAAAAGTCGAAGTTGTTGATATTCCCGCTCGCGCCGTTGGCGACGAGAGTCAGGTGGTTCGAGCCGTGGTAGCCGGCCAGCGCGCGGCTCAACGCGCCTGGCCAGTCCGCGCTGATTTTGCTGCCGCCGCACGTGTCCGGGTGCATGGCAAAATTCACGCAGGTCGCGATGGACTTGGTGGGGCCTGCGGCGTCGGGCATTTCCGCGTAGAGAATGCCGACCTCCGGATCGTTTGGTCCGGCGGGCATGACGATGTTCGGGTTGAGCTTGCCGGGATTCCAGCCCACGCTGCCGTCGCGCATGAAATAGCGGCGGTTGAAAGCGAGGTCTTCACACCGGCCCTTGGCCGCGCTGAGACGCGCTGGTTGGAGCCGCTCCACTGCCATTCGCACATTCTCCGCGATGAGTTGGGGAAGCCGCGCGGTGTATTCGCCCACGATCTGGCTCTGGCCACCCATGTCCGCGCTGCGCTGGCTGCGATTCGCCAGCTCAGGCCCGGTGTGGGCGTGTGTGGCGCTGATCATGACGTGGCTGCCCTTGACGCCGGCGGTCTTTTCAATCTCTGCTCGAGCCTGGTCGGTGATCCAGCGGGTGACACCGATCAGGTCAAGGGCCACCAGCGCGACGCGCTCGCCCTCTGACTCGAGAACAAGCGCCTTGCTCAACAACGGATCGAGCACGCCCTCTGCGCCGCGCTCGTGGTAATAACCGGCCATGCCAATACCCATCGGCGGCGTGATGTCCGTCGCGGCGGCCCCGACACGGAGGCCGGCGGACTGCGCTGGAGTGACAAGAAAGAAGGCGGCCGACACGACCCAGGCCGCCGTCACGATTCCGGGCAAGGTGTTTTGTTTGTTCATAAATCAGGGACTTACTGCTCAGGCCGCAGGATAGAAGACACCTTTCCCTTTCCGGAATTGCCGCAAGAAAGCGCAAAAAGCGCAAGAGTCGGGGCTTTTGCGTCTTCTTGTGCCTTTTTGTGGCTATGCATTCCGTAGTCCATCCTGCGGCCTGCTCAGTAAGACCGCGAAGACGGTCAGTGCATTTCGACCGCGCAGGTGCCGAGCCCGCCGCGGTAATAATTAAATTGGACGCTGGGGTGGTGCGCCAGCAGCGACATCGGAACCGAGGTATCCACGACGCGTTTGGAAATCATGTAAGCCGTGAGACGCTGGCCGAACGGATTGTCATGGTTGCCGGCCTGCCATATCGAGACCTTCCCGGCTTTCCACGTCTCGACCGGGCCAACGCTGATGGCCTGGGTCGGCACGAGCGAGATGTTGCCGCCGCCGCTGGTGCGCGCGTTCTGTGCGATGGTGAGCGGGTGCAGGTCCACCACGCGCGTGGCGAGTTTGCGGACCTCGGCGGGCGAAGGCGGTTCGTCCTTGCACTTGCCCTGGCGCGGCAGCGGGTCGTTGAAGGCCCAATGCTTGACGTCGCCCTGGCCGCCCTGCATGACGGCGCAGCGCACGCCCGCCTCCCAACTCTGACGGTAGGGGGCGGTATCGGCCTTCGGGAAATGGAGGTGCGCGTCGGGCAGGCGGCGCTTCTTCTCGATCCGGTTGAAGCACAACTCGCGGTCGGCGCGCTCGAAGGAAAGCGGATGGGTCACCGGCACTTCCTGGCCTTCGAGAAACCATTCGTCCATGCCCCAAAAATGAGCCGAGCGCACGTCCAGTTGCAGCGCGTTGACCATGCGGGCGACGAGCGGGAGTTGTTCCGTAGGGCCGATGGGGCCGCAGATGCCGACCGGGTTGTCGTCGGTGCTCTGCCGCCAGGCGTCCACATATTCGAGCGCCTCGGCGAGGTAAAACTCCTCGAGCGTGTCGTACATCACGACCTTGAAGCCGGGCCGTGAAAGGCGCTCAAGGTCGCGCGGCGTGAGGCGCGCCACGGCTTCAATGATGTCGAGCGGGAGCGTGGTGTAATCCCACCACGCGGGAGCGATGGAGCTTAAGCGACGGGGCATAATCTTGTTTGTGGTTGGGTGTGAGTGGTTGATGGTTGGTTAGCTTGGGCAACGCTCAGTGCCTCTTGAAATGGCGGTCAGCGAAATTGAGGTACTGTTCCCAGTCGTACTCGGTCACGTCATGTTTGCCGGTGCGAATGTGGTAGCCGATGGTTTTCCCGACCGGCTGGTTGAGCCCCGGCATCTCCTCCACACCCAGGCCTTCGGCCCCCAACAGGCGATAGACCGGTTCCGCATGCTTGGCCGAAAGAAACTCGCCGCGCGGGTCGGCCCAAAGGTCCTGCTCGGCGCTGGCCACATAGACCGGCCGCGGCGCCACCAACGCAATCAACGTATGCTGGTCCACCGGCAGCGCCTCTTCGCGGCCGTTATACTTCTTGAAATTGCCGCAGAACCAATGCGGGAACGATGTGTTGATGCGCTCGACCGTCTCGCCAAAGCACCGCCGGCTCAGCGCCGCGCCGCCGCAGCCGGAGTCGTTCGATATGACCATGGCAAAGCGCTCATCCTGCGCCCCGGCCCACAGCGAGGTCTTGCCCAATCGTGAATGCCCCAGCACGGCCACGCGCCGCGCATCAATGTCCCGGTCGGTCTCGAAGTAATCCAGGGCGCGGCTTAATCCCCAGGCCCACGCGCCAATGGCGCTCCAGGCGTCCGGAGCCAAGGCAGTTTGATCCGGCTTGCCTAACAGGGAACGCACCCCGCTTTTAAAGCCTTCCGCAAAATCAGGTTCGAGGTCGCCATAATAAATCGTGGCCAGAGCATAGCCGCGTCCGAGGATTTTCTCCACCGCCCAGCGGCTGGCGCTTTGGCCGCGCGACGCCTCGCTCGCCCGGTTATTGACAATGCCTTTTTCTTTATCGGGGCGCATCCATTGCTTCGACAGCGTGATGCCCGGATCAGGATGAACTGCGTGGTTCCCGTCGAAGTTCAAACCAACAAAAGCCGGCGCCGGCTTTCGGGCGCCGTTCGGCAAATAAATAAGAAGGTCCATCTTGGGGCCGTCCTTTTGGCCGGTGAAATAGACCGAGACCTCCTTGCGGGTTGCCTTGCCACCGAGGGCCTGCGGATCAGTGGAAGTCACTTCGAACGTCATCTGGGCCGGGCGGCCGGGACTGCGCCCATAGATGTGCGTCTCGAACAGTCGCAGTATCTCCGGCCGCCGTTTCTGACGCCAGGTTGCGGCATCGGTGACTTTGTTGCCGTTCGAGAGCACGAGAGGGTCAGGCAAGGTGTATTTCGGCACTTTGGCTTCGTCATAGTTGACGGGGCTGAGCTGGGCGCCGGCGGTGTGCAAGGAGACAAAGCTGAGTAGCAGCAACGCTGGGATCGCTGCCGGGGATCGGGTCATGATGGAATTCATGCCCGCCAGAGTACCTCAAAGAGCTTTCTTTCCACAAGATCAGTGTTTCACTTCAGCACCTCGCCCGCATCCGCAAAGCCGGCCGCTCCTAATGTGACTGGCGGCAGGTAGTCTTTCTTTGAGTACATCGGTAATAAACGCTCCCTTGGCTTTGCAGTATTCGAGCGGATCCTGAATGCCCATCGCGAGAATGGCTCGCTTCCGCTCTTCATAACTCTGTCTCAGTGCGGGATTGCGACGGAGTGTTTCTCGGAACCAGACCAGTTCGCCATGCTCATCTGAACTCAGGGCAATGACGTGGGCGTGAATCCGAAATGCACGTCCGTCCTGCTCCACACTTCCCACGCGCATAGGCCGGTCCTCGGGGAATGGCTCCGGGCCATCCTGTTTCTGAAATCCAAGTCCATCGAGAACGGCCCTCGCGCGGGCAAGAAGCCCTTCGGGATACAGAACGGCCAAATCAATGATGCCCTTTCCACCGCAACCCGGAACAGCGGTGCTGCCGACGTGCTCAACCTGCAACTCTGCTTCGACACTTTGGATGGCACCTCGAAGCAGGCACGCAATCTCTGTGACCTCCGGGTCGTAAGCGCGGAACTCAGCAGGCATTGAAAAGTAAGGTAGGATACGCATAGGCAGTTGCCGCCTAACGAGTTTCTCACAACGACATTTTGACCGGCCGCTGCGTCTTGTAGCATTGCAGCGCCGCGAAAACGACCTCGTGCGTCTTGAGCGCGTCCTCCAGATTACAGTGGGACTCCACGCCCTCACGCAGGCATTCCACAAAATGGTCAATCTCAGCCTGGAACGGGTGGTGCGAGACGTCGCTCGAATCGGGCAGGATCGCCGGCAGCTCAATCCAGTTCTTTTGTCCGGGAAATTTGTGTGACCAGACCCGGTTGTCCAACACCGTGCCGCGCTCGCCAAAAATGCGGATCGGAAACCGGTAGGGCATCACGCAGTCAAAGTTGACCGAGACTTTGCCGACCACGCCGTTGTCGAACTTGACCAGGGCCATTTCCAGCCCGTCGTACTCCATGGGCGGCGCCTCGGCGATCCAAGTGTTGGTCAGCGGATTGTATTGGTCAGGCCGGCCCTTGCGGTAGCCGCCGGCCATGGCAAAGACCTCGACAGGATTGGCGGCCGCGAACTCGCCTGCTCCGGCAAACCAGCGCATGGCATCAATGGCATGGCAGCCTGCTACCAACATCGAACTGACTCCGTGCTTCGCCGTGCATGTATCGCCCCAACCAGACCACCAACTGCCGTTGTGGCTCAGATAATCTGCCTCGACACAATAGACCTTGCCCAAGGCCCCTTCTGCGATCATCGCCTTCAGAGTCCGGAAGAGCGGGTTCCAGCGCAACACGAAGCTCACCACCGTCTTGACGCCGGCCCGCCGCACCGTATGGCGCATCCGTTGCAGTTCCGCCAGCGAAATGCCCACGGGTTTTTCGATGATGAGATGCTTGCCCGCTCTCGCCGCCGCCAGGACGTTCTGACAATGCAGATGTTGCGGCGTGCAGATGGAAACAATATCCACGCCCTTGTGCCGGAGCGCCTTTTCCAGGTCATCGTACACCGCCACGCCGCGCAAGCCGGACTCCTGGGCGCGGCGGCGGGCGCCGGCTAAGGACCGGCTGGAGATGGCCACGATCTGCGTGGCCGGATTATTCAAGAAGGCGGCAATATGCTGGGTCGAAACCCAGCCTGCGCCGTGAATCAGGACGCCAAAAGTTTTCTTTTTCATTCGTAGTCGGGTTTCATCGCGGCCATTTTGAACATCGCCTCCAAATTCTCCGCCGGTGTTTCCATCGCCAACGCGCAGCCTGAACTGAGCACAAAGCGCCGATGCCCACAAGTCTGGACTGCCGCCAGCGCCTGCCGTGTGGCCTGCTGAACTTGTGCGACACTCCCTTGGGCCAGCACGCCGATTGGATCCAGGTTTCCCCACAGAGCGATTTCAGGTCCAACAATCTGGCAGGCGCTGGTCAGGTCCACCTTGTGATCGATCTCCAGCACGTCCGCGCCCGACGCCGCCATGTCGGCGAGCATGGGCAAGGCGTTGCCGCAAATATGCAGGGAAACCGGCTTGCCCGTGGCCGACTTCAGCCCGGCGATCAACCGTCTTTCAAAGGGCCAAGCCAGCTCGCGATAGGCGCGCGGTCCGATCAGGCCGGCCGGTGAATCGCCGCCGCTGAGCATGTCCGCTCCGGCGTTATCGAGCGCGCGGGCGTAAGCCAGGCCGTGCTCCAGGCAGCGTTCCATCAGCGCCTCGACCAGGGGCCGGTCGTCGGCCAGTTTGAACATGATTTCGTTGATGCCCAAGAGCGCCGCCGCCAGCGAGAATGGATATTGGTCAAAACAGGCGACCACAAACACCTCCCGGCCCAGCGCCTCGACGATGCGCGTCAGGGCTTCGAGCATCAACGGGTATCGGCCTTGCGAGCCAGGATCAGGCGGCGGAATGCGATCCACGTCGGCCGCAGTTCGGATCGGCGGCGGGCCAAGACCGCCGAAGGGTTGGTCATCGCCCATTGAGCCGACCGTCGCCCCCATTGCCTCAGCGCTCACCCACGTGTCGGCGGACATCCACACCGCGTCGGGCCGAAACCGCTCATAATATCGGATCACACACTCCGCCAGGACGCGGGGGTTGGTCGTGTATTCCCGTACGGAGACGCCCGCGACCTTTGCGCAAAAATGCACCGCCAATGGACCGTTGGCCACGCGCGGTGTCGCCAGGCCCTTCAAGGCGCGGGAGACAATCTGTTTTGCAGTGAGCATTTTGCTGTTCATAAGCGCAGCGCCAAAGGCGGCCGCATCGCGCGGGGCACATTGATACAATGGAGCGGCTTTGGAAAGAAAACAGTCGCCGGGCAGGCTTGATCAAGGTCAAGTGAACCCGACCCCTGATTCTCCTATCATGACGCCAAAGACCGAGTATGCGCTCCTGCACAATCTCTGTTATGATTTCTGTTGTGACTCTGGCCATCGCTTCCAGCGCAGCCGAGCCGATCATCGTCGTTGCGGACGGCGGCGGAGTTGCTCGGCGCGGCGCGGTACCGGTTTCGGTGCGCGTTGATTTGGCCAGCCTGCTCGGCAAGCCAGTCAAGCCGGGCCAACTGCGGCTGGCGGAGCTGACGGGCCCAGAGCCGAGTCGCGCCGAACCGGTCCCGGTCCAGTTCGAGGCCGAGGCGACCGGCTTGTTAAAGGGCGTGCTGTGGTGGCTGTTGCCGTCGGCGGCGGAGAAAGAAAGGCGTTTTCGGCTGAGCGTGGCGGCAGAGGACGCGCCGGCAGCCCTGACGGTCCAGCTTGACAGCAGCAAGAGCTTCTACGACATCCGGGAAGGCTCGCTGCCCGTTTTGCGTTATAATCACGGCACCGTGCCGGTGCCAGCCGGCATCGACACCAATTATGCGCGGGGCGATTATATCATGCCGTTGTTCGGCCCCAGCGGCGAGATGCTGACCGATGATTATCCCAAGGACCATCCGCATCATCGCGGCGTGAGCTGGTCGTGGCCCGTCACGCGCTGGGGCAATGAGGTGCGCGACATCTGGGCCGTGCGCGGCGTGTGGGTGCGCCCGGTGGCCATGCAGCGTGTTGAAGCGGGGCCGCTTTTCGCTCTTTTGCAGGCCGAAAACGTCTGGAAATGGGGCGACACGAACCCGATTGTTCGCGAGGAAGTTGTCATCCGTGCGTTCCGGCGGAGCGGCAACGACCGGCTGATCGATGTGGAAGTCCGGTTGAGCGCGCTGGTTGATGGCGCGGCCATTGGCGGGCGGCCTCACGCCGGTTATGGCGGCTTTGGATTGCGTGCCATGCCAGCCCTGCAGCGGGTGATCACGCGACACACCGATCCAGCCGAGGCGCAGCCCCGCCGCTCGTGGCTGGATTACTCCGGCGTTTTTGCCGGCGGCAAAGGTCCGGCCGGCCTGGCCATCTTCGAGCATGTCACTAATCTCTATTATCCCAACGCGCTGCTCGAGTACCCGGAACTTAATTGCGTCATGCCTGCGTTTCCCGGGGAGCGCGAGGTGCCGCTGGCCAGGGAGCAACCGCTCGTGCTCAAGCATCGCCTCTGCGTCCATGCCGGGATGGCGGAGCAACAGAAACTGGCCGACCTCTGGACGGCGTACGCCAGTCCTCCAACAGCAACGGTCGAGAAGAATTGAAAATCACTAAGGAGTCATCCATGAACCCATCAAACTCACTCTCCCGCCGCGAATTCATCGAAAAAGCAGGCACCATCAGCCTGATCGGCTTGGCTGCGCCCCATCTGGCTGCGGCCGGTCAAACCGACCCGCCCCGTCCATCGGGGCCAAACAGCCGCCTTCACGTCGGCTTGATCGGCTGCGGTGGCATGGGTCGCTCCAACCTGGGTGAATGCGCCAAACATCCAGACGTGGCCGTGACTGGCGCGTGCGACGTCTGGAAGTCGCGGCGCGACGCAGTCGTGGCGCAGTTCAAGGAGACCTGCAAGCCCTACGGCGACTACCGCGAGATGCTTCAGCAGAAGGACATTGATGCCGTCATCATTGCCACGCCGCCGCATTGGCATGCCCTCCAGGCCATCGCCGCCTGCGAGGCGGGCAAGGACATTTATCTGCAAAAACCGATGACACTGCACCTGGCCGAAAGCCTGGCCGTCCGCAACGCCGTCAAAAAGCACAACCGCATCAGCCAGATCGGCACCCAAATCCACGCCAGCGAGAATTACCGGCGGGTCGTGGAATTCATCCGCTCGGGCAACCTCGGCTCCATCGGCACGGTGCGCACGTTCAACGTCATGAACCAGGGAGCCAAAGGCGTCGGGACCAACTCGGAGACCCAACCGCCCGCAGGCCTCGATTGGGAAATGTGGTGCGGTCCCGCGCCGAAGCGCGCCTACAGTCCGATCCTCGTGGCCGACGCCTACAACCACGGTTCCTGGATGGATTACAGCGGCGGTTGGACGCCCGGCATGGCGCCGCACATCATTGATCTGCCGGTGTGGGCGTTGGACTTGGGCTTTCCAATCATGACCAGTTCGTCCGGGGGCCGCTTTATCATCAAGGACGACGGCGACGCCTACGACAACCACGAAGTCCTCTGGCAGTATCCCAACCTGACCATGACCTGGATGTCATCGCTGACCAACAGCTACGGCTTCGACCTGCACGGCGAGCCGGTCCCGCAACGGCGCCTGGGCATATACTTCCACGGCGCCAACGGGACGATGTACGCAAACTACGGCCTGTTCAAAATCGTGCCCGAAGGTGACAAGATGAAAGGTCTGACGCCGCCGCCGAAGTCGATTCCGCCTTCGCCGGGCCACGAGCGCGAATGGCTTGATTGCATCAAGTCGCGTCTGCAACCCAGTTGCAGCGTCTTTTACCACGTGCGAGTGGACGTGCCAATCGTGTTGAGCCTGTTGTCGCTCAAGCTCGGCCGCTCCATCCGGTTTGATCCGGCCACGGAGAAAATCGTGGGCGACCGCGAGGCCGCCGACCAGGCCGTCCCGCAGTATCGTGCCCCGTGGAAGTTCCCCAAGCAGTATCTTGACACGTAACCAAGCCACGCCGGCCGAATCGCCACCGCAGGAGCGCGGAATTCATTCCGCTTCTGTTCCACTGAGATCGCAACGTGCAGTGGACTGAAGTCCAGTTCTTTGCCTATCCTGGAACTCGACTGATTCCAGCCGCCATACGCTGCAACGAAACTTTAATGCATATGCATCAAAGTTTCGTGGTAGGGCTGATGCGGCGGAATCAGGCGAAATCCACCGGATCGGGAGATCTCAGCCCCCCGTTGCGCAATGGACGGGCACAAAGGACCGGGTTATCTGCCCATCACGCGCCGTGCAGACGAAGTAACCTTTTTCCTCCGTTTTGTCGTGGTTGGCGCGCTTGAGAGCGCAGCAACGGTTGGTGATGAACACCGTCTGGCCGGCCTTGCGCTCGGTGAAACCGTGGAAGTGGCCGCAAAAGACAGCCTGGAGGTTAAACTCGCGAAACCGCTCCAAAAGCGCATCGGCATTGGCCGGGCGATACGTGACGTTCGCGCCCATGGGAAAATGTGTGAAAATCACCGTCGGCCTCCGCCGGTCCAGGCGGGGCAGGTACTCGTCCAGCCATCGGAACGTGGCCGGTTGAACGGCGGTTTTTTCGTAAAGCTGGCCGTGCGTCGTGTCCAGTCCGACGAACTGCCAGCCACGGTGGCGGAAATAGTAATTGATGCGCAGCGGAAACGTCTGCGTGTAAGCCTTGCGGTCGGTTGGCGTCAGATAATCGTGGTTGCCGATGACCGGATAGACAGGCGCCCGCAGGCCTTGAAAAATCTCTTTGACGGTTCCCAGGTCGCGCCGGCCTCCTTTTTCCGTCAGATCCCCCGCGTGCAGGCAAAAGTCGGCTTGCTCACTTTGCATCTGCTTCACGACGCACTCCAGGTAGGCGCCGCATTCCGGGCTGATGTAATGCGTGTCGTTGACGACCAGGAAACGGAACGAACCGGAAGCGCCCGCGCCCGCCGCGCGCAACGTTCCTGGCCAAAAACCCAGCGCCAGCAGCGTGCCGCCCATCAAGCGCCGCAACGCCTCGCGGCGAGTGAGACCCGCCCGGGCCAGGAGCAATTTGTCGCTCATATTTGCGTTCTGATGCGAAAAGACATGACGGCCACCGGCTCAGCATGGTAAGCTCGCGGCATTGCTATGAAAGGAAAAACCATGAACAATTGGAATCGCAGACAATTCCTCAAAAGCGCTGTGACGACCACTGGCAGCATCCTCGCCGCGCCCACCATCATTCCCGCTTCCGCGCTCGGCCGGGACGGCGCGGTCGCCCCCAACGAACGCCTCGTCATGGGCGTCATCGGCCTGGGCGGCCGCGGACAATACGACTTGGGCATCTTTATGGACAACAAAGACGTGCAGGTCGTGGCCGTGAGCGACGTTTTCGGTGACCGCCGCGCCGCCGGCAAAGTCCAGGTGGATCGGAAATACAGCAACAAGGATTGCGCCACTTACCGCGACCTGCGCGAGCTGCTGGCGCGTCCCGACATCGACGCGGTCCTGATTGCGACCGGCGACAACTGGCACTCGCTGGCCTCTATCCTGGCGGCGCGGGCCGGCAAGGACATCTATAGCGAAAAACCGATGAGCGTGGCCATCACCGAAAGCCGCGCCGTGGTGGAGACCGTGCGGCGGTTCGCCCGCGTTTATCAATGCGGCACCCAGCGCCGGAGCATCTTTCGATTTCGCTTCGCCATGGACCTGGCGCGCTCCGGCAAACTGGGCCAATTAAAGACCCTTTACGCGGAAAAAGCTCCCATGGGCGAGGAATACCACGAGCGCACTTTGCCTCCGGAGCCACAGCCCGACCGCGACGTCTTCGACTGGGACCTCTGGCTCGGACCCGCCGCCTGGCGTCCCTACAACAAGCAATATCCGACGCGCGGCTTCTGGAGCGCGCATCTCGATTTCTCCGGTGGCGCCATCAACGAGTGGGGCAGCCACACGGCCGACCTTTGCCAGTTTGCCAATGACGCCGATGCCACCGGCCCCATCGAATACGAGCCGTGGGAAGGAACCGTCGTGGCCCATTATGCCAACGGCGTCAAACTGATCTTTGAGAAAGGAGTTTGGCCCTTGCACGTGAAATTCGAAGGAACCAAGGGTTGGGCCTACGTGGATGATGACGGCAACCTCGAAACCAATCCCGCTTCTTTGAAGGCGGTCCGCGACTTCGGCAAAGGCTACCCGGCGGAAGATCACGTCCGGAATTTCCTCGATTGCGTCAAGACCCGGCAACAGCCGATTTCCCACGCGGAAGTGGCACACCGGTCCGTTTCCGTCTGTCACATCGCCAACATCAGCCGCCGCCTGGGCCGCCCTGTGAAATGGGACCCGGCCAAGGAAGAATTTATTGGCGACGAGCAGGCCAACCGCATGCGTTCCCGCGCCCAGCGCGAACCGTGGCAAATCTGAAATCGCAACGCTGAAATCCAAAATCGCGATGCCGAAATCTGAAACTGCAAATCTGGAATCCAAAATTTGAAATCTGAGCTATGAAATCCGTAATCCGTAATCCGCAATCCGCAATCCACCCGTGGCTGACCCGCGCCGCCGCAACTCTCGCCTTGGCCTGCACCTTCGCCTTTGCCGCGGAACCGAGCATCGACCCGGCGGCTCTGGACAATGCCTTTGCCAAGCTCCCGCAAATCGAATACGGCCAGGACGGGGCGCCGCTGGCCCCCTTCGACAAAGCCGTTGCCGCCGCCCATGGCAATGAAACGTTGCGCAAGGACCTCGAAAAACGCTTCATCGGCGTGCTGCAAGGCAAAGCCACGGCCGCGGGCAAAGACTACGCCTGCCGCGCGTTGAAGGTAATTGGCACCGCCGATTCGGTCCCGGCCCTCGCGGCGCTTTTGCCGGAGGCAGCGTTGTCGGGCTTGGCCCGCTACGCCTTGGAATCGATGCCCAGCCCGGCGGTCGATCCAGCCCTGCGCGACGCGCTGCCCAAACTGAACGGCAAACTCAAAGTCGGCGTCATCAGCTCTCTGGGGGTACGGCGTGACCGCCAAGCCGTCGAGCCACTCTCGGGCTTGCTGAAAGACGCCGATGCCGCCGTGGCCGGCGCCGCCGCTCTGGCGCTGGGCAAGATCGCTACTCCCGAAGCCGCGCGCGCTCTGGCCGGCTTCCGCGCCGGAGCGCCGGAGACGCTGCGCGCCGCCGGCAACCAGGCTTATCTCGAAGCTGCCTCCAATTTGCTGCGGCAAGGCGAGCGGGACGCCGCGGCAAAGATATACGAGGAACTCTTCCGCCAGAACGCGTCCGGCTCCCTTCATTTGGCCGGGTTCCAGGGACTCGTTGCCGCGCGCCCCAATGAGGCCAGCACGCGTCTGGTGGACGCGCTGTCCAGCGGCAATGGACAGATGCGCAACCTGGCCGCGCGCTTGATTTCCGAACTGCCGGGCCGCGAAACTCCGCGCTTCTTTCTCGAGGCGCTGCCCAAGCTGCCCGCCGACGGTCAGGCAGCCTTGCTCAACGCGCTGCGCGCGCGTGGAGACGCCTCCGTCCGTCCGGCTGTTCTTTCGCTGTTGCAGAGCCAGGACGCCAACGTCCGAGTCGCTGTCGTGGAGACGCTGGCCGCAATTGGCAATGCTTCGGATGTTGCCACACTGGCCCGCTTGGCCGCCACAGCCCAGGGCCAGGAAAAAGAGTCCGCGCGCAAAAGCCTGGCCAACCTTCCTGGACAAGACGTGAACCCCGCCATCGTGGCGGCCTTGGCCAAAGCCGAGGCTCCCGTGCGCGTCGAACTCCTGCGCAGCCTTTCTGATCGCTCCGCCGGCGCCGCGGCGGGCGCGGTGCTGACGTATGTTGCGGATGCCGACGACAGCGTGAGCCGGGCGGCGATTGAAGTTCTGGGGGCCATCGCCAATGAGCAGCAGGTCCCCGCGCTGGTGCGCCAATTGTCCGCGACCAAGTCGGAGCAAAAGCGTGAATCCATCACCGGCGCCCTCGCGTCCATCTGCAGCCGCGTCGGTGAAAAGGCGGCCGATAGCCTGCTGGCCGGTCTGCAAGGGAGCGACGCCGTCAGCCGGGCGGCGCTGCTCCGCGTGCTCGGCAACGCCGGCGGAACCAAGGCGCTGGCCGCCGCGCGCGCCGCCACTCAGGACGCCGACGCCCAAGTGCGCGATGCCGCCATCCGCGCGCTGGCCGATTGGCCTGACGCTGCGGCTGCGCCGGATTTGCTGCAGATCATCCGCACGGCCGGCAATGATTCACAACGCGTGCTGGCCTTTCGCGGTTACATCCGTCTCAGCCGCGACTCCGAAGGCTTGGCCGAGGTCAAATTGAAGATGCTGGCCGATGCCATGGACCTGGCGAAAAGCTCCGATGACAAAAAGCTCGTTCTCGGCGCGCTCGGCGACGTTCATACCTTGGACTCGCTACGCCTTGTCACCCGTTACTTGTCCGACGCTGAGCTCGCTGATGAAGCGGGCGCGGCGGTCGTCAAGATCGCCTCTGCCCTTGACGAGAAGCAGCAGGCGGAGACCGCGGCGGCGTTGCAGCAAGTGCTCAAGTCCGCCAAGGCCAAGACCGTTCTCGACGATGCACGGCGGCAACTGCGCCGGCTTAATCCAAAGCCCCAGTAAACCTGAAGCCGGGCGGCGCCAAAGCGTTCACAGGCCGGCGACTTCCCAGCCTTTGCGGTAAGCGCGGCGGAGGAACTGGTTCGCCTCGGGGACGTTGGTGAATTTCAAATCGGTGACGTTCCATTCCAGCGTGGTCTGCGGGAAGCGCGTGGCCACGCCGCCCAGCAGCACGGCTTCGGTGAGCGGGCCGGCATAGTCGAAATTCGCCGCCGTCTGGCCTTTGCCCCGGCACGCTTCGGCAAACTGCAGCCAGTGATCGTGCGACTCGATTTTCGGGAAGGTGAAATCCTTAAACTGCGCGTCCGGGTAAAGCAGCGGCTTGGAGACATGCGGCAGCAGCATCGCCCCTTTGGTGCCGATGAAAATCGAGCCTTGCGGCGGCATTTCGTCTTTTTCAATCAGGGCCTCCACTTCCGCCGGCGGGCGACGGTCGCCGTCGTACCAGGTGACCTTCACCGTCTGGCCTTCGGTGAATTTCGTGCCGGGGAAGACGTAGCGGATCACCGCGTTGTCTGCCCAGTTGTGCGCGTTGGGCGTGGGACCTTCCGAGCGGACGGAGACCGGTGCGGTCAAGTCGAGCGCTTTGAAGACCGGATCGTAAATGTGGCAGCCCATATCCCCGAACGTGCCGGTGCCGAAATCGAGCCGTTTGCGCCAGTTGCCGGGATGATAATAACCGCCGCCAATGAAAGGACGCTCCGCCGCTACGCCGAGCCAGAGGTCCCAGTTGAAGCCGGCCGGCACGGGATCGCTGCGGTCGGGACGCGCAGCCGGGTCGCCCCATTTCTTGTTGCTCCAGGTGTGGACTTCCTTGACCTGGCCGATGACGAGGTCCTGGATGAGCTTCACCGCCAGGCGATACTCGATGGCGGAATGGATTTGGATGCACATCTGTGTGACCAGCTTTTTCTCGCGGGCCAAGCGCGTCATCTGGCGCACTTCGTAGATGTCGTGCGCGAGCGGTTTCTGTCCGAAAAGGTGCTTGCCGAGTTGCATCGCGCTCATGCCGATGGGCGCGTGCATGTGGTCGGGCGTGGAGACGTTGACCGAGTCGATGTCCTTGTGCTCCTTGTCCAGCAATTGGCGCCAATCCTGATAGACTTTCACGTCGGGAAACTTCTTCTTCAGACCGGCGGCGTGATTCTCATCCACGTCGGCCACGGCGACGAGCTTGACAAAGCTGCCGGCCGTGAGGGCGCCGATGTCGGACGCCGCCATGCCGGTAGCGCCAAAGCTGGCGTGGCGCAGGATGCTGTTGGGCGACGCCGCCAGCAGACCGCGCGTGATGAAAGGCGTGGAAAGGCCGGCGAGGCCGAGTTGTTTCAAGAAAGAACGGCGGGAGTGATGGACGAAAGGATTCATTTTAAGACGCGAGTTTTTGGGATTAATATTGGGCACGATGACAGGCGGAAAGGGACGCGCTCGATGCGTGGACGGGACGCCGGCAATGCTCCTTTTCCCCAAGAGAGGCTGCCAGCGGACATCGAGGTGCGTGGTTCATGGAAAACATTTATGGGTTCGCCCCGCCCGGCGCAATACTTAATCCCGCGAAAATGGAGCAGGCGAGCGACGTGGCGCGGCATCTGTTTTGAAGTCGATCCACCCACGAGTCCCCGACTTGGCAGCTACAACACGAATTCCACCGAAACCTTGCTTTTGAGGCGGCGTTCCTGGTAGCCGGGCTTGCTGCGGATCAGAGGTAGATTGGAGCGGCAATAGGCGAGCCACTCGTCGGTCGGCACGCGCGTCTGGCGCGGGCGTTGTCCGCTCCAATCCGGCAGCTCCAGATGATCCCCGAATTGGGCCGGCACGGCGCAGGCCGGCGCCGGTTCATTCGGCGAGGATGCGGACGATTCGTTCATAGAGTTTCATGTTGCCATGCTTTTCGAACAGTTGGCGAAACCATTCAGAGCGCACATCCACTCGGTTGGCGAGCACCAAGTTGGCTACGTCGTCCATATCCTTAAGGACGCGGAGGCCATGGCCGTGCTTGAGGGCATGAATTTTCAAGGCGAGCAGGTGCTGCAAACTCGGAACCGCCACGGATGCGCCTTCCAATTGCGATGGCTGGATTTCCGCCCACAGACGGTGAAACGTTTCCGCCGGGACCAGCATGATGTCCAGGTCCCAAGCTGCCGCCTCCGGTGCGTCATACTGAAGGAACGCGCCGCCGTCATGATGAAATTTGTAGCCGAGGCCCTCGGCAATCCTTTGCCAAAGGACACGATCATTCTTGTCCACCAGGATGTCGGCGTCCTCAGTGCCGCGCTGGTAGCCGTGTTGCATGACAGCGTGGCCGCCGATGACGATGAACCGGAGTTCCTGTTTAGCCGCTTCACGATTGAGTTGTTCGAAAACGGACATGGCGAAAGTCTCTTCTGATCAATAATGGTTTACCAACTCCACGACGCTCCGGATGTTCTCCAGATTCATTGGCAGCTTCCTTGGCCATCGGGCCACGTGTTCCGACCTTGAACCGGAGCGCGGGTGGCGCGGCCGTCCTCGGCGGCGAGTTCTGGCGGCGTCTCGCCGCCTGAACAGCGCCCGGCGAGACGCCTGCGCAACCCGGTTTATGGAAAGTTTTCGAGTTTTGCGTTGGCTTCATGTTGGGTGCGAAACACACCTCGAGCCGGCAAGGCCGGCGTGCGGGCGATGGCTTTCAGCGCGGGCTTGCGCACGCCGAATTGGTCCATCGGGAAGTTCTTGAAGCCAAGTTTGAGCGCGGGCGAATTCTCCTTCACCCGGTAATCGCCTTTCGCCGAGTCGAGGAAAAGCGCGTCCGCTTCGAGCGAGTTGGCATCGAGGCCGCTTTGCTGCTGAAGACCGGTGGCGGGGCTTGGCTCCATCGGGCCGGGCTTGTGGAGCAGGTTGAAGTCGCACTCCCGGCCCCACGGTTGCTGGACATTGATGGGCTTGTAGCCGGTGAAGACGATGTTGTGGCGGAAGACGTCCTGGCTGTTTCCATACCACACGTGCGGGTGAAACGAGTTGTCCACCATGATGTTGTTTTCGCAGACGCGATAGAAGCCTTCGCGCAGCTTGATGCCGCCGTTGAGGCAGAGATTGTTGCGAATTTCGTAGTTCGTGGAGCCGTCGTCGAGGTCAATGTCCCAGCCATGGTCGCAACGCCAGCGGTTATGGCGGAGGATGACCGGCTTCACCGCGTCGAGGCGCGGCAGGCCACGATGCTCGCCGAGGGTGACGGTGTTGAGGTCCATGTCTTTGAGGCCCCAGTAACGGTCGCGGCCCCAAGAGTTGAACGAGCCGTGGTCGCCGGTCTCCTTCACCGTTTCGAAGATGTCGCAGAACTCGATGACATGCCCGCCCCAGCAGCCGTCGCCGATGTTGAGGCCGGCGCGCGGCACGTCGTAGAGCGAGCAGTGGCGCACGGTGATGCTTTGCGCCATGGCGATCTGCACGGGGGCGGTTTGTTTTTCGACGCGGCCCGTCTCGTGGATCAGGCAATCCTCGACCAGGCAATCGGCGGGATAGTCGGGGGACTTCGGGCCGGGCGTTTTGTCGATGGCGTCGAAGCTCTGGCGCTCTCCGTACTCGAAGAGTGGATTGCGCACGGCTGCCGGGCTGCCGACGAACGCGATGCCGTTCGCGCCCGCGCGCAGGATGTGACAGCCGCGAATGGTCACGCGACGATTGTAGTTATTCACGAACACGGCATTGCCGCCGACCTGATCGAGCAGGCAATCCTCCAGCGCGCAGTCTTCGGCGCCGGTGAAGAACACGGCGCCACCGCGATAGGTCGTCCAATCGCTGCGCAGGAGCGGTTCCTTGTTGTCCAAGAAGGTGCGCGCCGCGTGGCGGAACGTCAAGCCGCGCAGCGTGACGAAGCGCACGGGCTTCCCGGCTGTGCCGCGGAACTCGACCAGATGCCGCAGCCGGACGCCTTCGACAGTGGCCGTGGCGAGGTTGAGACCGGGCAGCGGATAGAAATAGAGTGTGTTGCTTCTGATGTCGTGGAACCATTCGCCAGGCGCGTCGAGTTCCTCAAAGATGTTCTCCACCATCCGATAGGCGCCGTGCATGCCCAGGCGCCGGTTGTTCTGCCAGCCGCCTTCGTAGGTGACCTTGTTCGCCGCGTCTTTTCCGGTGATGACGTAGTGGAAGTCGCCCCATTCATGCAGGTGCATCGCGTGGATGTAACCGCCGCGCGGGTCGGCCCAGCGCGCGGCACGTTCCGGACTGAAGGCATCCGCCGTGAAGCCGTTGAAGTGGCGGACCTGCGGGTCGAAGTTCGGATAGCGCGCGCCAGGCTGCCGTTGGCCGTTGACGAACAGTTGGTCGGTCGTGAAGCCGGCCGGCGCCTTCGCCTTCATCACGCCATCCCGGTGCGGTTCCCAAGTGAGGTCCAGTTTCATCCCGCCACTGATCACAACGTCTTCGCCGGGCGCCGCCGCGTAAGTGACCGGGGCCAGCGCCGTGCCGGAGTCCTCGGCGGTGAACAGGAGCGTCTCCGGCAGGTAATACGTCCCGGCATGGAGATAAACAGTGACCGCTTCGGCAAGTTTGTCCTTGAGACTGCGCATGGCTTTTTGCCCTGCGGCAAAGCTGTGGAGCGGCTGGGATTGGGTGCCGGGGTTGCTGTCATTTCCTGTCGGACTGACGTGCAACTCAACGGCCGCCACCGGCATGGCCATGGCCAGAGCCGCCAGCACGCAGAGTGTTAGAGCGTGTACGGAAATTCCAGACCGCCTGTTCGCCCTCGTTCTCGTCGTCCTCCTCGTCCTCGAAAATGAAGACAACACCGAGGACGAGGACGAGGACGACGAGGAGGACGATGTCTCAGATTGATCTTCCATACGCGCTCTTGGATGCCTTTGACGCTGCATAGTGTTTCCAGCATTGAAACAGGCGCGGACCGTCGCCGCAACCTTCAGGTTGCGCTCTTTCAGTGGGCCGCGCGGGTGGGGCAACCTGAAGGCTGCGGCTCCAACGCGGCGCGTTGGTGAACTGTCCGGCCTCGCAAATGTCATTGCCGGGCTTGGATCGACCCGGAGCGCATTTCGACAACGCGATCCGCGTAGGCGTCAGCGGCGGCGCCGTGGGTCACGATCAGGACCGTGCCGCCGGCACGGTGAAATTCGCGGAGATGCTGAAAGACCTCGGCAGCATTGTCCGGATCGAGATTGCCCGTCGGTTCGTCGGCCAGGATGAGTTTGGGCTGATTCAGCAGAGCGCGGGCGATGGCGGTACGCTGGCGCTCGCCGGCGCTCAGGGCGGCCGGCGTGTGGCGGAGGCGCGGTGTCAGGCCGAGTCGAGCCAGCAACTCTTCAGCTCGCGCGGGACCCGGTTTGCCTGGCGCCTGAACGGCGGCCAGCAACACGTTTTCGACGACGTTCAGATACGGCACCAGGTGAAACATCTGAAACACAAAGCCGATCCGGCGGGCGCGAAACTGCGCCCTCTCCCTGGCGCTCAGCGTGTAGAGGTCATGGCCGTCCACCGTGACCGTGCCGGCAGTGGGATGCAGCATGCCGCCCGCCGCCAGCAAGAGCGTGGTTTTGCCGCAGCCGCTCGGACCGCGAATGGCGATGAACTCGCCCGGTCTCACTTCCAGGCTGAGGCGGTCCAGACTTTTGACTTCCCCCTGGCGGGTGGGATAAATCTTGGACACGTTGTCGAAGCGAACCATCGGATTATTCCTCCCGCAACGTGACCGCCGGGTCTTGTGCGACCGCCAGCATGGCCGGGATGAAGCTGGCCAGGGCCGCAAAGGACGGCGCCGCGACCAAAGCCCACAGCAGCAATCTGGGTTCCCCCTGGATTGCCTTGGCCGTGACCTTAAAGATTTCCGGGCCGAATGTCAGCGCCAGCGCCGTGCCCAAGCCGTAGCCGAGCACGGCGGCGATCAAGCCGATCAAGACGGCCTTGGCCAAGAAGAGGCCGGCGATGCGGCCGGACCCGCAGCCCAGCGCGCGCAGAACGCCGATTTCCAGCTTTCGCTCGCGCACGTTCATCACGGCCAGCACGCAAATCCAGGCCGCGCAGACAATGAGGAGGATGGGGGTGATAAAGGCGAAATATTTCTCGGCCATTTGCCGTTGTTTGGAACGGGCGTCGGCGATGGCCCGCAGTTGAATGACCTTCGCTTCGGGCAGGGCCTTGGCGAGTTCGGCGCGCAGCACACTGAGCGGGTCCTGGTCGGCGGTCAGGCAGAGACAGTCGATGGCTTTGATCTCATTGATGCGCCCTTCCATCTTTAGGACGCGTTGCACGTCGGACAACAGGCCAAAGACGCGGATGTCCTCGTCGGTGCCGCTCTCCGCCAGGCAACGCTCGATCGTGAATTTCTTGCCACCCAACTCCAGCGCGCCGCCCTTTTTCAAACCAAGCCGCTGCCCAACCTGGTAGCCGGCGTGGACAGTGCCGGCCTTGATGGCAAATCCCATGGGCTGCTTTTTCTGGTCGGGAGCGGTCAACGTTGGCGCCAGCCCGGTCAGGAGGATTTCTTTGCCTTGGAGCAGATACTTTTGTTGCAGCGAAGCCACGAGATGATTGTAAGTCACAAACACGTTTTCGTATTTGGCCAAGCGCTGCATCGCGTCCTCCGGCATGGTTTGGTCTGAGAAACCGGCGGCCCAGAATTGGTCCATGTCGGTGTCCTTGGGAATGATGCGGAGGTTGAAGCCGATGTCGCGCGTGACACGGGTGGTCTCGCGCCGGGACGCTTCGGCAGTGGTGAAATACGATACGAACAGCGCCACCGCCGTGAGCATGGCGAGGGTGCTGAGCAGGAAATTCAGCTTCCGATGAACGAGTTCTTTTAAGACCAGCCAAAGTATCGACATGACGATGCTGTGTGCGGGAAGATTTACTTTCTTTCACCGCAACTGGCCACAACTTATTTCGCCAGGCTCTAACCGAATGGCCCCGCTCAGTTGGAGCGCAGACATTCTCTTGCGTCTGGAGATTCATCATTTGACCCTTCACTTCACGGCCGCAGGAGGGCAACGATGCTGCGGAACTTGATCGTATTATCACCCGGGTTCTGAGCGCTTAAGTGATCGTCGAAATCCCAGTACCTGGCCCGATCGAACGCGCTCTTGGTGCGGCCAAAGGAGACGTGCAGATCACCCCACAAGGCGTTCAGGCCCACCGGATAGTTGACGCTGCGATGCGGAATCGTTCGCCACGTATAAATGAGGTCGGTCACCACGGTGTGATGCGCCACCAACTGCGTGGTTTTGCCCGCCACCGTCACCCATGCGCTGTCGGCCGGGCTCATCGAGGATCGCTGGCCCGATTGTGGATAATAGACATAGTTCCCGCGCACGCGCGCGTCCCTGAAACTCGGCCACGGCTCGTAGAATCTCATCTCGAATTTGATCGGAATGCTCTCGGCATGGCGCAGGCCCGGATCATAAAAAGTCTTTCCGTTGGCAATCAGTTTTTCCCGGTAAAGATGCCCGTGATTCACCGGCGGAACATTGGGGCCAACCCGGCCCGATCCGCCACCCAGGAACAACTCGTAGCCGTTCCAGGGCATGCCCAAGGCCGCTTCCGGATTGAAGAGCGGCGGGGGCAGCTTGTCGCCGTTGTTATCGGCGTACATGCCGAGTCCCAAACCGATCTGGCGCAGATTGTTGATGCAAGAGGCCCGTTGCGCTTTTTCTTTCGCCCGGGACAACGCCGGGAGCAGGAGCGCCGCCAAAATGGCGATGACGGCAACCACGACGAGCAGTTCGATCAACGTGAAACCGCCGCCGGAGCGCCGGGAGCTCACGCCAGACTGTGCCACCGAGGTCAGGCGATCGTCATTCATAATCATCTTGGGAAACCTTCAGCTTGGCCGGAGGTTGTTGACTTAACAATCCCGCTCATACCGGGCAGGTTGACGTCCCTCAACGTCACGTCCGGCTTCTCCACCACGATTTCTCGCAGCGCCAGTTCGCCGTTGGCGTGAGCGCCGACACTGCGCAACCCCGGCGCGCGCCCGAGCAACTCCACCAGGCTCTCGCGCGTGCCGCGGCTCTCTTCGACGATGGATACTGTGATCGCCATTTTTGTGTCCCTCGCTCTTCCACTCTGCGGAAAATCCACCCGGCCTGCAACTGAACAAACGTTCGAGTTGCCGTGACGCCCAAAGCCCAGGACGCGTCCGCCGGGCACCTCGCGGAGATGCGCCCCTCCGCAGGTCGCCTTTCAGAATTTTGTTTTTGCGGCCCGTGCGAAAGTGCTAGCCTGCGGCCCATGGTTTCCCGCAGACAGCGCATGCGCGCGGAACGGCCGGGTGTCTGGCTTCGACACACCATGGCGACTCTTGGCTTGTGCGCCTACTCACTCGGCGTCTCTGCCGTGGCATGGCAGGCGCAGGACGGGTTCCGTTTTGTGAAAGTTGAGCCGCGCAAAACCTTGCGCGAGGCGGCGGAAAGCCCTTCTCCCAGCAATGTCGTCGGCTTTGTCCAAATGCCAGCCGCCCGCACCGGCATCGCTTTCAGCAATGCCCTTCCGGTCAAGCTCATGATGGAAAACAACAATCTCATGAACGGCTCCGGAGTGGCGGCCGGCGACTTCGACGGCGACGGATGGTGCGACCTCTACTTTTGCGCGATCAACGGAATCAATGTGCTCTACCGGAATCTGGGAGATTGGCGGTTTAAGGATGTAACGGCCGCCACGGGCGTGGGCTGCGCCAACCTCCATTCCACCGGCGCCATCTTCGCCGACATCGATGGCGACGGCGACCTGGACCTGCTCGTGGCCACGCTGGGGCGTGGAGTGCATTGTTTTGTCAATGAGGGCGGCGGCCGCTTCCGGGAGACGACCGCGCAAGCCGGGTTGGCTTCCCAATCCGGCAGCACCAGTCTGGCTATGGCGGACATCGAGGGCGACGGGGACCTGGACCTGTATGTGGCGAATTACGGAGCGCAGTCCATTCTCCGCTCCGGCGGCCGGGCCGAGATCAAGCGGGTCAATGGCCAGTGGGTGGTGACCGGCCCCTACGCGAATCGGCTGAAGTTCGTTGACGGACGGCTGGAAGAGGTGGGCGAACCGGACGTGCTCTACTTGAACGATGGCGAAGGCCGCTTCCGTACCGCGCCATGGAATTCGGAGTTCTTCCTGGACGCGGACGGCCAGCCGATGCCGGCGCCGTGGGATTATGGCCTCAGCGTGCAGATGCGCGACCTCAACGGGGACCGGTGCCCGGACATTTACGTTTGCAACGACTTCCAAACGTTGGACCGGGTCTGGATCAATGACGGGCGCGGACACTTTCGCGCCTTGCCTCGGCTGGCCATGCGCAAGCAGAGCTTCTCCTCCATGGGCGTGGACTTTGGCGATCTTGACCGCGACGGTTTCCTTGATTTCTTCACCACGGAGATGACCGGCCGCGAGCACTCGCGCCGCATGCGCGAGATCGTTGGAATGACCCCAATCGTGCCGGTCCCCGGGCGGATTGACAACCGCCCGGAAGCGGCCCGGAACACGCTTTTCCACAATCGCGGCGACGGCACTTTCAGCGAGATCGCCCACTTCAGCGGCGTCGCCGCCACCGACTGGTCGTGGCTGCCGGTGTTCCTCGATGTCGATCTGGACGGCTACGAAGACATCCTGGTCGGCAACGGGATGCCGTTCGACGTGCAGGACCGCGATACGCTGAATCGCATCCGCGCCCTGGGCAACCAACCGCCGGAGCAGTCCCGCACGAACCTGGCCCTTTACACGCCATTTCTCACGCCGAACGTGGCCTATCGGAACCGGCATGATTTGACTTTCGAGGATGCCAGCCAGGTTTGGGGATTCGACTCCATGCGCATCTCGCAAGGGATGGCTCTGGCGGACTTCGACAACGATGGAGACTTGGACGTGGCCATCAACTGCCTGAACGATCCGCCTTTGCTCTACCGCAACCAGGCCACGGCTGCGCGCGTGGCCGTGCGGTTGAAGGGCAAGGGGCCGAATACTCACGGCATCGGCACCACGGTCCGGGTGCTGGGCACGCCCATGCCGGTGCAACTGCAGGAGATGCTCTGCGGCGGACGGTATGTGTCAGGCGATGACACGTTGCGGGTCTTCGCCGCCGGCAGCCTCACCAACGATCTGACCATCGAAGTGCTCTGGCGCAGCGGCCGCAACAGCGTGGCGCGGCATGTGCCGGCCAACTCGATTTGCGAGTTTGACGAGGCGAGCGCCCAAGCCGCCCCCAGCCCTCAATCCTCAACCGTCACGCCTCAACCACTCTTCCAGGACGTCAGCCCTCTTCTGAGTCATGTTCATCACGAAGTGCTTTTCAACGATTACACACGCCAGCCGCTCTTGATGAAACAGCTCAGCCAGCTCGGACCCGGCGTGGCGTGGTTGGACTTGGATGCCGATGGCCGTGATGAACTCGTCTTGGGCACCGGACGAGGCGGCATGTTGGCCATTTATCATTGGAATACGTCAGGTGCGTTTGAAAAAATTCCCGCCAGTGATTTTGGGCCAACCCCGGATGATCTTGGAGGTATGGCCGCCTGGGTGACAGCAGAAGGGCGCCCCGCGCTGCTAGCCGCGCTCGCCAACTACGAATCAGAGGCCACCAACTCGGCGGCCGTCATCCAGATCTCGGTCGATGAGACACCGGCAAAATTCCGGCTCGCTACCCGACAGGATGTCCCAAGTGCGCGCGCCAGTCCGGGCCCCTTGGCCGTGGCAGACAGCGATGGCGATGGGCATCTGGAGCTTTTCGTCGGCGGGAGGCTGATTCCAGGGGCCTATCCCCAAGCGGCCAGCTCGAAGTTGTTCCGGCGCGACGGCAACAAGCTCGTGCCGGACACCGCCAACAACCGGGTGTTGGAGAACGCCGGCCTCGTGAGCGGCGCGGTCTGGAGCGACCTCGACGGCGGCGGTTATCCCGAGTTGGTCCTGGCTTGCGAATGGGGGCCGGTGCGAGTCTTCAAGAACGAGCGCGGGCGACTGCGCGAAAGTACGGCCGAGATCGGACTGGCCACCTTCACCGGCTGGTGGCAGGGCGTGACCACGGGAGATTTCGATGAGGACGGACGGCTGGACATCCTCGCGAGCAACTGGGGATTGAACGACGCGTACCAAGCCTCGGCGCAGCATCCACTTCGTCTTTACTTTGGTGACATCGGCGGTCGTGGCGTGGTGGATTTGGTTGAGACGTACTACGCGCCGGAACTCCGAGCCGACGTGCCCCGGCGCACGCTGAACGCCTTGAGCCAGGCGTTTCCCACACTGCTCGAACACTTTCCGACCCACCGCGCGTTCGGCACCGCCACGATGGATGACATCTGGCGTGCCTTGTCCGCCAAGCCTCCGGCCGTGGACACCACCACGCTGGCAACAACGCTCTTCCTCAACCGAGGGACAAACTTCCTGGCGATGCCGCTGCCGGCCGAGGCGCAATTCGCGCCGGCTTTCAGCGTGAACGTGGCGGACTTCGATGGGGACGGCCACGAAGACGTCTTTCTCAGCCAAAACTTCTTTGCCATGCGCCCGGAATGGCCGCGCTTGGATGGCGGGCGAGGGCTGTGGTTGCGCGGCAACGGCCAGGGCCGGCTCACGCCGGTTCCCGGCCAGGAATCGGGAGTGCAAGTTTATGGCGAGCAACGTGGCGCGGCCGTGGCGGACTTCAACGAAGATGGGCGCGTCGATCTGGTGGTGACGCAGAACGGCGCCGCCACCCGCCTCTTCCAAAACGTCGGCGCCCGGCCCGGCCTGCGCGTGCGCCTGCAAGGGCCGCCCGGCAATCCGTCGGGGATCGGCGCGGTGATCCGGCTGCAGTTTGGCCAGCGGCTCGGTCCGGCGCGCGAGGTGCATGCCGGGTCGGGGTATTGGTCCCAGGACAGTCCCGTGCAGGTGCTGGGCTGTCCCGAGGAACCGACTCAGATTTGGGTGCGCTGGCCGGGCGGCAGGATGACGCAGAGCGCCTTGCCTCCCGGCGCGCAGGCCGTGCTGGTGGAGGCCTCCGGCAAAGTCACGCTGGCCCACTAAACTCTGACATCCTTGTCCGGCGGTTTCGAACGATCCCACCGCCATGGAATCCAACGAAACTTCGATGCATATGCATCAAAGTGTCGTCGCAGCGGATCGTGGTTGAGATCAATCGAGTTCCCGATTGAACCGCTGGCTAAGGCCTGGGATCAGGAGAATTCTGAAATGCCATCGCGCGAAATCTGCGCAGGCCGGCACCACTGTGCAACGTCATCGCGCCCGGGAGATCAGGGTGGGATCCGTATCCGTCCTTCGGTGTCGATGCTGATTTCGCTGGCGTTGGCCGCCACGGCCGAGGTCACGGCCTTGCCGCCCGGCCAGCGAACCTGCACGTGCGTGGGGGAAACGGGTATGCCCATGACCTGCACAGCGCCGTCTTGGGACCAATAGCCCGATCCAGCGTGGATTTCCCGGGCTGGACCGAACCGGTCTCCGAACTGCAGCCGAATGGTCGCTCCCACACCGGCTTGGTTCGCCGGCGGACCAGCCAGGCGCACGCGTAATCCGGGCTTGGCGCCGGTGTTGCGGAATAGCTTGGTCGCGGCCCCGTTCTGCGCCACGACCAGGTCCACGCGGCCATCGTGGTCATAGTCGCAGACCGCCGCGCCGCGCTGTTCTCCATAGACTTTGACTCCGCTTACCTGGCCGGGAACGGACTCGAATCCGCCGTGGC
>CAYIIH010000051.1:0-30562 GCA_964363225.1 uncultured Verrucomicrobiota bacterium | reverse complement strand
AGGGCTTTCGCGCCAACCGAAAGGCGACGCCGAAAGACAGCAGGCCGCAAAGATTGACACCTGCAATGTATCCGAGCTTGTAAGCCCGGCCCGGAATGTTCGGCGAGTAGATGGGAACGTCCTTTCCCACCAAGAGGACCGGCAGAGCCACCGGCATCAAAGCGCCATGCAAAACGCCGAGCCGGAAAGTGGGGGTGCGATCAGGACCATAGAAGCGGGGCGCGGCCCAGTCATAGCCCCAACCGAAGATGACTCCGAGCACCACCAGCTTGGCCACGGTCAGGGCCAGCCTTCGCAGCATGATGGCGTGGTATCGCGACGATGATAGTTTCGGGGCTGGTGTGGCCATGCGCCGGAGCATGGCGCGGCCTCGCGCAGCTTCGCAAGCAGATAATCCCCGCCGCCCGCCGTTTCTGGCTTGCCCTGAACCTTGTCCGATTGCAGACTCTGACGGGCTTGGGGCCTGGCGACCGCGGCGGAATTCTCCGACCGAAAACCACGGCAGCGGCGATCCCGTGGACCCGGCCCGCGCAACAGATCACGAATTTTTTGGCGATAATCGTCTGTCATGGCACCGAAGCTCCTCATTCTTCAGCCCTCCTATTATCGCTCCAAGGCCCGCCGCAACGTGTTCAAGGTGCGGCGGCGGAATGTGGTGCCGCTGACCCTGCCCTATCTGGCGGCGCTGACTCCGGCGGATTGGGAAGTCACGCTGGCCGATGAACAGGTGGAAGCGGTTTCGTTTGACGACCGGTTTGACCTGGTGGCCATCAGCACTTCCACGCTCAACTCCTATCGCGCTTACGACGTCGCCGACGAGTTTCGCCGCCGCAGCGTGCCGGTGATCATGGGGGGGCCGCACGCTTTCTTCCACGCGGAGGAGGCGGGAGAACATTGCGACGCGGTCGGCGTTGGGGAAGCGGAGTCCCTCTGGCCCCAAATGGTTGAGGATGCGCGTCTGGGACGGCTGCAGAAGATCTACCGGGCCGACGTGCAGCCCAGTTTGGCCAGCCTGCCGCGACCGCGCTACGAACTCATGAATCTGCGCCACTATGGTCCCTTCCGGACCTTCACGGTGGTTTCCTCGCGGGGCTGCCCCTTTCGCTGCGAATTTTGCTCCGAGCGATTCCTGCTGGGCGAAACCTATCGTTGCCGGCCGGTGCCGGAGGTCGTTGAAGAAATCAAACGTTGCCGTTCACGGAGCATTTTTTTCGGCGACAGCAATTTTGGCGGCAAGCGCAGCCACGCGCTGGAGTTGATGGAGGCGTTGATCCCTCTCAAGGTGCGTTGGTCGGCCTTGTGGCCTGCCTACTTGTGCAACGACAAGCCGTTCATGGAACTGGCCCGGCGAAGCGGCCTGTTGCATGTCAACATCGGTCTGGAGAGCATCTCCGCCGACACGCTGGCGAGCATGAACAAGCGCTTCAACAAGGCTCACCAATACGGCGCCATGCTGGCCAACCTCCGCCGCCTGGGCATCAGCTATTCCTTGAACTTCATTTTTGGTTGGGAAGGCGAAACCGAAAGTGTCTTCCGCGCCACCCTGGCCTTTCTTCAAGAACACAAAGTTCCGGTGGCCTACTTCAACATCCTCACCCCCGTCAAGGGGACCCCGCTCTACGACCGGTTAGACGCCGCAGGCCGGATCCTGAACCGCCACGAACTTGACCGGTGGCCGGGGCAAATCTGCTCCATCCAACCTCCCTACGGGACGCCGGCGTCCCTGGAGAACAACGTTCGCGATCTCTACAAGGACTTCTACAGCCTGTCTTCCATGCTTTCCCGTCTGCCCCTGCCCATCACTCAAGCCAACATCGCCTCCTGGATCATCAATTTCTCCCAGCGCCGCATGGCTCGATCCGAGCGGGTGGAAAACAACTTCGACGGGTATTGAGATTCCTTGAAAGAAACCAGTGCTTGCTGCGATTAACTGATCATGACTGGCGCGACAGACGAATTCACCGGCACCCGGCAGACCTTGCTGAGCCGCCTCAAGAACTGGGACGACCAGGAAAGCTGGCGGCAGTTCTTCAACACCTACTGGCGACTCATCTACAGCATTGCCATCAAAGCCGGCCTCACGGATCAGGAGGCACAGGATGCCGTTCAGGAAACCATCATCTCGGTGGCGAAGACCATGCCGGCGTTCCACTACGATCCCGCCCAGTGCTCCTTCAAGACTTGGCTGTGGCACCTGACGCAGAAACGGATCGCCGACCAGTTCCGGCGGCGGCCCCCGGGCAGACGCGCCGCCCGCACGCCCCTGCCTGCCACCACGTTGCGCACATCCACCATTGAACGCATTCCCGACCCGGCCAGTGTTGGCCTGGACGGTGTCTGGGAGGAGGAATGGCAGAAGGCGGTCTTCGCCGCCGCCGTGGAGCGGGTCCGCCACCAGGCCAGCATTGAACAGTTCCAGATGTTCGACCTCTACGTGCTGCGCAACTGGCCTGTGAAAAAAGTTGCTGCCGCTCTGAGCGTCAGCATCGCCCGGGTTTATCTCGCCAAGCACCGTGTCATGGCATTGGTCAAGAAGGAGGCCCGGCGCCTGGAGAAACAAGGAGGATGAACAACCGGGTTGACAAAGGAATTGCCCTCAACTTCTGGATGGCGTAGAACCCGCATGCCAAACCGGCAGACCAACAGACGAGCAGCAAGCCATGAATGACGAGTCAACCATTCCCAATTCAGGGTGCGATCCCCCGCCTGGCTCCGGCCCCGGTGGTAGCAATCCGGATGAAGGCATCCAGTTCACTCCGGATGAATCCACCGCCGCCAGCACTATCGGCGCCCAGTTGGACTACAAACTCCTGCGCCTGATTGGCCGAGGCGCCTACGGCGAAGTCTGGCTCGCGCGCGACAAACGGCGCGCCTTCCGCGCCGTCAAGGTCGTCTTCCGCGCGAGTTTCGACCACGACCGGCCCTACGAACGCGAGTATGACGGCATCCGCAAGTTTGAGCCGATCTCCCGCTCCTACGACCACCAGGTGCAAATCCTCCACGTGGGCCGGCAGGACGAACAGGGCCGGTTCTATTACATCATGGAACTGGCCGACGACCAGCACACCGGCCAGCAGATTGAGCCACAGACCTACGTGCCCAAGACGCTCAAGAGCGAGTTGCAGAGGTGCGGCCGCTACCCAGTTGCAGATTGTCTGCGTATCGCCGCGGCGCTGGCCGCGGCGCTGGAGAACCTGCACCAGCACGGCCTTATCCACCGCGACATCAAGCCGGGCAACATCATCTTTGTGAACGGCGTGCCCAAGTTGGCGGACATTGGCTTGGTCACCGACCGCGACGTGTCGGTGTCGTATGTGGGCACTGAGGGCTACATCCCGCCGGAGGGACCTAGTTCGGCGCAGGGGGACATCTACAGCCTGGGCAAAGTGCTCTACGAAATGGCCACGGGCCGAGACCGGATGGACTTCCCCGAACTGCCCACCAACCTCCAGGAACTCCCCGACCGTGACGCGCTCTTGGAACTGAATGCCGTCTTGGCCAAAGCCTGCGCCCGCGACCCGCGCGAGCGCTACCGCACCGCGCGGGAGATGTTCGCAGACTTGGCCCGCCTCCAGCAGGGCAAATCAATCCGAGGAGAAAAGCTCTTGCGGAGACGACTGGCCGTGGTCGCCAAGCTCGGCGTGGCGGCAGTTCTGTTCGGCTTGGTGGCGCTGGGCGTGCGTCACTTCTGGAAAGCCAATCCTCCGCTCTCGGTCGCCCCCCGTCAGACCAACAGTCTGGGCATGGTCTTTGTGCCGGTACCGGGAACCAAAGTCTGGTTCAGCATTTGGGAAACACGGGTGCGGGATTTCCAGGAGTTTGCGAAGGATTCGGGGTACGATACCAACGAGATGGATGTGGTATTCCAAGAGGGGTGGAAGCACCTCAAAGGATATGGCTGGCACCATCCGGGCTTTGAGCAGGGTCCGAACCATCCGGTCGTCGGGGTGAGTTGGTTAGATGCGGAGGAATTCTGCAAGTGGCTGACATGGACCGAGCGCCGCTTGGGCGCGATCACGCGAGATGGGCGTTACCGGTTGCCAACCGATGAGGAGTGGAGTTGTGCGGTGGGGTTAACGAATGAAAGTGGGAGCACGCCGAGAGAGAAAGATAGGAATAGCCAGGGCGGCTTTCCGTGGGGCGTCCAGTGGCCGCCGCCGGAAGGAGCGGGGAACTATGCGGGTGAAGAGGCCGCAACAGCCGATTGGCCCTCGAATTGGACGGTGATCCGCGGCTATCGAGACGATTACCCGCGAACGGCGCCGGTGGAGAGTTTTGCCCCCAACAGATTGGGGATCTATGATCTGGGTGGAAATGTCTGGGAACCGTGTGCGGATTGGTATGACCAGGATCGTCGTGTCATGCGTGGCGGTACCTGGTTAGAGCACGATTCTTGGACCAACGGCTTGCGGTCATCTGCCCGCATGCCTGCGGGTGAATGGTACTATCGTTCCTCCCACATCGGGTTTCGAGTGGTGTTGGACGGCGCCTTGAACTCCGAAGTGCCAAACACGAGTTCTGCCATTGTCTCTTCTGCGCCCCACTCAATTTCCCCGCCGTCGTTCCCGCCGGGAGTTTCACCCATCAGCAACATGGTTTGGATCCCGCCCGGCAGCTTCACCATGGGCAGCCCGGTGAACGAACAGGATCGCTGGAGCGATGAAGGGCCACAAACGCCAGTCAGGATTAGCCGGGGCTTCTGGATGGGGATCTACGAGGTAACCCAACGGGAATACCTTTCACTGATCAACACGAATCCAAGTCGATTCACCGGCGATCTGAACCGCCCGGTGGAGAGGGTGAGTTGGTATGATGCTACCAACTACTGCGCGGCCTTGACGGCCAGAGAAAGAAGCGCAGGACGCCTCCCAGCAAAATATCTATATCGCTTGCCGACGGAGGCAGAGTGGGAATATGCCTGCCGGGCGGGAACACGCACGCGGTTCACTTACGGGGATGACCCGACCTATTCCAGCCTGTCCAACTACTGTTGGTATGCATGCAACGGCACACACCCAGTCGGCCAGAAGCTGCCCAATCCATGGGGCCTGTATGACATGATCGGGAACGTAGTAGAATGGTGCCTTGATTGGCGAAGCACCTATCCCGGCGTAGAGGTGACCGATCCACAAGGACCCGCGATTGGCAAGGACAAGGCGCGTCGTGGCGGCAGTTGGCCTGGCTCCGATTGGACGTTCCGCTCATCGTGGCGTTTCTTCGCGGTGCCAGAAACCAAGGTCAACGACATCGGATTTCGTGTTGTCCTGGCGGAAAGTCAGCCATGAACGGATACCGCCAGTTGAAGCTGCCCGGAGCACATGAGGCGGAGGGAGGGACGAGCGCGGCCCGCCTGCGGCCAGGCAGCGGCACGGAGATCGTGGGTTTTTCGCACCGCCATGCCGCTGCGGTTGGAAATAGCCGCACCCCACTCGTTCGGTTGCAGCTTCGCAGCGCCCAGTGTTTCACGATATTGAACGGAGGTTCTTGACATGAAAATCACTGTTCTCCGTCAAGGCAAAGAAACGGTCCGCGAAATCGCTCTGGAGATGGTCCTCATCGGCCGCGGCGGTGGCACTGGCGCGCCGGACCTGGGTTTGTCGGCAGACCCCTACGTGTCGCGCAAACACGCCATGCTCACCGAGCGACACGGTGCGATCTGGATCGAGGATTTGGGCAGCAAGCTCGGCACCACGGTCAACGGCAAGCCCATCCAAAACCGGGGCGAATGGCGGCTGCGGCCCAGCGACGTCATCGTGATGGGCGAAACCACTTTGCGGATGGAGCCATCGTCGCCGCCACCCACCCCCGCGCCAGCATCGTCGCTCACCGACGCGCAAGGGAGGACGGAGTTCCACCTCATGGTCGCGCCGGATCCAGAACCGCTTCGAACTCGACCGGTGGCCGCGGCAGGCCGTCGTGCTCTCGTGCTTGACGCGGTTTCCGGGTCGGTCATAGTGTCGAGCCATGGGCAAGAGTAGCAATCATTGGTCCGCCGATGGCATGCCAGCCGGAAGCATGCTGCTATCGGCGTTTTCCGTGGCCGCCCTTGCGGTTGGGGCCGCAGATGACTTCAACCCCGCCCCCGCCCAGGACTGAGCGATGACCCCGCCAACGGACCCCAAGACCATCGCCGCTCAACTCTGCCAGTTCGCACGGGCGAACCTCGTGGCCGAGGGAGCAGAGCTGGATGAACACAGCCCTTTGGCCGATGCCGGCATTGATTCCTTTGCCTTGGTGGAACTGTTGCTCCATTGCGAGCGTGCTTTTGGCATCAGGGTGCCTGAGTCGCACCTGACCCACCACAATCTGGTTTCGGTGGCCACGCTGGCGGCCTGCATCTTCGAGTTGGCCCGCGGCAGCCACTCACCGCCTGGGGCGACGAGGGTGGCCGCTACCTATGCCTGACCTGCCTCGCCAGATTCGATTGGCTGCCGGCGACTACTTCATGCACGGTCAGGACCGCCGGATGCGACGGGCCGGGATGCTGGGCAATGTGTGCCGCGTCGCGCTCCGGTTGGAAGCCGGCCTCGATGTGAACCTGCTGCGCGAGCGCGTGACCGCTTCACCCATTCTGGACTGGCTCGCGCGAGTGCGCATCACACGCCCACTGCTGGCGCTTTCCCCGGTCTGGCGCAAAGCGGAGCAGCCGAGAACTTTTTTTTTCGAGCACCCTGTTCAGGAGGCCGGCGGGGATGGACCCGGGATGCTGCCCCAGGTGGTAGCGGGGCGCGATCTGCACGCGTGCGAAGGGGCGCTGGCGCTGGACCTGGTCCGGCGCAAGGACGGCACTGCGCAGTTCGTTCTTTCCTGGAACCATGCCCTCATGGATGCGCGCGGCGCAGAGTTGATACTGCGGCATCTGAGCCTGGACGGCGCGGCCAAAGGGACGCCGACCATCGAGAACTTGATCAACCCCGAGCAAAGGGGCTGGAGTCTTTCCAAGTGGTGGCGCAAGCTGGCGCTGGCGCGCGGCTCGCTGAAGTGGCTCCGCGAATCGGGTCGCGAACCGCTCTTCACGCTGCTGCCTTCGCCACGCCCGGCGGACGGATGCCGCAACCCGTGCCGCCTCCTTTCTTTCAGCGAGGAGGAGACGGCTCGCATCAACGAGCGCTGCCAGCGTCTCAACGCCGGTTTTCGGCGCAGCCATTTCTACCTGGCGGCCTCGCTCCGCTCCCTGCACACCGTGGCAGTCCGGCGCGGCAACGAAACGGGAGCTTACCTGATTCCCGTGCCGCACGACATGCGCCGGCGCGGGGCCAGCGGGCCGATCTTCTCCAACCATCTCTCGATCCTTTTCTATCGCATTGAGCCGCGCCAGGCCGCCCGGCTGAGCGACATCATCAGCGAACTCACTCGCCAGATGATGGAACAGATTCGCGATCGCTTTCCGGAGTCCTGCATGGCGGCGCTGGATATGTTCAAGCCGATCCCGTTGGATTATTACGTGCGCCACCTCGGACAGCCGACGCGGGGCAAATTTGCCAGCTTGTGCTTTTCGGACTCAGGAGAGACCTGCGCCGGGATCAGCGAGATGTTTGGCGCCCGCATCCGAGAGGTGACGCACTGGGTGCCCACGTGGCGGCCACCGGGGTTGACCGTGCTCTTCTGGAGTTTCAGCGGCCGGCTCCGCACGCTGCTGTCGTGGGTGGATGACTGCCTGAATCCGGAAGAAGTGGACAGCCTGGAAGAAGGTTTGCGCTCGGCCTTGCTGGACGAGGAGGTCGCATGAAGGTGCTGTTGGTCGCAACGAACCGGGAACGCTCGCCGTATCCGGTGGCGCCGGTGGGGGTGCTGTGTGTGGCCGCCGCCGCCCGCGCGGCAGGGCACGAGGTAGACTTCTTGGATTTGGGGCTTTCGCTGGCGCCGCAAAGGACACTGCGGAAGGCTCTGGAAGCGGCCCGTGCTTACCAGGCCGTGGCTTTTGGCATCCGTAATCTCGACAATTGCTGGGCGTTCGCGCCGCGCTTGTATTTCGACGGCGTGCGCGAATTAGCAGAAACCGTAAGGCGCTGTTTCAAAGGACCACTGATCCTGGGAGGCAGCGGTTTCTCGGTCTCGCCGCACGGCTGGATGCGGCGGCTGGGGGCTGATTGCGGCGTGATCGGTGAAGGCGAACGCGCTTTCCCGGAAGTGCTGGCGCGGCTGGAAACTGGCCGTTCCCTGGAGGGGGTTGACGGCGTCATCACCGCCCCCAACCTGAACCACTCCGCCAGCGTTCTCCCCGCCAAGTTAATCGAACGTCTGAGCGAGTTGGCGCCGCCAGCCCACGAGTTGTGCGGCTACGCGCCGTATGTGAGGCGGGGCGGGTTCGTCGGTGTGCAGACCAAGCGTGGATGTCCTTTCAAGTGCATCTATTGTGTTTACCCGCAATTGGAGGGGCGACGCTACCGGCTGCGTCCGCCGGAGGCGGTGGCGGACGAGATTGAAGCCGTGGTCGTCCGGACGAAGCTGCAGCACTTCTTTATCGTGGATAGTGTCTTCAACGACCCGCGAGAGCACGCCATGGCGGTGTGTCAGGCGATCTCCCGCCGCCGGCTGCCGGTTCAATGGAATGCCTTCTGCAACCCGGTGGGTTTCGATGCCGAACTGGCGCGCGCGATGGCGCAGGCGGGTTGCACCGGAGTAGAGTTTGGGCTGGATGCTGCCACGCCCAAAATGCTGGAGGCGATGGGCAAACCTTTCGGGCAGGAGGAGATTCGGATCGCCCTGGAGGCGGTGCGCGCCGCGGGCTTGCCGTTCTTGCTCTCCATGCTCTTCGGCGGCCCGGGCGAGACGTGGGCGGACATTGAAGAAGCGCAGACCTTCCTGAACGGGTGCGCGCCGGCGAACAGCGTTTTTGCCTCCTACGGCATCCGCATCTATGAAGGCACGGAACTGGCCGGGGTGGCTACGCGGGAAGGTTCGCTGGAGCGCGATCAGGATCTTTTCGCGCCGGCCTATTATCTCTCACCTGCCCTGGCCGAGAGCACCGTGGAGAAGCTCGATCGCATCGCGCGGCGGCGGCCCGAGTGGAGTTCCCCGGCAGACTGGCGCCGGCCCATTATGCGCTGGGCACAGAAAGTGACGATCCTGCTGGACGTGCGGCCGCAGTGGAAACATATCAAGGGCTACGGCCAGCACATGAGACCCCGCCTCAAGTGAGCAGTCACTCTCGATTCGGTTCGGCCACCCTTGTCTGCGATGTGCTGGTCATCGGCGGTGGCGCGGCAGGCGTGGCCGCAGCCACCGCGGCTGGACGCCTTGGCACGCGGGTCGTCCTGTTGGAACGGCACGGTTTTCTAGGTGGCCTGGCCACTGCCGCAAAGGTGGGTACCGTTTGTGGGTTGTATCTACGAGATACGGCAGGCGCGGAAGCCACACCGGTCGCCGGCGGGTTTGTGAACGAGTTCGCCGCGCGATTGGAACGGGCCAGTGGCCGGGGACCCGTGCGGCTGGAGTCCGGTCTTTGGGTGTTGCCATATCCCCCGCCGGCCTTTGCCCGCATGGCTGACGCCGTGGCGAGCGAATCGGGAAACGTGACCGTGGTGCTGCACACCACGGTGGCAGACGCGCAGGCTGAAGGTTCCCGCTTGGTCCAGGTTCGCGCCCTGGCTTGGAACGAACCGTTGATCGTCATGCCTGGGACGGTTGTGGATTGCAGTGGCGAAGCGACGGGCGCCGCATTGGCTGGCGCGGAGGTGGAGAACGGTGCGGCAGACCAGGCACCCGCTGTGGTTTTCACCTTGGAGAATGTCCTTCCCAGTTTGGGAGAGCGTGGCGTGCTCGAGGTGCGCCGTGAGTTGCGCCGTGGAATTGAGATGGGCCGTTTGCCGGCCGTGTGCGAGCGGCTTTCGTTGGTGCCCGGCACGGGATGCGACGGCCAGGCAATCTTCAAACTGAATCTCGTTTCCGGACCGCCGGACAGCCCAGCTTGGCAGCAGGTCAGTGCCTGGGAGCGGGAGGCTCGCGTCCTGGTCGATGAACTTCATCGCTTCCTGATCGAAAACACCGCCTCATGCCGAAACGCGCGCCTTGCCTCCATGGCCCCGCAACTCGGCATCCGCTCTGGCCGCCGCATCCAAGGACGCACCCGGCTGGCCGACGACGACGTGCTGGGCCTGCGGAAGTCCGCGCTCGGAATTGCCCGTGGTTGCTGGCCGATGGAGCGCTGGGGCAACAGCCTGCGACCGGAGATGACTTATTTCGATGAGCGTGGCTATTACGAAATCCCACTGGACTGTCTGCGGCCGGTGGGATTGGACAACGTCCTGGCCGCAGGCCGCTGCTTCTCCGCCTCGGCGGGGGCGATGAGTTCGGCCCGAGTCATCGGCACCGCGCTGGCCACAGGCTGGGCTGCGGGAACGGTCGCCGCCTTCCAGGCCTTGGACCGGCCGGTCGAGAGCGCGGTGGAGACAATTCGGGAGCAAATGGAGCAATGAATGCCGAATTCGTTAAATCAGTTAAAGAGGTTAAATGGGTTAATTGCGTTACCTAGGTTAGTTGCGAGGACCAGAGATCATGGACACGTCATCGGGAGCATTTCGGACATTTGAGGATTTGGAAGTCTATCGGTCGGCGCGCGAGTTTCGGAGGGCCATGTACGATTTAACCCATTTAACCTTTTCACCCATCCAAATCTTTTAACTCGCTTTTCGCGGATGAACGTTTTTGACACCCTTGCCCATGCGGCCCGCCAATGGCCTGACCGGACGGCCATCATTGATGCCGCTGGCCCGCTGAGTTACCGGTCGCTCTGGCGTGACATCGAGGCCGTGCGGGATGAACTGGCCCGCCTCGACGTGCGCGAGGGGCAAGGCGTCGGGGTGCGCGCGCGCAACGGACGCGCGTTCGTGACCGGCGCGCTGGCCGCGCTGGGTTGTGGCGCGGTGGTGATGCCCATTCATCACCAGATGAAATCCGCCGAGTTATCAGAGATGCTCTCACGCGCCCCGCTATGCGCGATCCTGGACGACGGTTGCGGCACGGGCCTGGCCGGCAAGACGGGCCGGGGCGTGGAACTGGCGAGGGGCAGCGGCTTGCGTTTCACGCGACTCGACGGCCCGCAGCTCCCGTTGGCCCCCGGCATCGACGACGCCGCTTTCGTGCGGTTCACCTCGGGCACCACCGGCGCCGCCAAAGGCGTGACTCTGACGCACCGCGGGGTGCTCGAACGCATGCGCGCCGCCAACACGGGACTGGGCCTGACTTGCGAGGACAGAGTGCTCTGGGTCCTGCCGATGGCCTATCACTTCTATGTTTCCATCCTTCTCTACCTTGAAGTCGGGGCGACCGTTCTGGTCTGCGCCGATTACTTCGCCGAGAGTATCTTGGATGCGGCTTTGACCCACCAAGCCACCTTTCTTTATGTGACCCCGATGCACGTGCGCATGTTGACCGCCGATCAATCAGGACACGCGTTGCCACCGAGTTTGAAGCGAGTGATGTCGGTCTCCAGTCGTCTCGACCCGCAGGCGGCGCGGGGTTTCCTCGCCAAGTATCGCGTTCCGGTGGCGCAGGGTTATGGCATCATCGAAGTGGGTCTGCCGATCATGAATATCGAGGAGGCAGAGGCGCATCCCGAATCCATCGGACGACCGTTGCCCGGCTTTGACGCGGCCATCCTGAACGAGAGCGTGCAACCCGTGGCTGACGGTGAAACGGGACAACTGGCCCTGCGAGGCCCCGGCATGTTTGCGGGTTACCTCAGCCCGCCGAGGCCGCGTGACGAAGTGCTGCGCGAAGGCTGGTTTCTGACCGGCGACCTGGCACACCGCGATGGCGCGGGACGAATCGTCCTCGACGGGCGGACCTCGTCCGTGATCCACGTCGCCGGCCACAAAGTCTTCCCGGAGGAAGTCGCCGCCGTGCTCGACCAACACCCGGCGGTGCTGCGTTCGCGGGTAACCACCCGGCCGCATCCGCAACTGGGCGAGGCCATCCACGCCGAGGTGCAACTGCGCAGCGGCAGCCACCCGCCCGCGAGCGAAGACATCCTATCCTTTTGCCGGCGGCGGCTTTCGAACCATAAGGTGCCCACGTCGCTCGACTTCGTAGCCGAACTGACCCTAACTTCCAGCGGAAAGGTGCGCCACGGATGAGGATGCTCAGCCGTTGCAAGGCCGCGGCCTTGCCAGGAACGGCCGGCGCCGCCGCGGACAAGATTGTCATCATCGGGGGTGGCATCGCGGGACTGGCTTGCGGTTGCTATTTGCAGATGAACGGCTACCGCACGGAAATATTGGAGACGAACACGGTCCCAGGCGGATTATGCGCCGCGTGGGACCGAGGGCCGTATGTCTTCGACGGTTGCCTGCGCTGGCTGCTTGGCACTCATACCTCTTCGACCTTTAACCGGATCTGGAACGAGTTGGGCGCGATCGCCGGGCGGGAGATCGTGAGCCACGACGAATTCTTGCGCGTGGAGGGCACGGATGGCCAGGTCCTCTCCCTGTCTGCGAATCTGGACCAGTTCGCTCAAGCGTGCAAACGGTTCGCGCCGGAAGACGCCGCCCTCATAGATAAACTCGTCCGCGCGGCGCAACACTGCGCTACCCTCGATCCCCTGGAGAAACCGCTGGAACTCATGACGGGGCTGGAGAAAACGAGACTCCTGCTCCGCTACCTTCCCTTGCTGCTCACCGTCGCCACGTGGATGAATGTGGGCGTCACTGCCTATCTCGCGGCTTACCGGAACCCATTCCTCCGCGAGGCGCTCATGGCCGTGGCAGGCGACAACCGCATGTCGGCGTTGGTGCTGGTGATGGTGCTGGCCTGGAGATCGCACGCCGGCTACGTGGCCGGAGGATCACGGGCCTTTGCGGAAGCGATTGCCAGTCGCTATACCCGCCTCGGTGGCGTCATGCGGTGCAATGTCCAGGTAGTCTCGGTGACGGTCGAGGATGGCCGGGCCACCGGGGTGCGCTGCGCCGACGGAACGGCGGCCCCAGCCGCCACGGTGGTTTCCTGCGCCGACGGCCATACGACGATTTTCAAGATGCTCGAGGGCCGTTATGTCAACAAGCAGATCCTTTACGCCTACAACAACTGCGACGTTTTCCCGGGCCTGATCCAGGCATCTCTGGGGATAAACCAGCCTTACCCGGAGGCACCCCACACCCTCAGCCTGCCTCTTTTGCGACCGCTCATGGTGGACGACATCACGCGGCATGGCCGGTTGGAGGTGGCGGTCTTTGGGCCGGATTCGAGACTCTGCCCGGCCGGTAAAACGGTCATGACAGTTAGGCTGTCCAGCCGTTACGAGTACTGGGCCGATCTCAAAAGCCGCCATCCCAACGATTACCAGCGAACTAAAGAAGGTCTGCTGCGAGAAATCGTCGGTATTCTCGATCGGAGGTTTGCAGGCTTGGCCAGGCAACTGGAGTACGCTGACCTGGCGACCCCGGCAACCTTTGCGCGCTTCACTGGCAACTGGCGGGGCAGCTTCCAAGGCTGGCTTCCAACGCCACGAATGCTGGGCCGGCGCCTTCCGCGCACGCTGCCTGGACTGAAGGATTTCTACATGGCCGGCCATTGGGTTGAGCCGGGCGGCGGACTGCCTTGGGCCGCGCTTTCGGGACGGTATGCCGCGCAGATGATCTGCGCCCGGGACGGGAAGGTGTTTGTGGCCACGGAGCCCTGAGCGTCCTTCAACTTTCTCTCAATGCGCCACCGGCATGCCGCGGCTGTCGGTACGGAAGGCGAATGTGAAAACCCGAGTGTTTTTCTTCTGATGGCAAACCCGCCCCGAAATCCAGTACGCTTGTTGCGGCCTCAGAATCACATCGGGAGGAAGCGCATAGAATCTTTCGTAAGAGCAACTGTCCGGAAAAGAAACCGGATGCTGGAGTGTCCAATTCTGTTCTGACGCGGCTGCGGGTGAGGTATCTCCCCGACGGGTCTGCGCGCTCAGGAAACGCGGGGCCTTCTTGACCGTTACCTCAACGGGAGCTGCGATGTCGAGGCGCGTAAAGCTCGGTGTCCAGACGCGCAGGAAAACCTCGCCACCCGGAAGCGTTCTGTACTCCCGATCGAACGGCACTCGCGCAATCCGGGTGAGGGCATGCATCTTTGCAGAAACCCATTCGGCGCCATTTTCCTCCGCGCGAAAATTGCGCAGTCCGGCAAAATCATCAAATTGCGCGGCGACCCGTGAGGTCGAGGTGTTCCTGGTGGGTGCAAAATTGCTCAGCACAATTCCGTCCGAGTTGAGGTCATCGAGACCGCCATGAGTGCCGCCGAAGGGCGCCAGTTCGCTGCCTTTTTTTACCAGCCATCCGCTGTGAACGTAACGATTGTCCAGGCTGATGAGAATGGTCGCCGGATTGAGTGTGACCTGCGTGTGGCCGCGAACGATTCGCTCCAGCGCGAGCGGATAACGATGGACCATGGTTTCGGCCATCCAGGCATCGGCCGTGGCAAAGCCGTCGGCATCGAACTGGTTCTTTCTGAGGAGAGCATCGACCGCCGGGCGATGGTCAAGCGGGTCGCCCTCCTCAGTTGAGTATCGGAAAGCGTTCTTCGCGGGATTCCACTCAATGACGGCTCGTTCGCCCTTCGAGTTCATAACAATGAAGCGATTCGTCTGACCCGGGAACTGAGCCGACAATATGTCCACGCCTTCCAGGTGCGTGAGTAGTTGCAGGAGTCTTTCCGTTTCGGCGGGTGAATTATGGATTTCCACCCACGACTCGATCCCGGTCGTCGGGAGGACGACGTCCTTGGGATGCACGATGGACCTCGCGATCCGGTAGCCGGCCTTTTTTAGAAAAGGCCGGATCTTGACGCGCTTGCCGGCGCCGGCGCGGTTGTGCCCGTGATCTGACAGAATCAGGATTTCGAGCTCCCGCCCCTCCCGTGCCTGGTAGATGGCGCTCACTTTCTTGAGTTTTTCCTCGAGCAGGCCAAGCATGGCGAAGATGTCGCGCGACAAGTGCTGGGCGTCGTCTGGCGTGCGAAGGTAAACGTAGTAGTTGTCATCCCGGCTCTTGGTATTGAGGAACGCTTTGACGAATTTGTTTACCTCGTATTTGTACGTGTGCAGCGGATAGACATAACCCAGCGTGCGAATGAAACCGCCTTCCAACTGCCAGTGCATCTGCTTTTCGTGCTCCATCGAAGTGGTGATCGGGTTCACCTCGATTTCGGAATTCGCGGCCGTGCTGAAATAGGTGCGCTGGTAACCAGGCAGAGGGCGGTCGCCGAACATGTCGGTCCACGCCACGTCGCTCGCCGATGGAAACGTCGAGATCATGTGGCTGACGGGAAACCATCCCTGATGGAAGCCCTGACGGTGGCATCGCCGGCCCCAGATGTTCGTGTAGGCGACCCCTTCCTGGAGAGCTTTCATGTCACGGTAAGCGATGCCATCGAGCCCCACGATGAGTCGCCTGGGGACCGCGGCGATGCTGGTGGCGGACAGGGCCTGGATGACCAACCAGAGGAGAAAGTCAGACCGGCTCAGGCTTCTGCCTAGACGGCCAACGCTATTGCATCTCGGACTGAGAATCATGACGCGAATGATCAGCGGATTGGGGCAAGCATGTCCAAATGAATTGCCATGGCCTGTGGTCTTGCCTGGCAGGAACTTGATCGTGTGCCCTTCGGGCGAGCATTCCTCACGCGTTCTTGCCTGCGCGCTGTCGAAAGACAACTTCCTCTGGGAAGCCTCCAGTCTTCGGCCGGTATCGACCCTCGGCACTCCCCAGCGCGCGCCATTCAAGAAACTTGCCGCGCCACTCCGCGCGTGAGACCTTTCCGCACGTGTTGGCGTCCAGGGACTTCACGAACCACCATTCCCGCGGCACCTGCCAACCAGGCAGCTTCCCCAGCAGGAACTGCCGCAGTTGGGCGGCGTCCCCTTTTTCCCGGGGCGCCACGCACGCCACGATCACGTCGGTGCGGCCAGCCGTTTCGTCGGGCACGCCGAAGACGAGACATTCCATCACGGACGCGTGCTGCCGAAGTGCCTGCTCAATCACCGCGGGGAAGATTTTCCGCCCGGCGACGTTAATCTGGTCGCCGACGCGGCCGCGGAGACAGACCAGGCCGTCCTTGAGATCGGCCAGATCATTGGTCTGAAAACAGCCCCCGCCCAGCTTCTCCGACGGATTCGGCCAATAGGTTTCGCCGACCGCGCGGCTGCGCACCACCAGCACGCCGTCCCCGTTCACCCCGGCCTCGACGTTCTTGAGCAGATGTCCCACGCTGGCTTCATCCTCCCGCGGGACGAGCGTCGGATCGTAAGAGATGCCGCCGCACTCCGAGGCTCCCAGGAAGTTGTGAATCTTCAGCCCCTGCGCCGCGAAGACCGCCCGCTCCAGGGCCAGCGGCAAGGGAGCGCCGGCCGAAATACCCAACACCACGTTGGGTGGAATGGCCCCGGCCGCATGCCAGATCCGCCACAGGGCTGGAACGGCCGGCAGGGTCAACTTCGGATGGCTTTGCGCCGCCCGGCGCACCACCTCCGGCAACGCGGAAGGCACCAGGGTCAGCGGGATGCCATGCAGCAACAGCGGCAGCACCAGGCCCGAAAAGCCATACGAGTGCGCCAGGGAAATCACGCCCAGATTGGGCCATTCCGGGCGCAGGCCCATCGTGGCCACAATATTCTCCACGTCGTCCGCCAGTTGTTCTTCGGTGAAAGCCACGGCCTGCAACGCCCCGTTTGTGGCGGCAATGGTCTTCAAATGGCGGCAACGAGAGGGAGGGAGCGGAATCGACGGTGGCCGATCGTACGGCTCCAATGGGCAAACCACGCTGCCCTGACGCCACCCACACAAGACCGCAAAGACGAAGTCGGCGGAGTTTCCCTGTGGGCAGACCAACTCGGACGCTCCCGTCACCAGGTTCTCCACTTGGCGATCCAGTTGGCCGAATGTCCAACACCGTTCCGAGGCCGGCTCACGCAACGCGACTTCGTGGGTTCTATCTCGAACGACTTCTCGCCAGCGCTCGTAAAGCATGCGCGCCTTTTCTACACAAAGGACTGATTTCATGGCAAGCCCCATCTCACTTCGGAAAACAGCATCCGCCGTGGCCCAGCCAGTTCATCCTCCAGGTCACCTCCGGGGCCGGCGGGCGCGCCACCACTTCCACCAGCGTACAGAATCCGCCACCGGTGCGATGCGGCTGGCACGGCGGCTGCCAATGACTTCAACGGGCACAAACTCGACCCGGTGGCCCGCCGTCAGAAACGCGAGCAGGGTTTCGGATTCCACCTCGAAATGCGCCGTGGTGAGCGGCAGTGTCGCCCACGTTCCGAGGTGGATGAGCCGGAAACCGCATTGGGTGTCGGGCAGCTTCATGGCCGCATATCGGGAAATCTGGCGGCTCATCCAACGATTCACCAGCCGGCGCAGCCACGGCATGGCTTGGGCGTTCTGCATGCGGTTTCCGATGATGAGTCGCGCGCCCGTCTGTTCGGCGCACTGCAGAAAGGAGGGCATGTCGTCCGGATTGTGCTGACCGTCGCCATCCAGCGTGAATGCCCACTCGAAACCCTGCCGCAGCGCGAGGGACAAACCGGTTTTGAGGGCGGCCCCTTTTCCGACATTCCTGTCATGGCTGGCCACCGCTGCCTCAGCGCTTTTGGCCAGAGCCAACGTGTCATCCGTGGAGCCGTCGTCCACCACTATCACCGTCGGAAAGTGCTGGCGGACGCTGGCTACGAGAGGAAAGATCGTGGCCTCCTCATTGAAACAAGGGATCACAACCGTGCATGTCGCCGGCCAGTGCATGGGCGTTCAGTTAAAGGGAGAATCCTTGGAAAATGAAGCCAAAACCCTGCGTGGTGCCGCAGTTAATGGTTGCCACGGGGCCGCCGCGTTTCTATCTTCACCCTCGTCATGATCTTCCCTGCCAACTCTCCGCCCCCGACACCTCCGCGTGTTGTCGTCACTGGCGCAGGCATCATCACCGCTTTTGGCCTGGGCTGGAAACCCAACGCGGAAGGCTTCCGCGCCGGCAGAACGACCTTCCGGCCTGTTTCGCGGTTCGACGTCAGCCGCCATCGGGCCAAGATGGCTTCAGAACTTGATTTGCCCGCCGCCTTGCCGCCGACCCATCTCCGTGCGCGTCAAGCGGCCCGGCTCGACCGCGCCGGGGCCGCGCTGCTCCTGGCAACAGGGGAGGCCTGGCGCCAGGCCGGCTGGGAACCTGCGGACAATGTGCCGTTCGTCCTGGGCACGACAGGAGGCGCCATGTCGCTGGGCGAGGACTATTTCCGGCAGGCAGTGCAAACGCCGCTCCAGCATCGCCGGCAACCCACGCGCGCCTTGCATTACCAGGCGCAAGTCCAGGCGCGCACGGTCATGGACGCCTTTGGTTCTGCCGGCCCCATCACGATCCTCTCCAACGCTTGCGCCTCCGGCAGCAACGCGATCGGCCATGCGTGGGACCTGATCCGCGGTGGCCACGCCGAGTGCGTGTTGGCGGGCGGATACGACACGGTGAGCGAATTGGTTTTCTCCGGTTTCGATTCCTTGCAGGCGCTGTCAACGACCGTTTGCCGCCCGTTCGATGCGCAGCGCGACGGACTGGCGCTCGGCGAAGGAGCGGGCGTGCTCGCCCTCGAAACACTCGATCACGCGCGCCGCCGGGATGCGCTCATCCTGGGCGAGTTGATCGGTTACGGCGTGGCCAGCGACGGACACCACCTCACCCAGCCGCACCCCGAGGGCAACGCCGCCTGGGCCGTCATGCAGCAGGCTTGCGGGGCCGCCCGTGTGACGCCGGAAGAGGTTGATTATGTCAACGCCCACGGCACGGGCACGCCGCTCAACGACAGTTCCGAGGCGCTTGCCATCGGACGCTGGGCCGGCCCTCGCGCCGCCACCCTGCCGGTCAGTTCCACGAAAGCCGGCATCGGGCACCTGCTGGGCGCGGCCGGCGCCGTGGAAGCGGTGGTTTGCTTGATGGTTCTGCGCGAACAGTGGCTGCCGCCCGAAACCACCTTCCGCACTCCCGACCCGGCCTGCCGCTTCCCCATCGTGAGCCAACCGCAAGACGCCCGCGTGAACATCGCTTTGTCCAATTCGTTCGGCTTCGGCGGCGTCAACGCGGCTTTGCTTTTCAGGAGGTGGACTTGAGCCGCATTTTCGTCAGCGGCATGGGCGCCGTGTCTCCGGCGGGCTGGAACGTGGCTGCGTTGCGGCTGGCCTTGGAGCAAGGGACGCCGCTGCCCATCCAGCCTCTCCCGCGGCCGGGCTGGGAGAAATCGCTCCGGGCGCGATTGGTTCCCCAGCCTCTTCACCGTCCGGCTTTCCTCGCTCATCCGCGCGTGCGACGCGCCAGTCCCATCACACACTACGCCGCGTCTGCCGCCCTGGAAGCCGCGGCCCCCTTGCGGGCGGCTCAGGAAGGCGTCCGCCGATGGGGGGTGATCGTCTGCCTCCAATCGGGCTGCATTCAGTATTCCTGCCGCTTTTTTGACGAGGCGCTGAAAGACCCGGCCACAGCCAGTCCGCTGTTGTTTCCCGAAACCGTTTACGGCGCGCCGGCCAGTCATGTCGCCGCGCTGTGGGAGAACGTCTGCCTGGTCTATACGGTTCTGGGCGATTCATCCGCTTTCCTGCAAGGAGTGGCGATGGGCGTCCAATGGCTCGACGAGCATCGCGTGGATGCCTGCATCGTCATTGGCGCGGAAGAAAACCACTGGTTGCTCGCGGACGCACTCTGGCATCTGGAGCATTCAGCCGTGATCAGCAACGGGGCGGGTGCGTTGTGCTTGTGCCGGGAGCCGAAGAGGTCGGCGGGTGTCGAACTGGCCGCCATCACCGATGCGCATCCTTACTCCGCGCGCCAGAGCCGAAGCCAGGCCGCGCAAACCATGCGCCGACAACTTGGCGCCGGTTCCGCCCTGGAACTGCTTTGCGACGGACTCGGTGATAGTCCCCGCGCTGACGCGCCGGAAGCCGCAGCGTGGCGGGATTGGGCCGGCCCTCGCCTCAGCCCCAAACGGATCATGGGCGAAGGACTCATGGCCACCGCTGCCTGGCAGTGCGTAGCCGCCTGCGAAGCGCTGGCGCGCGGCCGGTTTCAGGCCGCCAACGTGAGTGTCGTGGGCGCAAATCAGCAGGCGATTGGCGTGCGCTTTATTCACAATGATCCGGCATCGACGCAGCGCTTCGCGGCGCCCGATGCTCAACAGAATTCTCCATGAATCTTCGTGTCATTCTCATCACCGGAAGCAACGGCGGCTTGGGTCAGGCGGTCGCGCGTTCATTTCTGGCCGAGTCTCCGGCCAATTTCGTGTGGCTGGGCGTCCATTCCCGCCGGGACCAGGCAGACCAACTTGCCGCGGAACACTCGGACCGCTGTCGTTGCCTGCCGTTGGACGTAACCCAACCGGAGGCGTGGCGGACGGCTGTTCAGGAGATTCTCTCCCGCCACCAACGGCTCGACGTGCTGGTGAACAACGCCGGGAGTCACCAGGATGCCCTGCTGGGCACAATGTCGGCGAGCGCATGGGAAGGAGTGTTGGCCACCAATCTCGACGGCGTCTTCCATGGTTGCCAGGCCGTGCTGCCGACCATGATCAGCCAGCGTGGAGGGCGGATCGTGAATATCGCCTCCCTGAGTGCGTTATTGGCTCCAGCAGGCCAGACCAACTACGCCGCCGCCAAGGCCGGCGTGGTGGCACTCACGCAATCGCTGGCCAAGGAAGTGGCCCGGATCGGGATCACCGTCAATGCCGTCTGTCCGGGTTACGTCGAAACGGAGTCGATTGCGCGCCTGGACGAGACGGCGCGGCGCGCGGCCCAAGCCAGCGTGCCCATGCGCCGCTTCGGCCGGCCCGAAGAAGTAGCGGCGGCCGTCCGGTTTCTGGCTTGCCCGGAGGCTAGCTATATCACAGGCTCAGTTCTGAAAGTGGATGGCGGAATTTTGTGATGAAAGACAGCAAAGCGCTCAGGCAGGAAATCAAGCAATTGATGGTCGAGGACTTGATGCTTCAGGTCACGGCGGATGAGATCGGCGACGACCAACCCTTGTTTGGTCCCGGAAGCTTGGGACTCGACTCCGTGGACGCGCTCCAAATTGTGGTGGGGCTGGATAAACATTACCGGCTGAAGATTCCAGATCCGGAGACGGCGCGGGGAATTCTCCAAAGTGTGGCCACCATCGCTGACGCTGTTCAGCGCCATCTCGAATCGTCCGGCCCGGCTGAAGTGAAGACTTGATCCGACCGGCCGAAATCGAACTGTTCGACCGTCCTTTCCGCGCCTCCTTGGCGGCGGCAGAGATGGCGCGCGCTTCCAGCTTCAGCATTCATTGCTGGACCGGAGAAAACAATCAGGGCCAGGTTTCCGACCACACGCCCCGTTCCTGTGTTCCTGAACTTCCTTCCTGCGGTCGTCTATTACGCGCAAAGACAGGCAGAACGCTCGGCTGGGTTAGTCACCGAGGAGCGACTCCCATCATCCGAGGTAGGGTCATACCCCATTGCGAAGGCTCGCCCAGGCAGTGTAGAGTTTGCACTGCAATAAGACCAGAGCGCAGACCCGCGAAACAAATAAAGAGCGTGACCTCGCCATGGTTCAAGATCATTGTGTTGAACGGCCTCGACCGGTCTCACCTCGTCGCCGGCGTGATCGACCGAGTGCGGCTGGTCAGACCGCGCGCGGTCCTCATCCAACAGGCCATCCGTGACAAACTCGCGGAGCACAAACAGCATAACGCCGAGCCAGAGGAGGATCGGCCGGAAATCCCGAACTGGAAATGGAGTCCCCCATGACTACACCTCAGGACAGCACACAGACACTGGCGCAGATGCAGGTCATCCAGAGTGTGGAACCCTTCGTGAACGAGCACTTGGGCACGCTCCTGAAACCCATTGGGGAGAGCTGGCAGCCGACCGATTGGCTGCCGGATCTCGCCGCCGAGAATTGGCGGGAACAACTCGGCGAGTTTCGGGAGCGGGCGCGGGACCTGTCGGACGAGGTGCTGGTGATCCTGGTGGGCGACATGATCACAGAAGAAGCTCTGCCGTCATACCAGACCTGGTTAAATCGGTTGCGAGGTCTCGGCGACCCGACCGGGGCGAGCGATTCTCCGTGGGCGCGCTGGAGTCGAGGCTGGACCGCGGAAGAAAACCGGCATGGTGATCTGCTCAACAAATACCTTTACCTGACCGGGCGTGTGGACATGCGTTCGATCGAAACCACGATCCATCATCTGATCAACAATGGGTTCGATCCTCACACCGCCAATGATCCGTACCGTGGATTCGTTTATACGTCCTTTCAGGAGCGGGCGACGAAGATCTCCCACCGGAACGTGGGTGATCTGGCCAAACGCGCGGGCGAGGAGCGGTTGCACCGGATTTGCGATCGGATTGCCGCGGATGAAGCCCGGCATGAACACGCGTACAAATTGTTCATGGGCCAGGTATTCAAACTGGATCCGGCCGGCGCGGTCCTGGCGTTTGCCCAAATGATGAAAACGAAGATTGCCATGCCGGCCCAGTTGATGGATGACGGGAAAAGCCAGAATCTGTTCGCCAAGTTCGCGCGGGTGGCTCAGCATGCCGGCGTCTATACGGCGGCCGACTACGCCAGCATTATCGGCGCACTGGTCGAGGAATGGAAAATCGCCGGGCTGAAGGGACTCTCCGATGACGCCGCAGACGCACAGGAGTTCCTGTGTGGTCTCTCGGGGCGGTACCAGAAGCTGGCGGAGCGGATCAAATTCACAGGCGCGGAGAAGTTCAGTTGGATTTACGACCGGGAGATCAGGCTCGGTTCCCTGGCATAAACTCTCTACAGTTCTCCAAGCCTTGGAAGTTGGAGCGGTTCCGGGAGCCATGGTAGGGTTTTACCCCATAGCGCTGGGCTGCACGGGGGCATAGCCTACCGATGAATAGGCCCGCGCCTGGGCTGGAAGCAGCGGCCCGGTTCGGGCCGGACGGACTCAGGTGTCTGACCTCCGCAACAACATCAATGAACGACATCGAACCAAAACTTCTGAACCTGCTCGGGCAGCGGGATTACGTTCCGCTGAACGTCCCCGAGTTGCTGCGCGGACTTCGCTTTGCGCCGCGGCGCCAGCAGGAACTCCAACAGGTGCTGCGCACACTGGAGCGGGCCGGCCGCATCGCCCGCATCAAGGGCAATCGCTACATCCAGCCCCGCGAGGCGGACCTCGTTCCCGGGCGGATTCGCATGAACCGCCAGGGCAAGGGCTTTCTCCAGCCGGACGAGCCCGGAGAGAAGGAGATCGCCATCCCGGAGAGCGCCACGTCCACGGCCTTGCACGAAGACCGGGTGTTGGTGCGACGGGAAGTGCGGCCGAAGGGCCTGCGTCCGGACACGCTGGCGCCCGCCACCGGAACCGTGGTTCGCATCCTGGAACGTCGTCGCACGCAGATCGTCGGCACGCTGCAACGCAGCCGGCAGTTCCTCTACGTCGTTCCCGATGACCCGCGCATCCCGCACGATATCTATGTGCCGCCGCGCCAACTTGTAGGAGCCGACGTAAAGAGGCAGGCCCCCCGTCCTGCGGTCGTGGGCGACAAGGTGGTGGTCAGGTTGCGCGAATGGCAGTCGCGGCACACCAATCCCGAAGGTGAAATCATCGAGGTGCTCGGCGCGCCGGACGAATCCGGCGTGGACATGCTCTCGGTGCTGCGCCAATACGCCTTGCCCTCCCGCTTTCCCAACCACGCGCTGCACGAGGCGCGCTCGTTCGGGACGACGGTTCAGCCTCGTGACCTCGTTGGCCGGGTGGATTGCCGCCGGCACCCGGTGATCACGATTGACCCGGACGATGCGAAGGATTTCGACGACGCCATCTGCCTGGAGCGAGCCGGTCAGAATCAATGGCGGCTGTGGGTCCACATCGCGGACGTGTCGCATTACGTCAAGCCCGGCAGCGCGCTCGACGTCGAGGCGCGACAGCGCGGCAACTCGACCTACCTCGTGGACCGCGTCATCCCGATGCTCCCGGAGGCGTTGAGCAACGAACTCTGTTCGCTCAAGCCGGGCGTGGATCGCCTCACGAAGTGCGTCGAGTTCCTCCTGTCCCACGACGGCCGGCTGCTGGGCGCGAAGTTCTGCTCCGCGGTGATTCATTCGCAGCGCCGTCTGGCCTACCCGGAGGCGCTCGCCATCCTGCAGCGCAAACCCGCCGACCCGATCGAACAGATGCTGCACCAGGCGCATGAGCTGGCCCAGCGCATCCGGCGCACCCGCTTCAAGGCCGGTTCGCTTGCTCTCGATTTTCCGGAAATGAAGATCCGGCTGGACGAACACGGTCGCGTGGCTTGCATTGAGAAGGTGGAAAACGACGTGTCGCACCATCTGATCGAGGAGTTCATGCTGCTGGCCAACGAAGCGGTCGCCACCCGTTTGATGACCCTGCGCCGACCGGCGCTTTATCGTGTCCACGAGCCGCCCGACGAAGCGCGACTGCAGGAGTATCGCGAGGAGGTTCTGAGCCACAACGTGCCGTGCGGCAATCTGCGGCACCGCCCGGAGGTGCAGCGGTTGCTGCACAAACTCGGCGCCCTGCCCATCGGCCCCGCGCTCAGAATCGGCTTTCTGAGATCGCTCATGCGCGCCCGCTACGCCGTCGAACCGCTCGGGCACTACGGTCTGGCCAAACCGAAATACACCCACTTCACCTCGCCTATCCGCCGCTACGCCGACCTGGTGGTGCATCGTGCTCTTTTCGACAAAAGCCCCGTCTCGACGCCGGCGCTCCACCAGACCGCCGAACACATCTCGACGACGGAACGCAACTCCGCCGACGCCGAGCGCGACAGCAAGGACGTGAAGCTCATGGCGTTTCTGCAGGCCCAGCTTCGCTCCGGCCGTCCTCAGCCGTATCCGGCCCTGGTGACCGATGTCCGCAACTTCGGCTTCTTCGTGGATGTGCCGGGGTTGGCCATGAGCGGTCTCGTCCCGCTCTCCACCGTGGAGGACGACTTCTACGTGTTCGACGCGGTGCGCAACCTGCTTGTCGGACGCCGCACCCGCCGCGTGATCCGGCTGGGCGACCGCGTCACCGTTCAGATCTTCAAAGTGGACCCGTTCAAGAAGCAAGTGGATTTCCGGCTGGCCACCGACCGCCGCCCCACCACAAGCCGTCCTGCTCGATCCCGGAAGGAACCTGAATGACGCCTTTTCTCCACAGAGTGCTCCACGTCGGCGTGATCGTCTCGGCGGTCTTCAAACGAGGGTGGGAAACAATCGAACTCCTGTTCCGCTCCAAAGCGGAAGCGGCCCGGCGGGCCTCCGGAAGGTTCGAGGCGCTCAAGCGCAGGGAGATGGAAATTGAACGGCTCGATCGTCTGAGAAATCCGAGCGATTATCAAGGGAGGTAAAGGGGTTCTTGACTTATTGATCTTTCTTCCTGGTCTCGTTGGATCGGATTACATCAGCCGGTTCAGATAGCCAACGCTTGCCATCCCGAGCGTGTCATCCAGCCGTAAGGCAGCCATTTCGGGAAGATTGTCATAAAGTCGAGAACCTCTTTACCGCTCTCCTTTTCGTACGTTCCCCGTGGTCCATTCACGGGCCGAATTGTGCGGGTGATGTCTTGATGGCGTTCTGACCTGACAATCTTGACCTGGGTCAAACGTTTACCCACCTCCAGGCCCGACCACACTCTTGTTCGCCGCATTGGCCAAGGCAGCTACGGCGAGGTCTGGCTGGCCCAAAACATCATGGGCACTTGGCGCGCCGTCAAGGTCGTCTTTCGCCACACCTTCAGCAGCGACCGCCCCTACGAACGCGAGTTCGCCGGCATCCAGCGGTTCGAGCCACTCTCCCGTGGCCACGAAGGCTTGGTGGACTTGCTCAATATTGGGCGTAACGATCAGGCGGGCTATTTTTACTAGGTGATGGAACTGGCCGACGACGCCCGTGCCACCGTCAACGAGGCCTCACCGGTCGCATCAGCGGCCCCAACCACTCCCACGACAGCGGGCCCGAGCCCCGCAGTGGCGATTCAGCCGCCCGAGCCACTCGTCAATAGTAATTCACAAATCGTCAATCCGTCCGCCTACGTTCCGCTGACGTTGGGCGAACAGTTGCGTTGGCGAGGCCGCCTGGCCACCGATCGTTGCGTCGAGCTGGGGCTCAAGCTCAGCAGCGCCCTGGGACACTTGCACAAGCACGGGCTAATCCACCGGGACATCAAGCCCTCGAATATCATCTTCGTGCACGGGGTGGCCAACCTGGCGGACATCGGGTTGGTAGCCGCAGTCGATGAGGCGCGTTCCTTTGTGGGCACGGAGGGCTTCATCCCACCGGAAGGGCCGGGCACGGTGCAGGCGGACATCTACAGCCTGGGCAAGGTGCTCTATGAGGCGATGACCGGGAAGGACCGACAGGAGTTCCCGGGCTTGCCGACTCACTTGGGGGACGGGACCTCGGACCGCGAGTTAGTGGAGCTCAACGAAGTGGTGCTCAAGGCCTGCGAGACCGATCCGCGGCGGCGCTACTCTACTGCCGACGAGTTGCGGGCCGATCTGGTGTTGTTGCAGGGGGGCCGCTCGGTGCGTCATCTGCGCACGATCGAGCGCCGCTTGAGCCTGTTAACCCGCCTGGGCCTGGCTGGCGGGTTGGCCGTCGCGCTGACCGTCGCGGGCTACAACTGGTCGGTCCGTCAAACCGAGCGCCGGTTGCTCGAACGAGCGGAATTCCAGGAACATGAGATCAAGACGGTTCGCCGGCTCGCCTCGGAAAACCAGCGCATCGCCGACACGAGCCGCGAGCGGCTGGTACGGCTCAACCTGGCCAACGGGATCCATCACGTCGAGGAGGGCGACTTGTTTGGCGCGCTCCCATGGTTCGCTTCGGCTTGGGAGGATGACCAGCGCGACCCGCAACGGGATCTGTTGCATCAAGTGCGCTTCGGCACTCTCTTGCGCCACTGTCCACGCCTCCTCCACCTCTGGGCGCCCACAGGCAACGTGTTCTACGCCGAATTCAGCCCCGACGGCAGGCGTGTCCTTCTCTGTGGCACCGGCTACGGAGCGCAGTTGTGGGACACCGCAACCGGTCAGGGACTCGACGTGGTTTTCCCGCATGGCGAGAAAGTCTTAAGCGCGGCCTTCAGCCCGGATGGCCGGCCCCCGGGTAGCCACTGCCGGGGCCGATGGCACGGCGCGCCTTTGGGACGCCGCCACAGCCCAACCCCTGGCACCGCCACTCAAGCACGAGAAGTCCGTCGAACTGGCCCGGTTTAGCCCGGACGGCGCCCGCGTGCTTACCGCCAGCAGGGACGGTTCCGCACGCGTGTGGGACGCCACCAGCGGCCGCCCGCTCACCCCCCCATTGCGCCACAACGGCGTCTTGAACGACGCACGATTCAGTCCGGACGGACGCTGGGTGTTGACTGCCGGCGCGGACCGCGCCGCTCGCGTCTGGGACAGCGTCACGGGCCAGCCTCGGACCGCCTCGATGATCCATGACCATGGCGTCTTGGTTGCTTTGTTCAGTCCTGATGGCCAGGAGATCGCGACGGGTGCGGCCGATGGTGTCGTGCGATTATGGGATGCCGCCAGTGGGGAGCAACGACTGGCCCTGCCCATCCATCAAGGTCAGGTGCTTGACGCGGCGTTCAGCCCGGATGGCCGGCTGCTGGTTAGCGCTTCCGCGGCCGAGACCGCCCGAGTGGTTGACCGAGCCAGCGGCAAGACGGTCGGCACCGCCATGACCCATCAAGGCCCGATCTTGCGCGTCAGCTTCAGCCCGGATGGCGCTTCGGTCGCCACTGGCAGCTATGATCATACCGCCCGTGTCTGGGACGCGCTTACAGGTCAGGCGCGGACGCCGCCCCTGCCGCAAAGCGGCCTCGTGACCAGCCTCGCCTTCGCGCCGGATGGCCATCGTTTGCTGACGGCGTGTAACGCCGGCTTGCTGCGCTTGTGGGACTTGGCCGGCATCGTCCCCGCGCTTCATCAACTCCGCTGCGAAGGCGCGGTCAATCATGTCGCGGTGAGCGCCGACGGACAGTGGATTGCCACCGCTGGTGGCAATCGCAGCGCCCAGGTTTGGGCTTCGGCCACCGGTGCCCGCGCCTCGCCCCCGCTGCGGCACAACGGCCCCGTAAACCACGTTGCTTTCAGCCCCAAGGGACGTCTGGTGGCCACCGCGTCCAATGACACCTCCACGCGGCTGTGGGACCGGGTGACGGGCGACATGATCCGGTCCCTGCCGCACGATGAGGGCGTCAGCGTGGTGGTGTTCAGCCCCAACGGCGAGTTGCTCGCCACCGGGGAGGGCGCGGGCAAGGCCCGGATTTGGGAGGTTGACTCCGGAGCCTTGCTCGGGTCTCCCCTCGAACACCGCGAGACAGTCAATGAGGTCGCTTTCAGCCCCGACGGCCGTTGGCTGGCAACCGCCAGCGCGGATGCCACCGCCCGCGTCTGGGAGGTGGCCAGCGGCCAGCCGCGCACCGGACCGCTCGCCCACGCGAACTCCGTCCGTCGCATACAATTCAGCCCTGACGGCCAGCGCTTGCTCACCGCCAGTGCCGACGGCACCGCCCGGCTATGGGACGCGGCCACCGGGCGTCTGCTCCTCCCGCCCCTGCGCCATCCAGGCACCTTGTTCTGCGCCTCTTTCAGCCAGGATGGGCGCCGCATTGTAACCGGCGGTTCTGACAAGGCCGCGCGGGTCTGGGATGCCTTTTCCGGCCAGCCTTTGCTGCCGGCACTCAACCACAACGGCGCGGTTGCCTTCGCCGAGTTCAGCCCTGACATGCTTTTCATCCTCACGGCAGGCGAGGTTAACATGGCACGGCTCTGGGATGCTCGCACTGGTCTCGCGCTCAGTCCACCTTTCCGGCTCACTCAACCCCTCCTCTCGGCCGCCTTCAGCCCTGATAGCCGGTGGCTCGTCACGGGGGCGGCTGATGGTCTGGCGTGCGTCTGGCCGGTGGCGCCGCTTGGGCTGGGCGCCCGCGACGCGGCCGAACTAGCCCAGTTGCTCACGGGCAATCGCATGGACGAGCGCGTGGGGGGCGTCGCCTTGCCGGGAGTGGAGTTGGTGCGCGTGCGGGAACGTTGGACCAACACCCCCGCCCTTTTCTCGGTCACTGCGGACGAAATCACGGCTTGGCATCGCCGCGAGGCCGACGGCGCGGAAGAGGCCGCCCGCTGGTCCACCGCCGCCTTCCACCTAACCCGCCTCCGCGCCCTCTGCCCAGAGGAGACCAGCCTGCCAGACCGGCTCGAACATGCGCTCGCTGAAGCGCGCAAGCCTGCCAGCAACCAGCCTGAGGTCCTTCGGGCCGCTCCCTCCCGCCCCATTCCCCTGCGCGATCCTGCCGCCCTGCCGGAAATCGTTGATCTCACCGATTACTACAACGCTTCCATGGCCAAGTCTTGGCAGCTTGAGAGCGACAGCGACAACGGCCTGGCCAGTCTGCCCCAGGGCGTTCAGACCTTCGACGGCGTCCGGTTCGACGTGCGCGGCATCATCCAGCTTTCGGGCATCCAACTGAAAACCATGCGACCGGGCTACTACCCGGAACAGGTTAAGAACATCGTGGTTAACGCCGCCGGCCATCGTCTCCATGTGCTCCACGCGGCTGGCTGGCAGGACAACGCTGGCAACGTCATCGGCCGGTTCGTGCTGCACTTTGCCAATCATCAGGAGTGGGTCATCCCAATCATTTACGGCGTGGACGTCCGTGATTGGTGGTATTGGCCGTTCGAGAAACAAGACACCCCGGGGGCGGTTGTCGCCTGGACCGGCAGCAACCCGGCGACCCGCGCACAAAACAGCGGCATCCGGCTTTTCAAGGGCACCTGGAGCATCCCGTGGCCGAGCGTGAAGATCGAACGCATCGACTACGTGTCCGCCATGGCCAACGCCGCCCCGTTCCTCATCGCCATCACCGTGGAACCGTGACCCCGGGACTCAAACCTACTCCTCACGCGCTCGCTTTTCTGTAGGGGTCTTGACTTATTGGTCTTTCTTCCTGGTCTCGTTGGATCGGATTACGTCAGCCGGTTCAGATAGCCAACGCTTGCCATCCCGAGCGTGTCATCCAGCCGCAAGGCAGCCATTTCGGGAAGATTGTCATAAAATCGAGACCCCTGCTTTGGTAAAACCGCCGCGGCCGATCGGTCAGGCCGGAGTCAGGCACAACCACCCAGCCACCGGCTCGCCCCGTGGGATAAAACCTCCAGCATCCGGCTGGGTTCCGGTGGCGCGTATCCCACGGGGCGAGACACCCCATCGGCGCAAAGGCAGAAACAAAGCACGATACTATTGACCCGTTCACGTTCATGCGCATCGTCAGAGCAGGAGACACCCGACGACGCGGACAAGCCTGGGGCGTCGCTGCGAACACGCGGGGTCGCGTCTGCCTGAGCCATTACCCCTCGCGCAGTTGCAGCCGCCCGTCCTCGTTCATCCTCAACAGGGCTACCGTTGTTCTGCCGACCGGAGACGAGCCGATGATTTCGCCCCCGCGCCGCGTGTAGTGTTCGTTCCAATCATCGAGCCGCGGATGAAACAAGCGCGTCAGTTCGCCCGTTTGCGGGTCCAGGCCGGAGAGGTTTGGGCCTTTGTGGAGATTACAGTGGTGACACGCCAGAGCCAGGTTTGCCTCCGCGTCTTTTCCTCCATGC
>CAYIIH010000050.1:0-30752 GCA_964363225.1 uncultured Verrucomicrobiota bacterium | reverse complement strand
AAACGGCAGTTCAAGCGAACCACGGATTTCACGGATCGCACGGATGGAAGGAGTTCTGGCGATTGGCACGCCATTCCGCTGTTCACCTGGCGGGTGATTCCTCTCGTTGTTCCATCGGCTTCTTCATCCGTGTTATCCGTGAAATCCGTGGTTGCAACTGCCGGATTTAGGTTCATGGGTGTATTCGGTAAGGGGTGTCCAACAGGACACCGGTTAAGGTTTGATTCGTTAACGCGGGGAGTGCTGGTAACACTCCCCGCCCAATGGCCCGATGATCGCACAAAACCAAAGGGCTTGAGTGGGAGTATCAAAATCACTGGAGCGAACGCGGGCGGGCCATGTCGGTTGCCAATGCGGACGCGCTGGGCCGCCCGCGTCGCTCAGTTCTGTCGTTGACGCATCGGTGGCCAACGAGATTGCCTTGGTGATTTCGGGAACGATTGGAGCCCTTGTTTGGGCGGGCGTGGTCCGAACTGGGACGTGACGACCAGCGCCAATGGGCGGAACGGCTTGAACCTGGATGTCTTCGACAGCTACGACAATGTGACCTTCAATGCCAGGGGCGCATCTCAATCCACCGTGAACCCGGTGGGGACGTTGCGGCCCGGGACCGTGATGGTAAACGCGGCTAGCGATTACCGGCTCGGTCCCGGAAGTTCAGGCCAGATCAACGTGTAATTGTCCGGCGCAGCCGCCAGTTCCTTGACCGTCACAAAATGGGCAAAAACCTCCTGGAACTGCCGCTCATGCGGTTTGATCCATTGTTTGTAGTTTGGTTCCACCACAAACACGAAATGGTCGTTGCGGTCCTCGGCCATGCCGAGGAGGGCGCTTCCCTTGTATTCACTCGGCTCCGCCGTCACCGACATCTGCAGCAGGCACCTGTCCGGTCCCCATTCCAAATGCACTCCCTTGCAGGCATAGAGAAAAAGGACCTTGTGTTCGTTGATATGCGAGAGGTAAAAGCCGACGAACGCTTCGCCGCGCAGTTCCAGAATGCTCTCAATCGCCTCGTGGCTGAAGCTGACGACTTCAAAAAGTCGGTCTTCAAACACCCTCGGCAGACTGAGCCGGACTTCCTGCACGGCGAGACCACAGAGTGGACCTAAACGCCGGAAAATCTCGGTATGGATGCGCAAGGGATCAGTCTCGCGAAACAACGCCAGGATCGTTGGATCGAGTCCGAGGTCGGACGGAGCCGCGTGCGGCGGTGCCTCCACGACGACCGGAGACGATTCCTGGGCGGATGCCTCGGCCTTCGCCACTGCGCTGGCCGGTGCGCCGATGGCGGGCGCGGGCAGGCCGATGGTGGGAGCGGCCGTTGCCGGGCCTGGCTCCGGTTTGTCCGTGTGACTTTCAGAATCCCCGGAGACCGCCAGCGCTTCGTCCTGCGCAGCGGATTTGCGTTCTGCCAACTCGGCGGACGCCGGCGTGGGCAGGGCAATTCTGCTCTCCTCGGCCGCCGCTTCACTGCCTGTGTCCTCCTTGGGCGCATCCGCCGGCGCCGGCGCGGCGGCGACGCTGGCCCCGTCTGGTGGCTCAATGCGGCGCGGCGCAGGCGGCTTCAAAGCGGCGGTCAACATCCGGCCGGCCTGGGCCAGGTCTTCGTCGCTGCTCTGTTGATCAATCCGAAAAGTCTCTTCCTGTTTGGTCTCCTGGTTCAGGATGCCCAATGTCTTGTTGTCCAGCGACAGGGTCACGTCCAGATGCGGAAGAAAAACTCCGGCGTGCTGCAAGCCGGCCACGTTATGGTGGCTGAGAGCTTTGCCTTCAGGCGGCCCGCCTTTGGTCGTCACGCACTCCAACCAGAGCAGCATCTTGTTCAGTGGATTCCTGGTCACGCGCAGCTCCAGGATTTCCGCCGGTTGCGCTTCGGCTGCGGTCGCCTTCGCTTGTGCGGAGCCGTCGCCACCGCGACGGAGCAGTGGATGATTCAGAATCTGCTGAAGCTGCTGCGCCGTGACGTGCCGGTAATGAACGTCCTGCAGTTCAGGAACGTGCTCCTCGCCACCGTCGGAGCGTCTCCGTCGAATCAGCAGAAATGGCGGCGATAACTTCAGCACGATTCCGGGTTGGAGCAGGTCGCACTTGGCCGGATCGCACAGGGTTTCCAGGTGGTCTTGCGACAGATGTCCCTTGACCTCGAACCTGGCGCCGGCGCGGATGGTCACAAAGTGAATGTCGAAACCGGTGGCAGCGGCGGCATTTTCACGAATCTCAATCGCGATTTCGTCTTCCGACTTCAGACTGGGGGCGTATCTGGCATTGAGCGCTTCCTGAAGACGTTCGGCGCCCGTCTGGCTGCACTCAAACCGGACACCGTCAATTTCGACACCCCGCTGCAGCGGATCCACATGGAGGTTGGCGGGCTTGAGCATCAGGCCGTTCTGGATGAGTGTGGGAAGCCCGCGCAATCCCGTCTCGGCCCGTTCTGCGCCTCGCAGACATTCAACCATCAAGTGGCTCTGGTGATCGAGTCTGACTTTGAAAAGCACTTTGCTGGGTCGCGGGGCCGCCGCCGGGGTGGCGGCCAGGCGCGCCGCCGGAGAAGCCGGCGCCTTGTGCGCCAGGGTGAGGGCGTGCCGTTTGTTGATTTCATGCTCCAGCTTCGCGCTGCCTTCGGGATCGCCCGGATGAATCTTCTCCCCGTTGATGCCGACGCTGCCATCGTGCAGGACATGAAACGATTGCGGCGCCTCAATCAATCCACGCGTCACCCACTTGTGAATGTCCACCTGGGACCACGCTCTGTCAGGTTCCAGGGTGACCTTCTCCTCGCCCAAGCTCAGAGTGAAAGCCCTGGCGTTCCCATCCGGATCGCGCTGGACATCGGCTTTGATCTTCCTTTTCGGGTCCTCGTCCGCCACCACACCGAGAGCCAACAACGCTGCGCCGATCGCCAAGAGGAGGTCCGGTTCCACCCCTGACCCCGCCAAGGCGAGGCCCAGCGTGAAACAACAGGCCAGCATCGGGAAGGGTCTGCTGATCGGACGACCAGCGAACACCTGCCCTGCGACCGCCTTGCTCAATCTCGTGTGCATCAATCACCACCAGGCGCCTGCGTCCAGCGCGGCCTCGGCAACATCAGCAGCGAACCAGCCCACCGGACGGGAGGCTTCCTGTTCACTGCCTGCCTCCGCGCCGAGAGGCTTTCTTTACCCAGCCAGGACCGCATGCTACCGTCAACGCGGGCCGGAATTCAAGCCAGCTTCTTTGGCATGCTCTGCGCAATTCCTGCAAACTGATCTCAAGATGGGAAAGCTTGTGTTCGCTTCCAATTTATGCCTAAAAAGAGAGTCATGAATCGTCGCAAATTCCTTCAAGTAGGTGGCTTCGGCGCGGCCGGGCTGGCTTTGTCGGCCATCCCCAACTTCGCCGCAGAATTCGCAGACCAGAAAAAACGAGTCGGGCTGATCGGCCCCGGCTGGTACGGCAAGTGTGACCTGTTCCGCCTGATCCAGGTCGCGCCTGTCGAGGTCGTGTCGCTGTGTGACGTCGATAAACGCATGCTGGCCGAGGCCGCGGACCTGGTGGCCGCGCGCCAGGTCTCGAAAAAGAAGCCGCGCACCTACGGCGACTACCGTGAAATGCTCAAGGAGAAAGACCTCGACCTCGTGCTCATCGGCACGCCCGATCATTGGCACGCGCTGCCCATGATCGAGGCCGTCAGGGCCGGGGCCGATGTCTGGGTGCAAAAACCGACCAGTGTCGATGTCGTCGAAAGCCTGGCCATGGTGGCCGCCGCCCGCAAGCATGGGCGCGTCGTCCAGGTTGGGACCCAGCGCCGCAGCACGCCCCACCTCATCGAGGCCCGCGACCGGGTCATCAAGGAAGGCAAGCTGGGAAAGATCGGGCACGTGGAGATTTGCTGTTATTGGGGCATGGGCCGCGCGGGCAATCCGCCGGACGTCGCCCCGCCCGACTACCTCGATTACGAGATGTGGACCGGGCCGGCCCCCTTGCGGCCCTTCAACCGGCGGACTCATCCGCGCGGCTGGCGCGCCTTCATGGAGTACGGCAACGGCATCGTCGGCGACATGTGCATCCACATGCTCGACATGGTTCGCTGGATGCTCGACCTGGGCTGGCCGGCCAAGATTTCGTCCTCGGGCGGCATTCTGGTGGAGAAGACGAGCAACGCCAACACCACCGACACCCAGACCGCCACGTTTGATTTCGGCGATCTGCAGGTCGTTTGGAACCATCGCACCTATGGCGAGAGCGTGGACCCGGAATATCCGTGGAGCGCCATCTTCTACGGCGACAAAGGCACGCTCAAAGCGAGCGTGTTCAAATACGACTTCAAGCCCCTCGGCGGCGGCGCTGCTTTGCACGGCGAACCGCTCTTCGAATACGAGAAATACCCCGAAGACAAGACGGAGAAGGATCTGGAGAAACATTGCGCCTCGGCCATCCGCTGGCACATGCAGGACTTCCTCAAGGCCATCGCCTCCCGCGGGCGGCCCGTGGCGGACATCGAACAAGGCTGCATTTCCAGCATCGCCAGCATCCTGGCCAACCTTTCCCAGCAACTCGGCCGGAGCCTGTCCTGGGACGCCGCCAAGGGGCAGGTCATCGGAGACGACGAAGCGAATCGCCTCTTGCGCCGTCCCTACCGCGCGCCTTGGGTGCATCCGGAACCGGCACAGGTCTGAGCGTTTCGGAGGACCGCGCGCCACGCGCCTCCGGTCCTTTGCCAGCGTGCCCAGGAAATGCCTTGCGCTCAGGGCCCCTTTGCACCCGCAGATAAATGCACTTCAAATACTGCGCTTCGGCGAAGGTCGCCGGATGATCGGGCGGATGAGCCGTCGTCTCCATCTCCACAAAACTGCGCCCTGACTTGCGCGCCGCCTGGCGCACTGCTTCAAAAAACTCGTCCGCCGAAACGTGCGCCGAACACGACGCCGCGACCATCACGCCCTCATTCCGCAACGCTTTGAACCCGCTCGCCGCCAACCGGCCATAAGCCTGAATCGCCCCGGCCCGCTCCCCCTCGCGCTTGGCCAGCGACGGCGGATCGAGAATAATGAGGCCGAATTTCCGCGCCGTATTGTGTTCGAGCCACCCGAACGCATCGGCTTGCACCGTCTCGCGCCGGCACTGCGAGACCGCCGCCTTGGCCTGGTTGCGCGCAAAGTTCCTCCGCCCGGCCTCCAGAGCGTGCGCGCTGATATCAATGTCCATCACCGACTTCGCGCCGCCGCGCGCCGCGTAGAGCGAGAAGCCGCCGGAGAAGCTGAACGCGTCGAGCACATCGCGCCCGCGCGCGAGCGCTTCGACGCGCCGCCGGTTCTCGCGCTGGTCGAGGAAGAAACCGGTTTTCTGCCCGCGCACCACGTCCGCCTCGCAGCGCAATCCCGTTTCGCGGAACTCGACCGTAGCCGCGCTCGTAAGAGCGCGGGTGACTTCTCCTCTCCGCAAATCCACTTCCTGGCCGTCGTCCACGCCAAAACGCTGCCGCGCCGCCTCCTGAATGTTCCGACTCAGCCGCAAGACCAACCGCTCAGGCTGGAGCGCCCCGCGAATGAGCGTGATCACGTCGCCCAGCCGTGGCAGCCACGCGGCGGTGTAGAGCTTGAGCACGAGCACCGAGCCGTAGCGGTCCAACACCAGCCCCGGCCAACTGTCGCTTTCGCCATGAATCCACCGGTACCCATCCGTCCGCTCATCGAACAGCCCGCGCCGGCGTTCCAGCGCCCCTTGCAGACGGCGCCGCCACCACGTGTCATCAATGGTTACCGGCTTCCCCGTGTGCAGCACACGCACGCGCAGCGGCGAATCCGGATCGAACAAACCGATGGCTAGAAACCGATCCTTGCGGTCGTAGATGACGGCGAGTTCGCCGGCCTGCCCGGCACGGTTCTGCTCGAGAATGCTCCCCGCATACAGCCACGGATGGCCGCTGCGCAGAATCTCTTCCGCCACAGCCGTGACCCGCAGACGCAGGCGCGGGACGCTGGTTGAATGTGACCAAGACATGATGGGCAATATAACGCTCGACAGAGTGCGGCTTCCCACGCCACTTGTCGAGAAGGCTCGCCGGCGTGGACCCCGACACCGGAGAAATCACGCGCCTTTTTCATCCCCGCCGGGACCGGTGGGAAGGCCACTTTGCGCGCGAGGGAGCGGGCATCGCCGGCAAGACGCCCGTGGGGCGAACCATCGTGTGGCTTTTCGGAATGAATACCGGCGACCGTCTGCACTGGCGGAAACTGCTGCTGCGATTGGGCAAGCTGGAATGAACGCAAAACTCAAAATGGTCACCCGCGACCTCATCGTCCGCGTGGGTGGTTATAGCAAGGACGCCTGCGACCTGTCGAAGAAACCTGAAATCATCGCCCGGACGGAGCGCCAAGGATCCTGAGGCCGGAGGCCCGCCTCCGTGAGGCCGCGCGCATTGGCGCTGCTTTCCGGTGCCGGCTGAGCAGAGGCTGATTCGTGACTGGAGCGCCGGTTTCCCAACCGGCGCGGCGGGAAAAAGGAACGCGCGGCGCAGGTGGCGGCTTACGCGGCGGTGGAGAAGATTCAGTTCGACGGCGCGCAGTTCCGCCGCGACATCGCGGCGAAGGCGCTGCAGGCGCGGTAGCGTCGGGCGTCCCGCCGCCCGGATATCGACGACGGAGTATTTCAAGAACGCAGAGATTTCCGGCGGCCTTTGCGCGGACCGCCTTTTTCCGCCGGGCGTGACACCCGGCTCCACGGCAGGCCGGACGCCCGCCACGATCCCGATCGAGTCTTTACTGCTTTCCCGGCAGCGTGGCGTCGGCGGGCATCTGGCTCAGATATTTCTCCAACGTGGTGTCGTCGATCGGGCGTTTCAGGTAAGGCGCGATCTGGGATGCTTCTCTTGGCAACCGGCCGTTATTGTTTCGCGCAAATTCCCTCGCAGCCTCCCCGATGGCGTCGCCGATGGTGCTCACACGGTTGGCCACCATCCGGCCGTTCATGGTGATCTGGATGTGCGAGTCGTATTCCTCGTCCACCGGCGGAGCGATTTCAGTGACGACCGGTTTCGATGGATCGTCACTCAGTTTTCCAGTCTGGACGAGTTGATACCGCCGAAGCAATGCCTCATCGGACGGAGTCGCCATGAAAGGTTGCAATTGCGCCAGGTCGGAGGGCAACACGCCGTTGCTGGCTTGCACGTATTTGTTGAGCGCAGCTTGCATCAGGTCCATGAACGTGTTTTTGGCGGCGCCACGAAGTTCGCTCAACGCCTGACGAACTCCATCCCCGGTGTTCAGGTCGGCGTCTTTGGCCGCGTCCGCCCAATCCTTCTCGGTGAGGAACTGAAGTTCCGGGATGCTTTTGTCGGGCATTTCGGCCAGTTTCGTCTTGAGCAATGTGGTGCGGGCCGTCCAGGCCTGGATGGTGGCCAGGGAGGGATCGTTGGCCACCCCCGCACCGGCCGCTTTCCATTGCGCCAGCTCCCGCGCGGCGGCCCGCAAGCGCCCGACTTCGCCGCGTAGTTTGGCAAGCTCCGCGGTCTCGCGGTGCAATTGTTCGTTCTCCTGTTGCGAGGCAGCCAGTCGATTTGTCGCGTCGTCGTGCTGGCGGCGCAATTGTTCGATTTGCCCGGTCAACGGCGTTTGCTGTTGCTGGAGCGTTTGGTTTTCTTCGCGCAGGCGCGAGACTTGGCGAGCTTCGTAGATTCCTGCTCCGACAGCGACGGCAAGCGTTGCTCCGATAATTGTTTTTTGCAGTGTGGTCATGGCAATGGCTTTGGTTGCGGCAATGGCGGTTGAGGTTTGAACGACTGTTCCGGCCAGCACGGCGGCGGTAGTGATGGTGGCACTCAATCCGATGGGCGCTGCCTGGACGGCGTGGGCGGAGATGACGACGGCGAGTCCGCTCGCGCCGACAGTGATGCCGTGTTTGGCGAAGAATTTGCGCAGGCGTTCAACGGCGCGGCTGACGCGTTTTTGCGCGGCGTCTTCGCTCGTGCCGAGGGTTTGCGCCATCTCGCGCGCAGACTTGCGTTCAAAGTAGCGCAGCAACAGCGCGTCGCGGTCCGCCTCGCTCAACTCGCCCAGCGCGGCGTCGAGATGCGGCGCGATGTGTTCCCAAGTGGCGTCGGGTTCGGGGGCAAGCAATTCGTTCATGGCGGCGGCCTCCTGTTCGCGGGCGCGACGGCGCACCTCGGTGCGGACGGTCTGTGCGGCGATGTTCTGCGCGGTGCGATGCAGCCAGCCGGACAAGACGGGACGGTCCGTGAGCTGCCGGGCATTCTGCGCCAAGGCCACAAACACACCCTGTGTCACGTCTTCAGCCAGGTGCGCGTCGCGAACCATCCGCAACGCGGCGGAATAGACGAAGTCAACGTGCCGTCGCACGAGTTCGGCAAACGCCGCCTCCGACCGGCATTCGGTATAATCGCGCAATAGCTGTGGGTCGATCAGACTGTTCACTCATTGAATAGTAGCCGCCGCGGCTCAAATCGGACAGGCAAAGGGAAAAATCCACTTCGACCGCGTGCAGTTCCGGCGGGAATTGTCACCGATTCAGTCTGCGGTCCATTGATAATCGTATCCGGCAGGTGGATCGAATGCCCAAGTCATCGATGAAACTGAGATGTCCCAGTAGATTTTGATGTACGCGACGTGGCCATCGGCAAAACCCACCATGTTCATGGCCTTGTCAACTCCCGCCTGGCCCACCGGCAACCGCGCCGGTTGATGCCACGACCAGGGAATGAACGCTGGCATCTCCGCAACGAGAACTGTCCGAACCGGATTCCTGAACGAGGTGAGCTTCCGACCGCCAACAATGCCGTTCGTGCCGAAACGGAGCCAAGGCGTCGGATTAAACCAATAGCTCGAATAATCGTATTTCGATTGGGCGTGAACCGGCTCGGCGATGTAATCCCTGCCGGTCGCGGAAATCTGATAGTAGAACGTGTCGGCGGGACAGGCGAAGAGTTTTTCGCTGGGCGACGGCGGACCCCTCAAGCCGACGTAGCTCTTCATGAGTTGTTTGTAGTCCACAAAGGTAGTGACGTTTCCGGGAAGTGAATCGCCGTAGTCCTCGACATACAGGCGAACGCCGAGGTTGATTTGCTTCAAGTTGCTCTGGCAAACTGCGCGTTTCGCCATTGACTTGGCTCGGTTGAGGGCCGGAAGCAGCAGCGCCGCGAGGATGGCGATGATGGCAATGACCACCAGCAGTTCAATCAATGTGAAGGCGCGGCGCGAGGCCATGTTCAAACAGAGAGCAGCAAATAGGATTAGTTTCAAGAGATTTTCGACCCGTCGTACGCTTGACCACGACACCCGGCTCAGCCAAAGCGCACCACGCAAAAGTTGGCCGGGTGCGAATTGCGAACCATGCGCAACGCGGCGGAATAGACGAAATCCACATGGCGGCGCACCAACTCGGCGAACGCCGGTTCGGAGCGGTGTTCAGCGTAGGCGCGCAGCAGTTGTGAGTCGGTTTGGTCGTTCACTCACCCAATAGTAGCCGCTGTCTCCCAAATCGGACAGGGAAAGGAAAAATCCATTTCGACGGTGCGCACTTCCGCCGCGACATTGCGACGAAGGATGCGCCGGATCATTGCCTGGCGGGTGCTGATGAAATGATATGTTCCGCCTCCCACGCCCTGAAATTGTCATCCGATTCAACAATCAGCGACGATCCATTTGCCAGACCATAAACGCGCGCCCACTTTCCGCTTGGTGCAACCCATGATTGCCGGTCGCGAATCACGGCCACTGCGCCCCGTGGAATGCCTTTCAGATCGTCAAGTGATCCACGGTAAACGATGTCAAACTGGTTGGTGCCACTGAGCGGCATCTTCTCCTTGCGCAGATACTCGGCGACCTGATCGAAGCTTGATGGGAAACGGCCTTGATGATCCGAAGCATACATGGCGAACACTGCGCTGAGATTTCTGGCGTCTCCGGGCTTGGCCGCAGCCGTGCGGTGAAGTTGGTTGTAGTATTCGGGTGGATGCGGTTCGGTTTTTGAAGCTGGTTGCGATGCGCGCGCCAGCCGATTGCTTTTAAGCTGGAACCCAAGTTCGTTGGTTTGTTTTTGAAGCATCTGTGCCCGGTCACGCAGCTTTGCCAGTTCGTTCAACTGACTGTTCGTCGAATTCTTCGCTTCGGCGACTCGATTTGAAAGTCGTTCTTGTTCTGCGATCAGTTCGGTCAGTTGCTTGTCTTGCTGACGCAGCGCCGCATCATTTTCGAGCAACTTAACTTGGGCGTTGCGGTGGATTACCAGGGTTACCGTCACGCTGAGGGCAACTGTGGCGATGATAAGAGTGATTTTTAGTTTTGTCATAATTCGATTGGAAAGACAGATGGATATTCGAGTTTCCCGGTCAGTGAGTTTGCCTCCAGCGATTGGTCACCGTGCTATCGGCCATGCCGCCGTTCGTTATGCCGATCGTCAGACGCGCATCCCACACTTCATCCACCGGGGCTTTCTGCGTGATCACCCAATCTTCCCCGTGCTGCAATTGGCTGACCAAGCCATCCGCACGCACAATCTCGTAACGATTCAGAATGGCTTCATCAACGGGCGATCTAAAATAGGGTGACAGTTGGGAAAGCTCGCGCGGGAACTGCCCGTTGTTTGCCTGGCCATACTGCCGTAACGCGCCGTGCAGAATGTCGAGCACCCGAAGTTCCGCGTTTGCTCGGACAGTGCTCATAGCACGGCGATGCTCCTCGTCGCTGCTGAGGGTGAGCGGATGGATTGACTCGATCCAATCCTGGTCGGTGAGAAACTGGAGTTCTGGAATTTTCCCGCCGGGATTCGCCTCCAACCATTGCTTGAGCTGGTTTGCGCGCTCCGACCAGACTTTTTCTGTCGCTGCGAGCACATTGCTTTCGGTCGCGGAACTTGCAGCCTTCAGTTGCGTCAGTTCCAGAACATCCCCGTTCAAACGACCGATTTGGCCTCGGAGTCGCAGCAGTTCATTGAACTGGCCGTCTGGGAGTGGTCTCGAACTGGTTGCCTGGGCAAGGAGATTTGCGAGGTGTTCATTCTCTTTCTGGAGTTCAGCCAGCTGGTCTGCTTGTCGTCGCAGCGCGCTGTCCTGCTCGGCCAGCTTCGTTTGAGCACGGTGCTGAACCAGCGCCGGCGTCATCACGCTTGCAACGACGATTGTGGCAACCAGAAGTTTTTGCGTGGCGGTCATGGCAACGGTTTTGGTGGCGGCGATCACGGCGGGGGTTGAAACGGTTGTTCCCGCAAGCACGGCTGCCCTGGCAATTGAAACAGCCAATCCGATGGGCGCGGCTTGGACGGCGTGGGCGGAGATGACGACGACGAGTCCGCCCGCGCCGACGGTGACGCCGCGTTTGGCGAAGAATTCGCGCAAGCGCTTAACGGCACGGCTGACGCGTTTTTGCGCGGCGTCTTCGCTCGTGCCGAGGGTCTGGCCGACTTCGCGGAGGGATTTGTTCTCGAAGTAGCGGAGCAGGACGGCGGCGCGGTCGGTTTCGTCGAGCGCATGCATCGCTTCGTCGAGCAGGGGTTCGATGTGCGTCCAGTCGGCGGTGGGAGTCTCGGCACACTTCGTAAAGTGTGCCTCACCATTCGTGGCATTCATCTCGGAGGCGACTTGTTCGCGGAGCTGGCGGCGGGCTTCGCGGCGGACGACATCAATGGCGGTGCGGCGGGCGACTTCGTAAAGCCACGCGGTGAGGATGGTGTCGGGCGCTCGCCCCGTGGGATAATTCTTCTTGGTTTCCGGTCCATCCCGCTCGTTTTTATCCCACGGGGCGAGGCGGTGCGCGGTGCGGGCAAGGTCGGTGAAGACGGATTGGGCGACTTCCTCGGCGAGTTGCGGGGAGCGGACTTGGCGGAGCGCGGCGGAATAGACGAGGTCGAGGTGGCGGCGGACGATTTCGGCGAAGGCGTCTTCGGCGTGTTGCCGGGTGTAGCGCGCGAGCAATTGCAGGTCGGTGTCGCTCATGTTCAGTAGTATATCGCCGCCGGGGGTGGGAATCCGACAAAGAATTTTCAGTGTGGCCCCGCTCCTGTGACCCATGAACGATCCCGGAATCGAAATCCAAAATCCGCGGGTAAGGAATTCCTGAGAATCGCCGGCCCCGCCCCTTGTCCCCCACGCCGAATTAAAGCGCGGCCACGACGACTACGCCGACGCCATCATGGTCCGCGTTTTCAATACCTGCTTCGAAGAACTCGGCGGCCGGCCCGATACCAAGGGCGGGCTCTACCCCGTGAAGATGCTGCCCGCTACGTGGAATTCAACGTGGTCCGCGCCGACCCGCTGCTCTCCCTGTCAGATTGAATTCCCCGCCACGATATCAGTCTGATTCTACTATGAAAACCTTCGCCATTCTTGCCTTGGGTCTGTTCCTGGTTCCGAAGTTCCCCGCGACGGCGCAAATCCCAGTGTTGAAACGGTCGGACGTGGTGTTCATGTATCAAGCCAGCCGGCAGACGTACCAGGATTATGGCGCCACAGTCCTTGCCTGGGGTGGAAAGCCCACGGCCAAATCACTGGAGGAAGCCAAAGACCTCAAGTTCTTCGGCAGCGTCGGGATGGTCACCGAGTTCAGCCGCTACTACGAACGCTTTCCACAAACCTACGAACAGGGCCTCTGCCGCGACGTCCAGGGCCAGCCGTTCAAAGTTCCCTGGCTGACCGATCACCAGCACAAAGGCGTGCCCTATTGGTGGTGCTGCACCCGCCAGCCCCTCTTCCGCCAATACCTCTCGGAGCGCGTGGCCGACACCGTCAAAGCCGGCGCCGCCGGCGTGCATATTGACGACCACCTGGGCACCGCCGGGGGGATTTGGCAAGGGGGCTGTTTTTGCGACCGCTGCGTCGAGGAATTTCACGATGACTTGAAAAGCCTGCCCCAGGACGAACTGGCCCGGCACAGCATCCGCGATCCTGGCAATTTCAACTACCGCGATGCCGTCCGCGACTGGCTGAAGGAGAAGCCGGACCGAAAGCTTCAGCAGCACCCGCTCTGGTCGCAATGGCGTATCTACCAACTGCAGGGCGCGGCGAAGTTCATGGAAGAACTCCGCGCGCTGGCGGCCAAGACCGCGAGCCGCCCGGTCCCGATGGGCGCCAATGCCTGCCTGCTCTGGGGACCGCACCTCTCCGACTACAAGAGCGTCGATCTCTTCAGCGCCGAAATCCCGCACCACGCCGAAGCCCGGCGTTTCAGCGACGATCCGTTAGTGGCCTATCGGCTGGCGGACGCCGTGGGCCGGCCTTTGGCCTCCACCGCCAGCGGCGGGGACTGGGCTTTCATCAAGGAACAGAACCTGCCCGGGCTGGTGCAAGGTTGGATCGCTCTCGGCTACGCTGCCGGTCATTGTCTGATGGCCCCGCACCGCCAATGGTGTTACACGCCGCAGAAAGGCACACACTGGTATGACGGCCCCAAAGACAAGTTCGCCCCGCTCTTCCAATTCGTGCGCCGGAATGCCGCCCTCTTTGACGACTACCGGAACCACGCCGATCTCACCGTGGCCTTCTCGCAGCGCACTTTTGACCGCGATGCCGGGAAGGTGATTGGCCTCTGCAACAAACTGGCCGCCGCCAACATCTCCTACCGCCTCGCGCTGGGCGGCAATGAAGTCGTGGACCATCCGCTGCCGGCGGAAGACGTGCGCCAAGCCGGACGCCTGCTGGTGGTCGAGCCGCAGGACTTCTCTCCCGCGGATCAGCAAGTGCTGGCCACAGCCAAACCCGGTCAGCGCTTCGAGAATGCCGGGCAGGCGCTGACCAACGTGCCGCCCGCCGTGCGCGTTGAGATGGAAGGCGCGGTTCGCGTCCTGCCGCGCGTGAAGCCGGGCTCCGCGGTCATCCACCTCGTGAACTGGAGTTACGACGCTGCCCGCGACGGTGTGCCGCCCATCAAAAACGTCCAGCTCAAGCTGAATCTCCAGACGCTTGGAGTGGCCGGCACGACCCAGGCCAGGTTGTTCGCGCCCGGTGTGCAGCCCGCTGCGTTGCCCATCGAGGAGGCAACGGTGACCGTGCCGGAACTTGGACTTTGGTCAGTGCTGGAGTTGCGGAGCCAGTGAGCAGATGGTTGTAGCCCCGTTCGTGCGAACGCGGCTGACTTTCGGGGAACGTCTGGCGAATCGATTCGTGCTTGTGAATCAGCCACGTTCTCACGAACGCAGCTACAACTGAGTGATCTCAGATCAGGCTGCCGATCCTTCGCAGCCGCAGCACCGGCTCACTGCTCTCCCGCGACTGCGCCAGGTCCACCTCGAACTCCGCCACCCAGTCGTTGTGCTCTTCCGGATCCACCAACATCTGCTGGACGCGCCAGGTCTTCTGGTCAGCCGACGGAATGACATAGGTGTGGCGCACGTTGCGCGCGTTTGGATCGAGACAGAGGAACTCATGCTCGGCGTGGTAGTCGTCCAAGGTTTTTTCCAGTCGGCCGGCGGTCCAGGGCTGTCCATCGGCATCGGTAGGGACGCGCTGCTGCGCGTCCGCGCCGAGCGGCAGCTCGGCCCCACCGGCGGGATCCGAAAGACTGGACAGGGCTTGCTCAAAGTCTCCAACCACCAGCCCGCGCAGGAAGGTGAAGATGCGGTTGCGGATCGCGGCCGTGAAGGCCTTGGCATCGCGGGTGATGTCTTGCTCGGCTTCTGCAGCACCGGGCGGGCGGACTTCCTTGGTCTCGGCGCGCTGGTAGGCCGGGTCGCGCATTCTCTCCCACTCGTCGAGCAGGCTGGAATCGACCTGCCGGATCATCGTGCCGAGGTAGAGTTCCATCTCGCGGACCGCGTCGTTCTTGGCGGTGTCAGGGACGGTTTGGGCGAGGACTTTGAACACGCTGTTGAGGTGTCGCAGCAAGAGGCCCTCGGCCCGCTGCAACTCGTAATCGCGGATGTAATCCGAAAACGACCGGAATGACTCGAACATCTCCTGCGCGATGGATTTCGGGCGGATGTTCTCCTGGCCCACCCAGGGATGCTTGTCGGCAAAGGCGTTGAAGGTCGAATAAACGAATTCGCGGTTCGGCTTGGGGTATTCGAGCTTCTCCAGTTCCTCCATGCGCCGATCGTATTCCAGCCCTTCCATTTTCATCTCGGCCATCTTCTGGGTCTTCAATTTGTCGAGCTGCTTGCGCAGGATGATGACCGGGTCTTCGAGGATGGACTCGACGAGCGTGAGCAGGACCAGCGCGTAATCGGACTGCTGCGGGTCCACGAGCGGAATCGTTTCGAGCAGGTAAAGCGACAGCGTCTGGTCCATCGAGAAATCGTCCTGCAACTCGACGTTGACGCGGAGCTTCCTCCTTCGCCCCGTAGCAGCCGACGTGAGTCGGCTCTGATCTGGTTCAGCAGTCCGCAGTCCGCAGTCCGCACTGGAAGATGGAGCGGACTCACGTCCGCTGCTACGAGTTGGCGGAGGAAGAATCTCAATGATCTTCCTCTCCACCAACGACCGGAACAACTGCCACGCCCGCTTCGTGTGCGCCTTTTTCGCTTTCGGCGATTCGTGGCAATCGCGGATGAGCCGCTGCATCGCCGCGCAGCCGTCGCCCTCGCGGCTCAGCACGTTCAACAGCATCCCGTGCGAGACCTGGAAGCGGGAGGCCAATCGTTCCGGCAGCGCGGCGATCAGGCGGGTGAAGGTGTTCTTGTCCCAGTTGACGAAGTTGTGGTCTGGCGGCTTGCGCTTCACGAACTTCTTCCCGTCCTTGGCCGCTTTTTCCTCCAGCTTGAGGTTCTCCACCATGTGTTCGGGCGCTTGTGCCACCACCCAGCCGCGATCGTCAAAACCTTTTCGCCCGGCGCGCCCGCCGATCTGGTGGAAGTCCCGCGCGCTCAGGAGGCCGGTCTTCTGCCCGTCGAACTTGCACAGGCGCGTGAAGAGCACGGTGCGGATCGGCACGTTGATGCCGACACCGAGGGTGTCCGTGCCGCAGATGATTTTGAGCAGGCCCTTCTGCGCAAGTTGCTCGACCAGCACGCGATACTTCGGCAGCAGCCCGGCGTGATGCAGACCAATGCCATGCCGCAGCCATTTCTTGATTTCGGGACCGTAGGGGCTGCTGAACTTGAATCCTTCCAGCGCGTTGGCGAGGGCGTTTTTCTCGTCGCGCGTGCAGACGTTGATGCTGGTGAAATCCTGCGCGCTCTGTGCCGCCTCCAATTGCGTGAAATGAACGACATAGACCGGCGCCTTGCCGTCGGCCACCAGGCTTTCGAGCGTCTTGGCCAGCGGCAACTCCGAGTAAGCATGCTCCAAGGGCACGGGCCGGTCGGTGGATGCGATGGTGACGGTGGGGCGGCCGTTCAGCCGGGTGAGTGCCTCCTCGAAAAACGCCGTGTCGCCCAGCGTGGCGGACATCAGCAGGAACCGCGCTTGTGGCAGCGTCAAGAGCGGCGCCTGCCAGGCCCCACCCCGCTCGCGGTCGGCGTAGTAATGGAACTCGTCCATGATGACTTCCTGGACGTTGGCCTGCGCGCCTTCGCGCAAGGCGATGTTGGCGAGAATCTCGGCGGTGCAACAGAGGATGGGCGCGTCGCGGTTGACCGAGGCGTCGCCGGTGCTCAAGCCGACGTTGTCCGGGCCGAACTCGCGGCAGAGCGCCAGCCACTTTTCGTTCACGAGCGCCTTGATCGGGCAGGTGTAAATCGAGCGCTGGCCCTGGGCGACGGCCTTGAAGTGCAAAGCGGCGGCCACGAGCGATTTGCCCGACCCGGTCGGCGTGTTCAAGATGACATTCTTCTCCTCGAACAACTCCAGGATGGCCGATTCTTGCGCCGGGTAGAGTGTGAGCCGCCGGCCCTCGACATAATCCAGGAACCGTCCCAGGAGCAGATCATTGCTGATTCTGTCCTCACGGGGCATCAATTCATAGAGCGTCGTTGCCATGTCGAGCGGTCAGCTTACCCGTTTCGCCGGCGCGCGGCCAGCGATCTGAAATCTGCGATTTGCGATCAAGCGAAGCGTGGAGTCGTTGCTGAGGGTCTCATTGTGCGGCAAAAGGTTGTAGGGAGTAACTGCTTGAGGACTGGCGGTTGGACGCGACCGGGTTGATGGTTGGCACGGGCCGCTAAAGCTTTCCCAGCCGCTGCAGTTCGGTCAGGAACTCGATGTCAACTTGGTCTTGTGGGCGGTTGGCCGCTTGTTTCGCCGCGAGCAAGTGCGGACCAGACAGGCATCGAACGGGCAATCCCAATTCAGTCTGGCGAATGACTGCCTGATGCTCCGCCTCGTCAAACTTCGGCACGCCAGGCAGGCCGAGGTGAAATTGCACCACCCCCCAGCGCGTTTGGTAGGTCTGGACGAAGTTCTCGCCCTGCGGCCCCAGCGGAACCAGCGGCATATCCAGTTCCTCCGCCAGTAAAACGTTCAGGCGGGCGAGATTCACCTCGTCTCGCGGCGGGATGAAGAAATCCCAGTCCATCGAGAACCGCGGCAGGCCGGCCAGTCGCATGGCCTGGCCGCCCGCCAGCAGGTAACGGACACCGGCTTGGTTGAACCGTTTCAGCAATTCATCCATGGCGGGCGGCGGTTTGCGCAATTTCGCGCAGGAGGGTTTGCTTCCATCGGTTCATTTCCTCGTGCGTGTGAAACTTCCGCGATGTGAACTTGGGCAGGGGCGGCCCGGGCGGCAGCGACACCACCGTTGGCTGCCGGGCCCACAGGCGCACTTTCGCATGGTAATCATCACTGATCTTCATGATGTCATCGTAGCAGGACGCGCTGGCAAAGGGAAGACTCGGTTTCCCACGCCGCTGTTTCTCAAACCGTGACAAACGCCCACGCTTGCCTCCTTCTGCGCACGGTAAAGCGTGAGCCGCCGCCCTGCGACGCAATCCAGGAACCGCCCCAGCAGGTTGTCGCTGCTGAGGTTCTCCTCGCGCGGCAAAAGGTCGTAAAGAGTCGTGCCCACAACGCAACGACTCTACCAGCTCACGACGAAGCTGAGCAGGAAGATGAAGGGCGTTGCTTCCACCCCCGCGATTGACGGGCGAAAGTAAAGAGCCGACCATACGCCCATGCCGCTACGCGCCGTCATGGATACGAACGTTTTCTACGCCGCCTTTCGGTCGCGGCTGGGGGCTTCGTTTGAGGTGTTCCGTCGTTTGCGCCGGGGTGAATGGACGGCGGTGGTGAGCAACCACCTCGTTCACGAATACGAGGAGATCCTTAAGGCCAACGCCTCGGAACTGGGGCTGAGCTTGGATGACGTGGACGAGCTTTTGAACGCCATCTGCGCCCGTGCCGAGGAGTGGCAGTTGCAATCGGGATGGTGGCCCATCCTGACCGACCCGGACGACGAACCGCTGGTGCAACTGGCCTGCGAGTTTGCCGCCAACCGCATCGTGACCTACAACGTCCGGCACCTTGCGCCCGCCGCCAGCATGGGAATTGAAGTCTTGAAACCCGGCCAGTTCTTGGCCACATTGACAGCGACGTGATATGACTCTGCAAGTCAACATTCCAGATTCGCTCCTGCGGCAGACTGCCGAGTTGGCGGCGCGGCAACAGGTCACCGTGGACCAGGTTGTCGCGGCGGCGCTCTCCGCCCAAGTCTCCGCCGCTGCCACGCGCCCCAGCATTGCCGAGCGCGCCCAGCGCGTGAACTGGCAGAAGGTGGACGAAGTCCTCGCCCGCGTCCCCGCCAATCCGCCGGTGCCGGGAGATGAACGGTAAACGATGAAGCAGGCTTGCGCCGGGCAGAACCAGGCGAGCCGCGACCGGCCTCATGATCGAAAACTTCAAGTCCAGATTTGAAATAGCCAGACTCCAGCGACACAGGAACCGGCTCTTGGCGGCATACCACACAAAGTTGAAGGAAGCAGAGGTCAATCACGCAATTCGCGAACAGATCGACTCTCTTTCCGCCGATTACCGATTCGAAACCGACATGCTCGACGACGAGATTGCTCTCACAATTACCAAGTTCTGGGTTTCAAAGGCCGAAGGTCTGTTCTTGCCGATCCCCGAAAGGGACGACAATGCGCTTTGGGCTGAGACAACACAGATTCCAGATCGTCGAGTGCTCACACCAAAGGGCGTGACCATGGTTCGCTCCCAGGTCCGGGCAGAGAGAAAAGCGCAGATGGAGACATGGCTTCCGTTGTTGGCGGCGGTGACGGGGCTTATCGGTACGCTTATCGGTTTCGTTGCGATACTAAAGAAAGGTGGGCCGTGACACCCTCATGTCGTCTGCCCCGTTTCGGCCTCTTTACCCACCAAGTTGTTTTGGCCAGATTTTCCTAGCAACTTTGAAAAGAGCCATGCCGCGCTCTGTGATCTCTTGGTAGCCCCACGACTCGCAGTCCTCAAAGTGTTTGTTCAGTCGGAGGTCGCTCATTGCCAGAAACGTCTTCTTTTCTGTGAACCAACGGTTCGACATCGCCGCGTTGACTTCGGACAATGTCAAGTTGCCAATCCTGTGGATTGCGGGCATGGCTTCCGCGACGCCCTGATGCCCCAAATGCTCGTGCCAAGCCGGACTGGGCAGTTGCGGGAAGATGTGCTCAGTCTCCAACCCATGAAGAGTGTCAGGCCTTGGACCACCGAGAGTACCCTCCAATCGAATCAGCACGAACTTGGTTTTCTTCTGATCCAAGTAGTAGATTGGAGCGTTTAGGAAACCATTCTCAAACTCCACGTCTTCGGGCCAGCCAGCCCCGTCAAGAAGCCGGAGAATCGACTGTGGCAAATCGTCCTCCACCAAATCCCGGCAAACGGTCACAAAGATGCGTCCCAAGGGCCTTGTGGAGCGTGAGCCAAACACTCGGCGCACCATGAAAGACTCGATTGAGTCGATGCACCGGAGAAACGACTCTAAGGAGAGGCGTTCGTCCCTGTGGAGATGGTAAAGGCGCAGCGCGAGCGGATGGCAAGTCGTGACCTCGAGGTCAAGAACGCTTTGGAATCTCTGCCTCAACTCCGGGTTGGGTTCCGTTTCGGGTTTGATGAGGCGAAGGTACAGCTCCGAACTTTTTGCGATCTCAACGAGTTCATCCTTCGCCGGCGAAGCCCCAGGTCGCTCCAGATACTGCTGGAACTTTACGTAGGTATCTTCCTTCCTCACCATAACACCACGCTGCATCACAAGGTGCCGCATGAAGGGCGTTAGGACGGAGTAGTATTGCCGCCTTCCTCGGCGCTGGACCAAGCGCTGCTCCATGGGAAACCAGTCGTTGTGGTAAGACAGTTGCTGATCTGCCTTGTCGATCCGCATGAAGACGAAGTTCCGAATCAGATCCGCATCGGTCAACGGAGTCCCCTTGCCGTTGAGACTCTCGAAGATCAATTGTGGATTGTCCTGCTGATCGAGGACAATCTGCACGGTGTTGATACGACCAACAATCAGGCTGAAAAGCTTCCTGAAATCGAACTCCTCATCCAAATCCAGAACCTTTTCTTTCACCCGCGCCAGAAAGAATCTGTAGGCGAGCGTCAGGCTGGAATGCGGGTCGTGAGGTTGTTGACGAATTATCGCCGCAAAAGGTTCTCGATCACCCTGGGTTGGCAGGACGCGCAGATAATCCTCGTCCTCGAAGAAGCGGTTCGTGAGGTAGTTTTCTTGGATTTCCTGCTTCAAAACTTGCCTGTCCGTGGAGTCAGAGTCTCGCAGGACCGAGAGCAAGATCATGATCGTGACCAGCCTCTGCTGCCCATCAATTAGCAGGTACTTCGTTACCCCGGCCGGCAGCGTGGGAATCGGAACCGTCACAACCGCCCCGATGAAATGGGTGTAATCGTCTTCCGTACTGTAAAGCGAGACGATGTCCTCCCAAAGACTCCTCCACTCCTTGTTTCCCCAGCAGTACGGACGCTGGAATAATGGAACAACGTACTGCTTCGTTCCCTCAAGCAAACCTCGGACGCGCGCTTCACCTACGTTCATGGCTCCTCCGGGACATCGGGTTTACGCTAATGGCTCCTCCTGGTATTCCTTGATCGCCAAAGCAAGGGAATCCGCATCTCCTAAAACCGGGCGCTTCAGCGCCTCCGACAGCTTCTTTCTCGCTTTCTCAACTGCATCTGGTCCCTTGATCACGATGTCCTGTGCCATTGTTAGGTACCTTTTGGGTATCCGCCGTACTGTGCCTGCCGACTCACGCCCGGAAGCATCGAACGCGACCTCGGACGCCACTTCGTCGGCAAGGGCCTGGAGTTCCGTAACCGAAATCCGTCGTTCCTGGCACACTCGTTCCACGAAGGCTTTCTCTTTCTCGTTAAACTCGAGTATTTGATTCCCCGCGCCGTCCGTTCGTCCGGTGCCGGCGGCTCCGCGCTGAACACCGGTCTTCGCCGACAGTCTCTCGCAGAACTTGGCGCGAAACTCTGTGAGACAACTCCGATAGACGACGTTGTTGATCGCCTCTTCTAGACAAGCGCCTTGGCGCCGCGCATTTGCGTCGAAATCCGCAACGCTCTCCGGAACCAGAAAAGTGGCTTCCAGACCAAGCGATTTGAATTTTTTCTTAACCATAATCAATGAACTGGCCTTGATTCTGCCACTCAGACCGGCTGGTTTGCCAGCCTGAAAATTGCACTTTCTCGTCACGGGAATCAGCCTGCCGAGCTCATGAAAGTGTATTCTTGCATCTCGTTCGATATTCATGGCCTCTGCCTCCTGTCGCTTTCAGTTTTTGGGCAACCACGCAACCTTCACTTCGCCTTCCACCGCTTTAAACTCCGGGTCGCCGGTGATGAGTTCGGCATTCCGATGCTTGGCCAGGGCCGCGGCGAAGCAGTCGGCGTAGGCCATTTTGTGCTTGGCTTTGAAGATGGCGGCTTGTTTGGCGAGCGTCAGGTCGTCGCTCACGCCAATGATGTCGATCGGCAGGGCGGCGATTTCGTGGGCCTTTTGCTCGGCGGCCTCCTGGGAAACCTCGCGCATGGTGTTGTAATAGACCTCGCCCCAGTTCACCACGCTCATCAGGAGCTTGTGCTTCTCGTCGGCAGCCTGCTGCAGCAGCTTCTCCACGTCCTCCGCCGCCGGTTCGTCTTCAAAGAAAGCGATCAGCGCCCAGCTATCCAAAACCTTGGTCGCCATGTCACAGCTCCTGTTCGCGTTTGCGGTCCTCCATCAGCGCCTTCATGACGCCGCTGCCCTTGAGCGAACCGCGCAGGCTTTTGATGTAGGTGCGGGTGACGGGCTTGATGAGGATGCCCTGCGGGGTGGATTGCACGTGGGCCCGGGTGCCTTCCTCGATCTCGAACTCTCGGCGGAGCCAGCGAGGAATGACGACCTGGCCTTTGACCGAGAAGTAAACCGTGGCTGTCTTCGTTGCCGTTGTCATGGAGATAGAATACGAGTTCGCGCTGGTAAGTCAAATGGCGAGTAGTAAGCCATGTGAAAAGTGTTAGACGTGCGGGCATGTGTTGGATTATGACTGGGAAGCGGCAAGACTCCAGGTTCAAGAGACCTGCTTGGAAGAGAACTGCGTTAAGCTGAGGCGCGTCCGAAAAAGAAGTTCAAGCAGTGCCGCGGCAGGTAAAGCACGCCGGCAGCTTCCTCAGAACGGATCATCCTCCGCCGGCGGCGGCTCTTCGGCGGCTTTGAGTTTATCCCATTCTTCCCACGTCACGCCGAAGGGCGCGCCGTTGTCAGTGTAGCCGGCGATATAGGCGAAATACTCGTTGGAGTCGGAATCGTCGAACGCCGGGCCGGCGCGGCCCCTGTCCTGCGCTGACCGGCGGGCGGCCCTGGCACGATGGTGTCCCGCCAGCGCGCTCTGGAGTTGGGTCACCCAGTCCAACCCGAACTTGATGCCCAGTTGCGACAGTTCGGCCAGGGCACAAGGCCAGTCCACGCCGTACCATTTTCGGTAGGCCTTGCCAATCTGCGCGGGCGTCCGGCCCTTCTGCTGTGCCAGCCATGCTTTGGCCGAATGCAGGCGCGCCTGACGCTTCAGGCGCAAGCGGCGTGGACTCCTGGGGCGCTTTTTCTTCCCGGCCATGCGTGGCGTCAGGTCAGAAGTGAAACCACGGATTGTTTCGCATTTCCTCGGGCAAACCGACTGAAGGATCGGCAAAACCTCGCTGTGTCTTTTGTAACAGCCGCCTCAAATCCTGGGCCAGGTCCGCCAGGCACTTGTCTGCCCTGCCCGGCACGCCCGACGGGCGGTTCGCACGGAAGATCTCTTTGACTACGCTGCTCATGAACTTGGGGCCACAGCCTACTGCGCGGAGGGCCGAGGACAAGCTTTCTGTCTTTGGAAGACGTCGCGGCTGACCGGGAACAAGAAGACCTTCAAGCGCGTAATACAGACGTCCATCACGGTTAACGCGAAGGCCAAGGTGAATTCGCGGGAGGGCACAATTACCATTGATCTAAAGACGGGCGAAGTGAGCTACCCCTACACTTCGGATGGACGTATCTCTTGAGTTGGCAGACGGCGAGCACAAGCAGCTTCAGGTCACGGAGCCGGAGGAATAGCAGTGCGGGAACGCTTGCACCCGGCGTTGGCGACAGGTATGGTTCGGCCATGAGTTTGTTCAAAGTCAGCGTTGTGGCGCGGAACACCAAAGACGAAAGCCTGGTCAGCCTGCCGGCCGAGGTGCTGGTGGACACTGGCTCCGAATTGACCTGGCTGCCCAAGGATTTGCTGGCCGAAATCAAGGTGACGCCCGTGCGGAAGCGCAGCTTTTCCACCGCCACCAAACAACTCATCACCCGCGAAACCGGCTATGCCATCCTCAAGGCCGAGGGTTTTGAAACCGTGGACGAAGTGGTGTTCGCGGAACCGAGCGACAGGGCTCTGCTTGGCGTCCGGACGCTGGAGGGCTTTGGGGTGATGGTGGACAACATCGCCCATCGTTTCGTGGCCACTACGACACTGGTGGCGAAGGTCTGAAGGATTCCCCTGTGGGTCCGTCAGCTTTTTCTGCAAGCGAGGCTTTCGTTGAACCCGTGGCCGTCGGCATTTGCTAAGACGCGGGGTCGGTTTTTTCTGGAACTGGCCAGCGCGGCGGCATTTTCACTGAGCGTCGAGGGAGGACGTTTTTCCCCACGTCAACATTCTCGTCGCGCGAACAGAAGTTGATGCCCGTGAAATCCTGCGCCTGCGATGCACGCAGACAGGCGCTCTGTGCCGCCTCCGCCTGCGTGAAATGGACGACGGAAGGAAATGCCGAATGCAGAGTGCCGAATGCGGCATTGAGTACCCGTGCCGGTCCGTGGATGCGATGGTGACAGTCGGTCGGCCGTTCGCAGTCCCGGGTTCAGCCGGTGCGGCGTTCGAGGAATCCAGGGCGCGCAGTCATGGGTGGAATCGGACCGGCTGAAGCCGGGACTCCAAACAGCGCTCGCCGTCAGCGTCGTAGTGGAACTCCTCCATGATGACCTCCTGGACGCGGGCCTGCGCGCCTTCGCGCAGCGCGAGGTGGGCGACGTTCTCATCGCGCGGCCCAAGGTCGCAAAGACTCACAATTGCAGGCTGGATGTCACGGCCGCGATTCCCCCAGCAGGGTGCGCAGACCGGCTGTGGAGGCCTCAGCATAAACGGGCGTGAGGGCGTCAAAAAAACGTTCGTTGGCCCGCCAGAAGGGGAAGTTGCCCAGGCGCTTGGGCATGGCAGCCGTCAACGGCGGTGGGCGCACTTCGCCCAGCCAGCCGGCCGGCGGGGCACTCCCCTGCCAAAAAGCCGGCGCCTCGGCCGTGAGCGGTTCGACCGGAGGCGCAGAGCGAGGTTCTTCGGGCTGGACAGACGAACGCTGCTTCCGGCGCGCCACGGGTTCAGCCGTTTCTTCACCCAGCAACGCCAAAAGCTTCGGGCGGTCCACGCCGCGCAACTTGAAAACCAGGAACGGATCGCGGTCGAACTCCTCGCCCACCAGGTAATAAACCGCGGCGATGTGTTTGCAGGGATTCGACCAGTCGGGACAGGAGCAGTCGGTTTGCAGGTCGTCGAGTTTCTCCGGGAAGAGCGACAGGCCCGCGCCGGCAAAGGCCTTCTCAATGTCCTGCGGCATTTCGCCCGCCAGCAGCTTGGCGGCGAAAATCGCCTGCCGCGCGAGCACCTGGCCGAGTTTGGCGCTGTCGTTCTGCGAAAGCGTCTTCACCTTGATTTCAACCGCGTAGGGCTGGGGCCGCGAGCCTTGCACCTTGGCTTTGATGAGGCCAGTCTCGATGTGGATGTCAAGCACCTGGCCCCGCCGGGCGTAAGAGCGGCCGCGTTGCAGGCGCGCGCCAATGTTAAAACTTTCCAGCACGGCGATCCACCGCTTGGCCCACCAACTCGCGCCGAACTGGCCTTGTTTGGACTGCGCCTTGATCCCGCCCTTGGCGGCGCGCGGCACGGAGGGTTGGAAGTAACGGAAGGAATAATCTCGCCAGGACATGGTTCTAAACGGTGAAAAGGTTAAATCGTTAAATAGTTCAATGGTTAAAAAGGGACTTCGTCAACCTCCCCGTGATCGGCTTTGCGGAACAGCTCGTTCTCCGCTTCGCGCAGCAGATTGGGCGGTGGGGCCGCAGGCTGTGTATCGGCCCGCGCCGCCGCCGAGGTCAGGAGGCTCTGATTCTCTTTGTGCGTCAAAGGATGAGCCTCCTCATGCCGGCTGCTGTGCGGTGTCCGGTTGCCGAAACGTTTAAAATACATGTTTTGCACCCAGTCTTTGACCGGCAGTTTCCACGGCTCGCTTCGGTTGGGGATGTTCTTGATGAGGCTGCGCGGATTCAGACCTAGTTCCTTGGCCATCGCCATGACTTCCACGGAAAGCCGGCAGCGTTGCTGCGCGTCCGCCCAGTCTGCATCGCGGTGCTTGCTCATGGCAGCGGAGGAATAAGTTCGGGGTGGACCAGCAGCCGGATGGATCGCGCCTGGCCCGGTGTGCGCACGATCAAACCCTTGCGCTCCAGCATCACCAACATTTGGTGGACGCTGGGGCCGGACACCAGCATGTGCCGCTGCACATCCGATTCTGCGGGAGAGCATCCATACTTCGTCTGGTAACGGTGAATGAAGGCCAGATACTTGCCCTGGGTGGGGGTGAACAGTAGCGGTGACTTTGCACGCGGCTTGCGCTGCGGCGCGGGCTGCGGCGGACTTCCCCAAGTCCTCGCCTCCGCCTTCGCGGCCGCTTCGTCTTCCGCCGCCACCTCTGCCAATCGACGGGCCAACTGTCGCGCATCGGCGGCGGTGATGCCAATGGTGACTCCAGAACCTTTGAACACTTTCCACTGCGCAGGACACTCCTCCCGGATGCGGACAAACACGTTGTCATCATAGCCGGGCCTGGAACGGTCGAGAAAGACCTCCACGTCCCAACTTCCATCGGGCAGTTTGAGTTTCATGAGATGTCGTTCACTCCTGCACCGCCTCTGCGCGCAAGGCGAACAGGTCTTTCAGTTCCGCCGTGCTCAACTCGGTCAGCCAGCCTTCGCCGGCGCTGACCACGTTGGCGGCGATCTCCTTCTTCCGCTCGATCATTTCGTCGATTTTCTCCTCGAGCGTGCCTTGGCACAGGAATTTATGGACCTGCACGTTGCGCGTCTGGCCGATGCGGAAGGCGCGGTCGGTGGCCTGGTTTTCCACCGCTGGATTCCACCAGCGGTCGAAGTGAAAGACGTGGCTGGCGCGCGTCAGGTTCAATCCGGTGCCGCCCGCCTTGAGCGACAACAGGAAGAGCGGCGGCGCGTCGGCGGCGCTTTGGAAACGGTCCACCATGCGGTCGCGCTGCTTCTTCGGCACGGCGCCGTGCAGGAACAAGACCTCGCGGCCGAACGTCTCCTGCAGGTGCCGCCGCAAGAGGCCGCCCATCTCGGTGAACTGCGTGAACACCAGGGCGCGGTCGCCTTCGGCCAGCACTTCCTCCAGCATCTCGGTCAGGCGCGCGAGTTTGCCTGACCGTCCGGGAATGGCCGAGTTGTCACCGAGGAACTGCGCCGGGTGATTGCACACCTGCTTGAGTTTCATCAGCGTCGCCAGCACCAAGCCCTTGCGCTGGATGCCTTCGCTTTCCTCCAGCGCCTCGCCCGCTTCCTGGACCACGGCGGCGTAAAGCGAAGCCTGCTCCTTGGTGAGCGGACAGAAGACTTTCATCTCCAGCTTCTCGGGCAGGTCGGCGATGACGCTCTTGTCGGTCTTGAGCCGGCGCAGGAGGAACGGCCCGGTCAAGCGCTTGAGCCGGTCGGTCGCGGCCGGGTCGCGGTCCACCTGGATCGGGAGGAAGAACTGGCGCTTGAACTGCGCTTGCGTGCCGAGGAAACCGGGATTGAGGAACTCCATGATCGACCACAGGTCGCCGACGTTGTTTTCGACGGGCGTGCCGGTGAGGGCGATGCGGCCACCGGCCTGAAGCGAGCGCGCGGCCCTAGCCTGCTTGGTCTCCGGGTTCTTGATATTCTGCGCCTCGTCGAGCACGACGCCGGCCCAGGCTACTTCCTTGAAAAAGTCGAAATCGCGGTGCAACAGCGCATAGCTGGTGACGACGAGCGCCTGCTGGGACGCGGCGGCGCGGAAGGCCCCGCCTTTCGTGCGCTCGATCCCGTGATGCACCAATACCGGCAGCTCCGGTGTGAAGCGCGCGGCTTCCTTCTGCCAGTTGCCCGTGACGGAGGTGGGGCAGATGAGCAGCACGGGGGTGCGTTGCCCTGCCTCCCACTCGCGCTGCAACAGCGTGAGCACCTGGATCGTCTTGCCCAAACCCATGTCATCGGCCAGGCACGCACCCAGCCCCCAGCGGCGCAGGAAAGCCAGCCAGGAGAAACCGCGCTTTTGATAGGGCCGCAACTCGCCGTGGAATCCGCCCGGCGGCGCGAGCTCCTCGAAGGCGGCGCGGCCTTCCAACTGCGCGAGCAATTCGGCAATCCAGCCGTCGGCGCGCACACCGTCGAACTCAATTCCGCCCAGCGCCGGCTTCGCGCCGAGTGCCATTCGGATCAAGTCACGCACCGGCGCCTGCCCGGCGGCCTTCTTTTTCCACAACTCGATGGCGGCCTGGATTTCGTCGGCGTTGAGTTGCACCCATTGGCCGCGGATTTTCACCAGCGGCGCCTTGAGCCTGGCCAGCGCCTCTAACTCGGCCAGCGTCAGCGTGGTGTCGCCGAGCGCCATTTCCCAGTCAAACTGGATGATCTCATCCAGCGTCAGTCCGCTGCCGCCTTGCAGGGTGGGACTCTTGACTTTGGCCCGCGCGCTGAGTCGGACCTTGGTGCCTTTGCCCGTCCACCACGCCGGCAGCAACACGCCAAAACCGGCTTGTTCGAGCCCCCAGGCCTTCTCGGTGAGAAACTCATGCGCGCCGGTGGCGTCCAGCTCGTAGCCGGACGGCGTGGCCGTCCTCAAACTCGCCTCGAGGCGCGGGCAGAGGCCGGCGGCCTGGCCGAGCGCAGAGAGCAGGTACTCCTTGAGGTTGGCGCCCTCCCGCTGCAGCAGCTTGGCCTGGCTGGAACGTTTCTTCCAGACCTCGCCCGCCTCGACCAGTAAGCTCGGATCATCGGCGGGCTGCAGCAGAAAACGGACGCGCCAGGGCGTTTGCAACCCCGCCTTCAGCCGCTCTGCCGGTGTCGCGGCCAAGGCCTGCAACTTCTCGCCCGGCTGGCTGGCCACATCCGAAACTGCCAACGGCTCCTCCGGTTCCTCCAACCGGAAGCATAACTTCACCGGCGCTGCGGCAGTCACGCTGATGGGCCGGCGCCACTCGCGGATTTGATCGGCCAGTTGCGCCAGTTCAAGGTCGTCGCCGGCCATCCGGCCGTCGGGCGCGCGCAAGGCGTGCAACCATTGATCGTGCAGACTGTCGAAGGCGGCCTTGGCGCTGCGGCGCGAGGGCGGTAAGGCGGGCGGGGCCGCAGGTGACGCGCCTCTGCATCGCACCAGATGATCCGTCATGCCGTGGACGAAATCGGCGAGCACGGAGATCGCGGGTGTGGCAGGCGGCGCCGCGGCATCGGTGGTCAACGCCCGGCAGCTTGGCGGCATGGCCTGGCCCAGGGTCGCCAACCGTCCCGCGTCGGCCCCGGCGAACACCGCTTCCCAGCAGGCACGCCACTCGCCGTTGTTCTTCGCCAGACCGGGAAGGAATTGTTGTCGCGCCACCAACGCCGAGGCCAGCCGCAGCGCATTGACCCAGAACGCGAGGTCTTTTCCGGCCACAACGCCCGGCGCGAGTGTTTCCCGGTCGCCGCAGCCGGCCAGCAATTCAACGACACTGCCGGACGCCAGTTTGAACGCGGACACGGCCCAAGCGCCCAGGGTCAATGCCGCCCCGGCTTCCGGTGGTTCGGCGATGAGCGGGTTGGACGCCACCGGCTGATCGCCTAGAGTCGGCAACCAAGCCACCAAGGATAAAGCTTCCTTGGGGGAAACAACCAGACTCGGCACCAGCTCTTGCAGAGCCGCCGCCAGCGTGTCTGCTCCGGCGTCGAAGGGCAGCGGCAGTGTGGCAGGCGCGGCGGCCTTGCGCCCGCGGCGTTTCCCGGCCAAGGCCCGTTGTGCCTCAGGCTTTTCGCCCCACAGATAGAATTCCCGCGCCCGCAGCGCGGCATGCAACACGATCATAGAGATGAGATGGACCGCTCACGATTCAGAAAATCGCTGGACATTATCCGGCGTGCGGCGCCTTCTGCAACGGCTAAGTTGCTGCTGACGATGGTCCGGGAATAGCCTGGCAGTTCCGTTGTTGTCGAGGGTGCAAAGCACGAGGGGGAGAACCCCCTGAACTTATTGTTCGCGCCTTGCCCCCTTGAATTGTAGCCGCCGACGTGAGTCGGCGCTGATTTCGGCCGCACCAAGATGCGCGGACTCACGTCCGCGGCTACGAGGTTCATGGGGAGCCCCCACGATCCTGCAACCGCGCATCGGGACCATGAACCCGCGAAGCCCCCATGGATTCAAAGCGATCAAAGAGCCGACCGAGAGCATCCCTGGGCGCTTTGAATCCATGGGAGGGCTTTCCCGGTTACCCCGAAAGTGTCGTGCAAGTGCTTGGAAATCAAGGGAGCGACTTTCATGCGAAGTGGTGGCCCGAAGGGCTGGGGGATTCATGGAAAGCTCCTTGTTCCTTTCGGACCTGCTCACCGGCCATGAACCTGAAATGCGTAAGTGCTTGGTATTCAATGAGAGCTTTTTCAGGTTACCCCGAAAATAGGAGCAAGTCGTTGTGTACCAACACCCGTCAATTTCATACGAAGTGGTGGCCCGAAGGGCTGGGGGATTCATGGGAAGGGGGCGCGCTGATTTGGCAGACGCAGCGAATGCCGAATGGCGAATTGAAGGCAGGGCTTCCTTACACGGGCTGTTGCGAGCGATTTGCGGGAGAGGGCGGGCGCGTTCAGGATGACGTTCTTTTCCTCGAACAACTCGAGGATGGCCGATTACCTTCGCGCCGTTGCCGTAGCTCGCCATGCGCCATTCGGAATTCGTCGTTCTCGGCTCGCAGCCGCCCCGCGACGTAATCCAGGAACCGCCCCAGCAGGTTATCGCTGCTGAGGTTCTCGTTGCGCGGCAAAAGCGTGCCCATGCCCGACACCCGCAAAACGTGCGCTTGCTGCGCGTGGCAAACTGTGGCGTAATCCTTTGCGTTCTGACATGAAACGAATGTAAACGAAACGAACAAAAAACTTTGCGTAGCTACCGGCTACGGTTCCGACTGTAAATCTGGAAAATTTCGTTCGGGAACAAGACCGACCGAGCACGCGCCCAATCGGGCGCGGCTTTTCGCGTCTTGTTCCCAAGGCCCTCCAGAGCCTTCAGTCGGGGCGCGTTAGGTTCGCGCCCCTTTTCATTTCCCGCGCCGGCGGCTTCGCCCTCCACCAACGGCGAGCCAAGGATGCGGCGTCGGAAAACTGGAAACGAAAAGCGCGAGGGGG
>CAYIIH010000049.1:0-30854 GCA_964363225.1 uncultured Verrucomicrobiota bacterium | reverse complement strand
GGTCGATGTCTTCGGTGTTCCGCCCCTCGACATAGCGGAGCATGGCAATGCCGCCCACCAGCAGATAGGGAGTCTCACGTTCCCGGAGCAGCGTGAAAAGTTCGACCACATCGCGGTCGGTCGGAAGCAGATTGGCCGATGGATTCGGTTTCACGTTGCGCTCCGGCAGTGAGCCGCCTGCCCAAGCATCCGGGCCACGGAGCATCGCGTTGCGGACGATTTCCGCAATCCGGCGAAGGCTGGCACCTGGGGCGATACTCACATTCATAACAACGGTTTGATCATCGCATATTCCATCGGACAAAGGAATGGCGAATTTCTGAAAGAGGGTCTTGAAATTGACACATGAAGCGGGGCGGCAACGGCTGGAGCAGGCGTTGGCAGCGCGGCGCGGGGCGGCGGAGGGCGAAGATAAAAGAAGGCTGAATGCTGAAGGCTGAAGGCTGAAGTTGGTTAGCATTTAGCCTTTCGCCTTCAGCCTTTTCCAAACCGGCTGGTGCCTGGGCGGGGAAACATTTCGGCAGGAGTTGCTGGCCCAGATGAGCGAGCGGCTGGGAGCGGAGCATTACGGGGAGGAGCGGGCGCAGACGGCGGAAGCGACCTGCCTACCGGCAGGCAGGTGGCGGAACAAATCATCGCGGAGGAATTGAAACGGCGGCGGTGGAAAGAGGCCGATCTGCGGACCCGGCCCAGAGGGGATGCGGAGAAAGTGGCGTTGGCGGCTCGGTTGCGGGCCGAGACCACGACCTGCCTGCCCTGTCTGCCTTCTGGCACGGGCAGGCGGCAGGCAGGTGACGGTGGGTTGGATCGCGGAGCGCCTGGGGATGGGAAGCCGGGGCTATCTGAACCACCTGCTGTATCGCCAGAGGCAGTCTGGCGGGAAGTAGCCATTATCAAGAACCGACCCCTGCTTGGCGACGGCGCGCCGCGGCGGCCATCGGGTTGATCAACCTGATTTACAACCTGGCCCGCTACGAATCCCGATTCCGAATCGGGACTGCCACGAACCGCCGCCTGTCTGCGTGCCCCGCACAGGCAGGCCTGAAAAGCGCAGATCAAAACCAGAAACGACCGACAACCCATCTACCCCGGAAGATTAACCTTAAGGAAAACACCAACCGAAGGAGCCGCTATGAAACCATCCACACCGAAAACCGAACTGCCACCATCAACCCAACTCCGAAAAGCAGTTTTCGGAGGTGCACTATTGACCGACCCCGATGGACTGACCCGATGATTGGCCATTGCCTTAAAGGAGTGTACGAGGCAGCCTGCCACGTATGAAACCCAAATTTGATCCCGTCCCCTTTTCGCTCCTGAGCCGTCGCGAGTTGCTCAAGGACCTCGGTGGCGCGGGCCTGGCCGCGGTTTTGTCGCCCTTGGCAACCCGCGCGGCGGCGACGTCTCCCCAGCGCGATCTGATTCGCCGAGAGAACGAGCAGCCGGGCACGACCGATTGGTTGCTCGCCAAGACGCGGGTTGATCCGAAAGCGGCGTATCGCTGCCCGTGGATCGAAGGGTACTGTTCGCGCACCAGCGTGCGCGCGGGCGAACCGCTCGAAATCATGGTTAGCACCAATCCTCCTTCCTCATTTGTGCTCGATCTGTATCGGCTGGGCTACTACGGCGGCAAAGGCGGGCGCCATGTCGAGAAACTGGGACCCTTCAGAAGTACAACGCAGCCGGACCCCGAAGTGGGCGAGGAACGTTTGCGGGAGTGCCAGTGGGAGCCGGCCACGAAAATCGTCATTCCCAAGGAGTGGCTCAGCGGCGTGTATCTGGGCAAGCTGACCGAGGAGAAGGAAGGCCTGCAAAGCTATATTATCTTCATTGTGCGGGATGATCGGGCTTGTGATTTTCTTTTCCAGTGCAGCGACACCACTTGGGCGGCGTACAATCGCTGGCCGGACTTTTTCTCGCTCTATGACGATGGGACGCCGCCGCATGATTGGTACGTAGGACCCGGAGTGCGTGTCGGCTGGGACCGGCCTTACGGGAAGTACCGCCAAATTTTCGATGCGCCGCTGTCGCAAGGGTCCGGCGAGTTTCTGCTCTGGGAATTTCCGCTGGCCTTTTGGATGGAACAGGAGGGCTACGATGTCTCCTACATCAGCAATGTCGATACCCACGCCGACGCGAAAGGTTTGCTGCGCGCCAAAGCCTGGCTGTCGGTCGGCCATGACGAGTATTGGACGATCGACATGTTCAACCATGTCAAGGCGGCGGTGGAGGCGGGAGTCCAGGCCGCGTTTTTCAGCGGCAACGCCGTCGATGGATTGATTGCCTTTTTCCCTAATCGCAATGGCGTCCCTCATCGAGCGCTGACCCGGTTGGGCAAATTTGGACCCTACGACCACGAGCTCAAGAATTTCGCGGGCCGATGGAAGCAGCACGGACCGAATCCGGCGATCTTAATGGGCGCGCGCAGCACTTACCCTTACAACGGCGGGGCCGCCTGGACCTGCGTCAACGCAAAACATTGGCTGTTCGAAGGCACTGGAATGAAAAACGGCGATTCAATTCCCGGATTAGTCGGGTGGGAGCATCATGGACTTCCTGCGGCTATTCCCGGCCTGGAAGTGCTCGCCAAGGGGCCGGTCTTCAGCAACGGCAAGCCGCAAGGGGTGGAGTACACAGCCACGATTTATCCGGGGCCGAAGAGCAGCCTGGTTTTCAACGCCGCGACCATCTGGTGGTCGGACGGCTTGAGCGCGCCGCCCGGTTATCTGCGTCCCACCGCGCATGGCAGCACGCCGCCCGGACCGGACCGTCGCGTCCAGCAGATGACGAAGAATTTGTTCAAGCGGTTTGCTGGACTTCCATGAAGAAACTCAGCATCGTTTCTCTCTTGGCGCGTGTACGGAAATCTCAGACAGTTTGTTCGTCCTCGTTCTCGTCGTCCTCCTCGTCCTCGAAAATGAAGGCAACATCGAGGACGAGAACGACGACGAGGACGATGCCCAAAATCAATTTTCCGTGCATGCTCTTAACCGTTAGCCTGTTCGCGTCCTTCTCCGGAGCGTGGTCGATCTGCGCAGAGGAATCAATCCGCAATCCGCAATCCGCAATCCGCAATTCCAACCGCCCCCTTACACCTGAACAATCGCTCGAGACCTTCCGGCTTGAGCCCGGCTTGCGCGTGGAATTGGCCGCCGCCGAACCGACCGTCGTGGCCCCGGTCGCGCTGGCCTTCGATGAGAGCGGCCGCATGTATGTGGCCGAGAATCGCGGCTATCCCACCGGTCCCGGCACAGGCCGGCCGCCGGCGGGGATGATTGCGCTCCTGGAAGACACGGATGGCGATGGGCGCTTCGAGAAGCGAACGGTTTTTGCGGATGGACTGACCTTTCCCAATGGAGTTCTGCCGTGGAAAAGAGGTGTGTTCGTCACCTGCGCGCCGGACGTGCTTTACCTGAAGGACACCAATGGCGATGGCCGCGCGGACTTCCGGCGCGTGGTCTTGACCGGCTTTGCCACCGCCGGCAGCACCCAACTGCGGGTCAGCCATCCGACGCTCGGCCTCGATGGCTGGGTGTATCTGGCCAGCGGCTTGGTGGGCGGACAAATCAGCGCGCCCGATTTCCCAAATCATCCCGCGGTGGACATTGCGCGCACGGACCTGCGTTTTCGGCCTGACACCGGCATCTTCGAAGCGGCGGATGGCAAAGCGCAGTTCGGGTTAACCTTCGACGATTTTGGCCATCGCTTTAATTGCATGAACCGGGTGCATATCCGGCATATCGTGCTGCCGTCGCGCTATCTGAGGCGCAATCCGCACCTGGCTTTTTCCGAAACGATGCAAAATCTTCCCGAGAGCATGGTGCCCGAACCGTTGAAAGGCCACGGGTCCGCCGCGCGGATTTATCCCATCAGCCACAACATCACGACGGCCGATTCGCATGCGGGAACCTTCACCGCTGCTTGCGGCGTCTTGATTTATCGCGGGACGGCGCTGCCGGAGGAATATTGGGGCAACGCTTTGGCCTGCGATCCCGCCGGCAACTTGGTGCATCGGGACCGGCTGACGCCTGCCGGGGCTACGTTCGTCGCCGGCCGCGCGCGGGAAGGCGTGGAATTTCTGGCTTCGACCGACGATTGGTTTCGCCCCGTATTCCTGGCCAACGCTCCCGATGGCGCGCTTTATCTCTGCGATATGTACCGCAAAACCATCGAACATCCGGAGTATTTGCCGGTCGAAATCCGCAAACATACCGATTTTGACCGCGGCAAAGATCAAGGCCGGATTTATCGCGTGACGGGCGATCGGACCCAGGCGAAGAGGCTAAAGGTCGCCTTGGCCGGCTCATCGGCGAAAACTCTCTGCGCTGAATTGGGCAATGCGAATGCCTGGTGGCGCGAGACGGCGCAACGGCTGCTGATCGAACGTCAAGACCCGGCGGCGGCGGCTCTCTTAAAAGCGGCCATCCCGGCCTCGCCTCGCCCGCCGCACACGCAGCCTGGCGAAGGGCGCTATCCGAAGCCCGCGGTGGCGACGTTGCACGCGTTGCGCACTTTGGAGGCGCTCGGAGCACTGGACGATGAATCAATCCGGCGCGCGCTGGTTCATCCGCATCCGGCTGTGCGTGAACAGGGCCTGCAACTGGCCGAGGCGCGCGTCGCCCAATCCGCCGCCCTCGCTTCCCGCGTGATCGCTCTGGCTGACGACGCCGACGCCCGCGTGCGTTTTCAGTGCGCTTTGACGCTGGGCGAACTCGACGAGGGCCGCCTCATTCCGGCGCTGGCCAACATCGCGGTGCGCGATGCGGGTGATCGTTGGACCAGGGCGGCGGTTTTAAGTTCGGCCGGCCGGGGCGGCGAGGCGGTTCTTACGGAAGTCGTTTCGCTGGTGGCCGCGGCCAGGCATGCCGCAGAAAAAATCAATGATCGGCGAACGGCGAACGGAGAACCGGCAAACCGAAGTCCTGCGGGTGAGGCCGCCCGCGCTCCGGTCAACTTCGGTTCTCGGGATGGATCGTCTGATGACGGATTGACGGCTTTGATGGGCGAACTGGGGCGAATGCTGGGGACAGGCCAGCCCCACGACCGATCGGGAGCGATTCTACAGAAGATCACGGCTTCCAGCCGGCGGGAAGATGCCGCCTGGCAAATGGCGGCGTTGAACGGTTTCGCCGAGGGCCTGCGCGGCCAGGGTTTCGGTGGCAAAGACCGTTCGCCCCTGGTTTCATTGCTCAGGGATGGAGCGGGTGCCGGACCGGCCGAACAACGGGCGCGGGAATTGATGGCGCAATCGAGGACTATAGCCGTGGACATTAAGGAACCGGTGACGGCGCGCCTGGCAGCCGTCAACTTTCTGGCCCACGCCGAGTTCAATCTGGCCGGCAGCGCGCTGCTGGCCCTGCTCGATCCGCAGCAGCCGGCCGTTCTGCAAAGCGCGGCGGTCCGGTCGCTGGCACAGAGGCCCGACGCGGGCATCGTCCCGGCTCTGTTGGGGCGCGAGCGCTGGGGGAGTTACACGCCGCCGGTGCGCGAAAGCGTGGTGGCGGCTTTGCTCTCGCAGTCACGGCATTTGCCGGGGCTCTTGGCGGCCATGGAAGCCGGCGTTATCCCGCCTTCCGCGCTCGATTCGGCCCGGCGCAATCAATTGATGCAGCACAAGGACGAAGCCATTCGTCAGCGCGCGCTGGCGCTTTTCAAAAACCTGCAAGCGGGCGACCGCATGAAAGTGTACGAAGAGTATAAATCCGTGTTGGCGCGGCCGCCGAGTCCCGGCAACGGCCGGGCAGTCTTCAAACTGCATTGCGCCACATGCCATCGGTTGGACCGGGAAGGCGTGCCGGTGGGGCCCGACCTTTTTGGCATTCGCAACCAGCCCAAGGAAGCGATTCTTTTGCACATCCTGATTCCGGAGTATGAAATCGTGCCGGGCTTTGCCGGCTACGTGATCGAAACCAAGGATGGACGGACCCTCTCTGCTTTGATTGCTTCCGAAACGGCCACCAGCCTCACCCTGCGTCAGGCGCTGGGTGAAGAAGAGACCCTGTTGCGCAGCAACATCGCTTCGATTTCGGCGACGGCTCTTTCACTCATGCCGCAGGAATTGGAAAAGAACATGAGCCGGCAGGAAATGGCCGATCTGATCGCGTATTTGAAAGGGGAAGGCGCAGGGGATTAAACTTGTTTCCGGCCAAGTCGGCGCATTATTTCTGATTCTTTTCAACCGTGATGGTTCCACCCAAACCGCATCCGCCCAGATGGTTCACGCACGCAGTGAAAACCGCCGCGGAAGACCGTTTCATCCACGTCGAGAATTGCCGCATTCATTATCTGCGCTGGGGCGAGGCAAACAAACCGGGGTTGGTCCTGGTGCATGGGGGCGGAGCGCATGCTCATTGGTGGGATTTCATCGCGCCTTTCTTTGCGGAAAGGCACCGCATCGCGGCCATTGACTTAAGCGGGATGGGCGACAGCGGTTATCGCCCGCATTATTCTGCCGAAACGTTCGCCCACGAAGTGATGAGCGTCTGCGCCGATGCCGGTTTTGCCGGCCGGCCCACCATTATTGGCCACAGTTTTGGCGGTTATGTGGCGTTGAAAGCCGGGCTGATGCAGGGAGAGAAACTGTCCGGCATCGTGCTGGTGGATTCTCCCGTCCGTCCGCCGGATTACGATTGGGCGCAGGACCTGAAACGGTCGCCGATCAAGCCCAAACAGGTTTATCCCACCTTGGAAGCGGCGCTCCGGCGCTTCAAGCTGATGCCGGTGCAGCCGTGCGAGAACGATTACATTCTGGACTATATCGCGCGGCATTCGCTGGCCAGAGTGGACGGAGGCTGGTCCTGGAAATTTGACGACCAACTCTTCAAGGACTTTCCGTTCGGGAACCTGTCCGCCGATCTGGGCAGGTTGACCTGCCGGGTGGGCGTGATTTACGGCAACAAAAGCGAACTCTTCACCCCGGAGATCGCTGATCACATGTCTCAGGTGTTGCGTCGGCGTGCGCCTTTCATCCCGATCCCGGAAGCGCATCACCATCTGTTTTTGGACCAGCCGCTGGCCTTTGTGGCTGCCGTGCGCGCTTTGCTCGAGGATTGGCGCCATTCCGATCCGCGCCCCGGGAAGTAGCGGCGTCGCAGTGATCGCCACGGCTTCAACTCTCAGAGGTTACGGCCCATCGCCTGCGACACGCGCATGGCTGCCCGCGCTCCAATTGCGTCGTCACCTCTCAGCCGTAAGTAGGCAGCTAGAATTGGGGGGCGCACGCGCCCTCGCGTGTTCCGACCGGCGTCTCGCCGGTCGGAACGGGCGCGTAAATCAATCACTAAACAGTGACCTGTTCGCGCGCGCCGATGTGGTCGGCGAGGGCGCCGACCACTGCACGCGAGGGCGCGTGCGCTCCTCATCCCATCTGAATAGTCACGGCTTTATTGCCACCGCCGTAGTTCGCCCCCATCCGACCAGATAAAGCGCGTCCTCTTGGCCGAGTTCCATGTCAGCGGGGCTTTGGAACTTCATTGGGGCTGAAATCAGCCTCCTTTACTCCCGCGGCAACGTGGATCCCGCCGAGGATATGCTGGAGAAAGAGCGGTTCGCTGTAATTCTCCTGCGTGTGGCCCAACGCCGTGTACCAGATGCGGCCGCCTTCGAATTTATGGCACCAGGCGATGGGATGATCAGGACCCATCGCGCCGCCTTGGTAAGTGGTTTCGTCGAGCGTGGCCAGCACATGCACTTTGCCGCGCGGGTTGGAATTGAAACTGTACCATTCATCGGTCCGCGTCCAGCGTTTCGGCAAATGCGCGGTCGATGGGTTCGTGCGGTCCTCCACCTCGATGGTGCCCGGCATGACAGCGGGATGGATCAGAAAGCGCGTGCCGAGGAGTTGGCTGAACCAAGGCCAGCTCTTTTCGCAATCAATGGGACAATGGATGCCGGCAAAACCGCCCCCGGCGCGCATGTAACCTTGAAAGGCGGCCCGCTGTTCTTCGTTAAAAAGGTCCCCGCAATTGTTCAGGAACACGACGACCTGGTAGCGGGCTAGATTGGTGACTGTAAACGCCGCCGCGTCTTCGGTGAAATCGGCCTTGAAGCTGTGGGCGGCGGCGAGCTTCTGAATGGCCTCGACCCCCGCCGGAATCGAGTCGTGCTTGAAGCCGACGCTCTTGAAGAAGACCAGAGCGTTGAAGGAAGCGTTCGTGGCCGGGGCTTGCGCGGCCAGCGGAGCTGCCCACAAGAGCGCTGAGACGAGAAAGGCCAATCGGCTGAGCATCTGCCGACCCTTCTGGCCGGGCATCCCGCTTTTGAGCCGTAGCAGCCGGCGCAAGGTGGTTCCGGCTGGGAAATCCGCAATTCGCAATTCGCAATCCGCAATCGAACCGAGCCTGCTCATGCGGGCTGTCACGAGGTTGGGGGGTAAAAACAAGTATTTCATGGCTTATCTGCACCTGAAACTGCCAAAGCGCGACTCACGTTGAATTGACTTAGGTCAACCGAGCGAAGGACATTTTACTCTTAGGCGAGGCTCTGCACTGCAATAGTCGAAATTGTTCGCAAGCTGCAAGTAAATCTCGGGCAGGGACGGAACGCAGCCTTTAGGCTGCAGGCGCGTTGGAATTCGCAGCGCCTCAGCCATTCGCCAGCCCCGGCAGGTTTGCGGCGTCCTGCAGCCTAAAGGCTGCGTTCCTTTCGGTTGCGGCCGCGCCGCGCTGCGTTCATCGCGCCTTTCCAGGGAATCGACCGAAGCCGCGATCACGTATCCCGGAGCGTGCGCGGAAAACCGATTCGGGTCACCGTCCTCGGCGGCGTCCTCGATGCTGCCTTCATTTTCGAGGACGAGGAGGACGACGAGAACGAACAGACAGTCCGGAATTTCCGCACATCCTTTCAGACCCCGATTTCCCGCCGCTCCGGCTTGAGGTCGATGTGCAAGCCGGGATGGAGATCTTCCAGTAAATGCTTCCAAAGGCGGGCTGAGGCCATGAGGTCCGGGTCGCGCTGAGGCAGGACCGCGGCCACGGCTTGCGCCACAGACGGGTCTTTGCACAGTTGGTAAAGGCGCTTCCAATCCTCGGTGCCGCCGCGCTGAATCCAGTTGAGATACGTCAACGGCGTGAAGCCTTCGGTGTTGCGGTACGGGTTCATGACGCAGGTTCCTGCTGGAAGTCCTCTCCGAGGGATGGCGGCAGGGTGTTGTTGAGCTCCAGTTTGAGCAGCGTCCGACCGAGACGCTGGCAGGCCGCCGCGACAAAGGCCCAGTCCGTGAAGGGAGCTTTGAGGCCCTTGTAGGACTGTAGCGGAATTGCGTCCAGATCGACCGGCTCCGACTCGCAGGCCTCCGCAAACTGGCTGATCAAGGTCTGTGCTGAGCCGCTCGGATAGAGCAGATTCAGGAAACTCAGCGCCGCCAGCGAGGCAGACTCGTTTAGCAACCGCGCCAGCGCGGCGACATCGACATAATCACGGGTGTTCCTGCGTTCGGTGAGAAGAAACGACTTGATGCGGAGCATCTCGGCTGGGGTGGGGACCGTCAGGCTCTCAACGGTGGTCGTTTGCAGCGGAACGGCCCGCCGTTGCTGGCGCAGGCCGAGTTCCACGCCGTGACGCTCACCCAGGATCAAGACGGGCGGGTGCAACCGGTTGGTGGTCCAGCCGTCCCAGCGCGCCAGAGCGGAGGCAATTTGCTCGAAGCTTTCCTGCAGCCGCGGCGTTACCTCGTCCACGTCGAGGGAGACGCGGTGGCGACAATGCAACGCGGCCGCCGTGCCACCCACGGCCACCAAACCCAGGTCGGGGAAGAGCCCCTGCAAGGCCCGTCCTTCCTCAACCACTCGTTCAAAATCGCGCTCGGACATGGAGAAAGAATACAAGGAACTTCAGCGGTTTCCAAGGCGTCTTTGAGCCGGTTGAGGCTGTCAGGGCAACTCTGCGCGCAGCGTAACGATGCTCCAAGCGGAAACTTCGATCGGCCCGCTTGCCGCTAGGCCCGGCCTCTCGCTGTTGTCGCTCAGCCAAAGCGTCTTTGGCGCCGGATCAGCGAAAGTGACCTTGGCCTGCTCGGTCTTTCCGGAAGCGCCGAACAGGCGAACGATCCATGCCTTGCCATCTTCGCTGGGCTTGAAAGCCGTGACCAGCACGCTCGAAGGCTCGACGCGCAAGCGCGGCTCGGACACGGCCTGGCCCGACGCAGGCGCCACGATCAAGGGTTGGCTCATCGACACGCCGAACTTCGCAGCCGCCTCTGCGCTGAAGGGTCCGTGCGGCCAGATGGCGTAGCGGAAAACCGTCGGCCCATCCTGCTCGGCGCGGTAATTGGTGTGCCAATGGTTGTTCATGGCCCATGAGTAAATCGTCTGTGACGGCCCGATATGCTCCAGCCACGCCTTGGGATTCGAAAGAGAGCCAATGAGATTTGCCGTGACAGCGCCGACTTCGACCAGCGGCGCGTCCAGCGTGGCCCACGTCACGCCGTAGTCCTTGTTCGAGATGTCCACCCAGCGTTGCACGGTGAACCAGTTCTTGCACGCGCCGGGAATCTGGTCGGCCTCCGGGCGCACCACCGCCCACGGCACGTCCAAGCGCACCTCGCCACCAGGCACGTTGAACGCGAAACCAAAGTGGACGCCTTCCTTCTCGCGGACTGGTTTCTTATCGACAACGTTGATGATATCGACACGGTCCAATCCTTCGACGACGCGCAGCTCGCGCGTGAGCTTGTTGCATCCCGGAGCGTCGGATTCAATCACGAGCGAGGCCACCAGCGGGCCGGTTTCCCTGGCGGAAATCTTCACCGGGCCGTTTCGTTTCAGCCCTTTGAGGTCGCTGCCGGGCAGGTAAAGGTAATCGTTCAGCGCAGCTTTCGCCTTGGCATCGGCCAACTCCACGTCCACGGACTGGCAGCGGAAGCTCACGATGGCGCCGGTCTGATCGTCCACGCGCAGCGAAACGCGGGAAGTGCTGAGCGCTGCGCCGTCCACTCTGGCTTTGCCTGAGACCAATGGGCTGCCGGCGGAAATCGTGTAGCGTCGGGACGCAAAGGGCGGAATGTCACCGGCGAGGAAAGCAAGCTCGCCGGTCGAGAGGCGCTGCGACAGCACCGGCTTGCCGTCAGCATCCTTGACGGCATCGCCTGCCAGCGCCAGGTCCTTTGGAGCCACGACGAGTTCATCGGTGCGTGTCCAGGAAGTGGTGTTGAACACATCGACGGCTTCGATCCTCGCGCCGCTCGGGCCGCGGCCGGCCAGGCTCTTTTCGAGCAACGCGCGCGACTGCTGGTCCGCCTCCAGCGCGAAGGCTTGCTTGATGGCCCACTGGCTCTTGACGAAGGGATGGTCGGGCTGGCTGATGCTGTTGTGCGCGCCCCAGGTGTGTTCGTCGTAGAGCACGGCGTTGCGCCACGCCTGGTAAAACTCTTCGACGGGGTATTTCGTTGGATTCAACATCGCAAAGAGCGTCTCCGCTTGCGTGAGGCGCTCGGCGGCAGCGCGGTTGAGCGCGGTTTCGCGTGCGGACGACGCGGCGCCGTCTTCCCAGTAAGGCGTGAAGTCGCCTTTTGCGCTCGGCAGCTTTTCGCCGTAGCGCTGCTCGAAGTCGCGGAACATCTCCGCCGTCGTGGCGATGACGAGCTTCGGATAGGCGTGCGACTCGTTCCATTTCTTCACGGTGTCCGCGAAGTTGACGTCAGGCGCGCCGTTGTCGCCCAGGCAATGGCGGACGTGTACCATGTCGTAGGGATAACCCTTTTGCTCGAGTTGCGTGAGGTATTCCTGCAGCTTGCGTGGCGACTGGAAGACCTGGTAGTAACCGGTGCCGGTCATCCAGACGAGCACCTTGTCGCGGCCATTCGGGCCGATCCACCAGAACGGTTTGTCGCCCCAGGCGGCGATAGTGTGGCCGATGCGGTCGCCTCCATTCGGGCCGATGGACCAATACTTCACGCCGCTGTGCGCGAACGCCGGCACGATGCCCCACGTGTAACCCGGCACATCGGTAATCATCGCCGATTCGATAGGCACGCCGGTTCGTTGCGACAGCTTCATGGCATAGCCGGTAAGGCGCAGCAGTTCTTCCGGACGGCAGAGGCCGGTGAGTTCGTTGCCGTAAAGCGCGTCGAGTCCGACCCAGCCGGCTTTGACGGCGTCCATGAATTCTTTTTGTTTTTCCGGCGTGGCTTGTTTGAGGTAGCCATCGACTGCCCAAAGCACCTCGACGTTCCACTTGAAGCGCGCTCCGGGCGGGTTGCCAGCCGTCTTGCGCGCGGTGTCGATCGCCGTCTCGAGGTAGCGCCACTGCGCGCGCTCCACGTCGGTCTGGACGTGTGTGTAGCCGATATCGACATGCGAATGAGGCAGCAGATAAACGACCCACTTTCGGACCGGCATGAGCGCGAGCGTCTGTGTGGCGAGCGTCTGGCCGGCGACTTCGACGCTGACAATCACGGGCGTTTCCTTTTCGACGGCCGGCACGGGCACTTCCAGGCTTTGCGCCGCGGCACGCAGAGTCAGGTTTGTTGCTTCAGTTCCATCCACTCGCACCAGCGCCCTGGTTTCCTCGCCGAAGTGGCGGATGCTCAACTGCACAACTTGGGAGAACTGGCCATTCTTTTCGATCAGCACGGGCGGAGAATGCATGGATGACACGACCGTGCCCGTGACGTCCGCTGTTTCGACGCCGGCAGGCGTTTCCAGCGCGATCCAATCGTAAAGAATCCAGCTACCCGAAACGGTGGTGATGTTGACTTCGTTGGCGCCCGGCTTGAGCAGTTCCGCTGGAAAGGTGATGTCAAACTTGTGTTCCTTGCCTTTCGCCGGCTGGCCATTGACCGACTCATCGCCGGCGCCGCGCGGCGTCGATTGCTCGAAGGCGCGGCCATTGATCTGGATGCGAAGCTGCGGCGGGCCGCTGCTGTGCGTGTCGATCAAGTCAACCCGCAGCTTGCAGTCGCCCGTCGCGGGCGGGTTCGTAACGCCGAAAACAATGCTGAAGGTATGCTCACGGCCGCCCGCCCAGGCATCGCCCGGACCGGGCTGCACGTACGGCCAGTCGCGCTTGGGGTCCGAGCGGCCGACGACGAAAAAGCCGTCGTCGCGGAATTCAGCATAGTGGTTTGGGGCCAGCGCGAACTCGCGGTTGTCGTTGTCGGGTTGGCCAATCTGCCAAAGCAGATTTGCCGGTTGGGCAAGCGCCGTCGGGAGAGCCGCCAGCAGGACGGTCCAACTCAAAAAGAGTCTGCATCCAAAGCCGGTACACCCGGCGCGCGCGGTCGTGTTTGTTTCTGTTCCAAATGAAGTTTCCATAGCCGGTACTGTGAACGTGATTGTGGGAGTGATTATTCTATCAGAACCGGCCCATTGAACTTGATGCAAGTCAACCTCTCGACCGGCGCCTGTTTTTGCCGGCAGCGTGAAGTGATCGAAAGTGGCGCGCCGCAGTTGATTTTCAGGCAGGCTAGGTCTATGAAATGAAGCGCGATGAGCGCGGGCAAGATGTCATGGCCGCGACTTTCTATTTAAGCGCAATCAACCGGGAAATCATTTATGCAAATAGTGACACGAAGTCTCCTGGCCGCAGCGTGGCCGATTCTGCTGGCTGGCGCCGCCATTCTCTCAGGTCCAGCCGTTCACAGCGCGGCTTTTCGTCCGCCGGCTGTGCCCTTGGTGGCGTGCGACCCGTACTTCAGCATCTGGTCGTTTGCCGACCGATTGACCGATGATCGGCCCCGGCATTGGACCGGCGCCGTCCATGGCCTGGCCAGCTTGGTCCGGATCGACGGTAAAACGTATCGGCTGATGGGCACCGAACCCCGGGAAACGCCCGCCGCCACGCAAGTGGGATTGGAGGTGTGGCCCACCCGCACAGTGTACGATTTTCAAACCGACGAAGTGCGGCTGACGCTCACCTTCCTGACCGGCTTGCTGCCACACGATCTGGAAATCCTGGCGCGCCCCGTGACTTACCTGACATGGGAGGTCCGTTCCATCGACGGGAAAGAGCACGCGGTTGCGGTTTATTACGACAACACCGCCGAATTGGTTGTGAACCAGTCCACACAATCCGTGATTTGGTCCCGCGATAAAATCGGCTCCCTCAGCGTGCTGCGCATGGGATCGGAAGAGCAGCCCGTTCTGGTCAAGAAAGGCGATAACTTGCGCATCGATTGGGGTTACCTCTATGCGGCAGCCCCCGAAGGTCCGGCCACCCGTCACGCGATTGGTTCTCAGCAGAAGTGCAGAGCCGGCTTTGCCGCGGCCGGACTGCTGCCGAACACGGACGATCCGCGGATGCCGCGCGCCGCCAACGACGATCCACCGGTCATGGCGTTTTCCTTCGATCTCGGCCGGGTGGGCAGCCGGACGGTTTCGCGTTACCTGATCCTGGCTTATGACGACCTTTTCGCCATCGAGTATTTCCGCCAGCATCTGCGACCGTATTGGCGGCGTCACGGGGCTGACGCCGCGGTTCTGTTGCAGGCTGCGGCGCAGGATTACGATTCACTGCGCCGGCGCTGCCAGGCCTTCGACGAAGAACTGATGGCGGACCTGATGAAAGCGGGCGGTGAGAAGTATGCGCGCCTTTGCGCCCTGGCCTACCGCCAATGCCTTGCGGCCAACAAGCTGGCGGCAGATGCGAACGGCCAGCCGCTTCTCTTCCCGAAGGAGAACTTCAGCAACGGCTGCATTGCCACCGTCGATGTGATTTACCCGATGGAACCATTATTCCTGCTCTTCAGCCCCGCGCTGACCAAGGCGACGCTGACACCGATCCTCGACTATGCCAGTTCCGGGCGCTGGCGTTTCCCTTTCGCTCCGCATGATCTCGGGACTTATCCCAAAGCCAATGGCCAGGTGTACGGCGGCGGCGAGAAAACGGAAGAGAATCAGATGCCGGTGGAGGAAACAGGCAATATGCTCTTGCTCCTGGCGGCGCTGGCCAAGATCGAAGGCAACGCCGAGTACGTGGCGCAGTACTGGCCGGTCCTGGAGAAATGGGCCGCCTACCTGAAAAGCAAAGGCTTCGATCCTGAGAACCAGTTATGCACCGATGATTTCGCCGGGCATCTGGCTCATAACGTCAATCTCTCGGCCAAGGCGATCCTGGCTCTGGGCGCTTATGGAGCACTTTGTGAAATGCGCGGGGACCAAGACCAGGCCGGGGCTTATCACAAGCTGGCGCGCGAGCTGGCTGGCCAATGGATACAACTGGCCGGCGACGGCGACCATTATCGCCTGGCCTTCGACAAACCCGGAACCTGGAGCCAGAAATACAATCTGGTTTGGGACAAGATTCTGGGCTTGGGGCTTTTCCCCGCCGAAGTCGCACAGAAGGAAATGGCTTTCTACCGCAAGACACAGAACCGATTCGGTTTGCCCCTGGATAATCGCCAGGCCTATACGAAGCTGGACTGGACTCTTTGGACGGCGACCCTAACGGGCTCGCCGGACGACTTTGAGGCGCTGCTCTCGCCCGTCTATGATTTCCTCAACCAAACGCCGGACCGCGTGCCAATGACCGATTGGTACGGGACGACGAGCGGCCAGAAAGCCGGTTTCCAGGCGCGCTCGGTGGTCGGCGGTGTGTTCATCAAAATGCTGTTCGATCCGGTGCTGTGGAAAAAATGGGCCAGCCGCGACACGGCCAGGCTCGGCCCGTGGGCGCCGCTGCCCCGGCCGGCCCATGTGCGCGTGGTCGTGCCCACCGCACAACAGGAAACGAACGTGTGGCGCTACACCTTTGCCAAGCCCGGCGGCGATTGGTTCAAACCCGATTTTGATGCCTCGGCCTGGAAGGAGGGCCCGGCCGGTTTTGGCGCGCGCGGCACGCCGGGCGCAGTGGTTCGAACCGAGTGGAAAACGGCCGACATCTGGCTGCGCCGCGAGTTCTCGCTCCCGCCCGCCGCCCCAGGGACCCGGCTGCTCCTGCGACTGCATCACGATGAAGAAGCCGAGGTTTACCTTAACGGCATCCCATCTGGAACGGCCGCGGGTTACACCACGGATTATGAGGAAAGCGAGATGAGTCCCGAAGCGCGGGCCGGTTTGCAGCCCGGGAAAAACGTGCTGGCCGTGCATTGCCATCAAACGGCCGGCGGCCAGTACATTGACGTGGGAATTGTCAGCCTGACCACCGGAAAATGATATGGATCAGCAAACTGGAATCGAAGAAATCAGACAGGCCTGCCACCAAATCGGGCGCGAGCTGATGCGCATTCATCCGGCCGTGCCGAGCTTGGGAGAGAAGGCCCTTCAGGATGAAATTTATCAAATTCTCTTCCGGCTGACCAAAGAGGTCGAGACCATCAAGAAACGGCTCATCAAGCTGGAGAACCAAGAGCGAGCGTAAGTGGCCCTCGGCCCTTTCCCGAATTGCGTTCGCCGCCATACCGCGACGTGTGCAGATTATGTCGCAATTGTGACATAATCTGCACACGCGGTCGGTGGTTCATACCGCGAGCGTCGGTTTGGGAAGATTAAGAACGGCCCGGCTGGAGATCGGGCGCCTTGGTCAAACGCGCCGCATAAGTCCCGTCCACGCCGTCGGCAAACGGGAGCAACTCGCGCTCGCGATCGAGATGAAAATTCGGGTGAAGAGCCAGGAACTGTTCCACCACGGCGCGGTTTTCCTCCGGTTCGAGGCTGCACGTGCTGTAAACCAGTGTGCCGCTGGGCTTTAGTTGCAGGGCGGCCTGGTCGAGCAGCTCCAATTGTGTTTTTTGCAGGCGGCTTAGCTCCTCTACCCGGATGCGCCAGCGCAAGTCCAGCCGCCGCCGCAGCACGCCCGTGTTGGAACAGGGCGCGTCCACCAGAATCCGGTCGAATTGCCGGGTCAACGCTGGAACCATGATGTCGGAAGGCCGCGCTGTCTCCATGCAGGTGACGCCCAGGCGCGCGCAGTTTTCCGCCAGCAACTGCCGCCGCTCGGGCGACAGATCCTGGGCAACGATGTGGCCGCGGTTCTGCATGCGTTGCGCGATGAAAGCGGTTTTCCCGCCCGGGGCCGCGCACGTGTCCAGGACAGTTTCATCCGGTTGTGGACTTAATTCCTGGACGGCCAGCAACGTGCTGGGGTCCTGAACATAAAAGAGTCCCTGCTGGAAGCTGGGCAGGCTCGTCAAGCTGGCCGCGAGGTCCAATTGAAACATAACCGCACCCTCAATCCAGCCGGCCTGAAAGGGAGTAAACCGAACGCCTTCACCTGTCCAAAGTTCGAGCAGTTTTGAAGCGTCCGTTTTCAGAGCATTAAGGCGGGCGAAGATTTTGGCGGGCGTGTTGTTCCAGGCCAGCAATTCCCGCAATTTGGGCGCGCCCCAGCGTTGTTCCCAGCGGGCGCACAGCCAGTCCGGATGGGAGTAGCCCAGCGCGGGCTGAGCGGCTTGCAGGTCCTGGAGTTGCTGTTCCGTGGCGGCGCGTTCACGGATGCAGGAGCGCAAAAGGGCGTTGACGAAGCCGGCCTGGGAGCCAAAGCCGAGCTGCTTGGCCAGTTCGACGGTTTCGTGGACGGCGGCATGATTGGGAATACGGTCGAGCCAAAAGAGCTGATACAGCCCCAGCCGGAGCAAGATGCGGAGCATCTGCTTTTGGGTGCGTCCGGAGGCTTTTCGGTCGATCAGCCAATCCAAAGTCAGTTGCCAGCGGACCACGCCGTAAACCAGTTCCTGGACCAGGCTGCGGTCGGCCGGGGAGAGAGCCACCGGTTCCAGTTCTTGTTCAAGCAGCTCTTCGACATAAGACTGGCCCTGCTCCCGGCGCTGCAGGATGCGGACGGCAATTTCTCTTGGTTTTTGTTTGCTCACTGAATAATAATGCCACTGGTCTATTCGCGCGCGAGATATTTAGCTATTTTATGAAAGAAGAGTTCGAAAAACTGGTCGCCGCCGGCAGGATTAGCCGTCAGCACATGGAACCGCTTTTGCAACTGGCCAAAGGCGGTTATTGCATGCACCGCAGTTGGGGGTTTGGCAAGATCACGACGGTTGATACGGTTTTTTGCCGTTTTATCATCGATTTCCAATCCAAGGCCGGCCATACCATGGACTTGGGTTTCGCGGCCGAATCGCTCAAGCCGATCCCCAGCGACCATATTTTGGCCCGAAAAGCTTCCGACCTGGCGGCGTTGCGGCAGATGGCGGCGCTGCACCATCTCGATTTGATCAAGCTCGTCCTGCAGAGCTATGGCGGCAAGGCCACGCCGGAGCAAATCCAGCAGGTTCTCGTCCCCGATGTCATCACCGAGGATTGGAAGAAGTGGTGGGAGGCGGCCAAGCGCGAGCTGAAGAAAGACGGCCATTTTCAGGTGCCGCTGAAGAAATCCGAGCCGGTCATTTACCAGGTGAAGGAAGTGACACTCCAGGACCGGTTGCTGGACGAATTCCGGGCGGCCAAGGGTCTCAAAGCCCGTTTGGCGGTGGTGAGCGAGGTGCTGAAGAATCTTGCCGACCTGAACGGCAAGGACGCGGCTGTGACGGAGGTTATCACCGCTTTGAACTCCGATATTGCCAGCCATCAACGGACCCAATCCGCGCTGGCCTTGGAAGCGATCCTTCTCCGCGACGAATTGTGCCAGGCCAGCGGGCTGCCTTCGATTCCGGGCGAGTTGAACGAGGCGGCCGTCTGGGCGCAAACCGGCAAGCCCGGTGTGTTGTTGGAGCTGATTCCCGCCGCCAAACACAAGCGCGCGTTGCAGTCCTTCAAGGAAGCGTACCCGGAGCGGTGGGCCGAAGTGCTGGTCGGCTCCCTGAACGCTGTTTCGGCCAAGCTGTGCAGCGAATGCGCCATGATCTTGATTAATGAGGGGAAGCTCGATTTGCTCAAGGAGGTCCTGGCGCGGCTCATCAGCCAGCATCAAGCCAGCAGCGAATTGCTGCTCTGGCTGGCCAAGGAACGCTCGGACAGCTTTGCCGATATTTTGGGGCCGGAAGTCTTTCGCGCCATGCTGACCACCATGGAACGCGATCAGTTCAACGAGAGAAAGTCCAACCGCTTGCGGGATTTCATCCTTGATGACCAAAGCCTCCTGGTCGAATTGATCGGCTCAGCCGACCTGGAAGTGATTAAAGATTTGACCCGCGCTTTGCAGCTCTCGCCCTGTTTTGATGACATGGACAAGCGCTCGCTTTTGGCCCGCATCGTCAAGAGCTATCCGGCGGTGCAGTCGCTTATCTCCGGCGAGCAGACCAAGCATGATGCGGCCCTCATCGTGTCGTGGGAAAGCCTGGAACGGCGCAAGGAGGAATATAACCAGTTGGTGCAGAAGAAAATCCCCGCCAACTCGAAGGAAATCGCCATCGCCCGCAGCTACGGCGACCTGCGGGAAAATCACGAGTACAAAGCGGCCAAGGAAATGCAAAAGCTGCTCATGCGCCGCAAAGGCGAGTTGGAGAACCAGCTCGTGCGGGCGCGCGGCATCGATTACGCCAACGCTCGAACCGATATCGTCAGCATCGGCACGAAGGTCGGCGTGACCGAGTTGAATGCGCAGCATGCCGAGAGTTTCTTCGTCCTGGGCGCCTGGGATTCCAACCCTGAAAAGGGGATCATCAGTTATCTGTCCCCGGTAGCCCAAGCCCTGCTCAATCACAAGGTCGGCGACGAAGTCGAGTTCGAGAACGACTCGAACAGCAAACGCTACCGCATCGACGCCATTGAAGGGTACAAAGTCGCTGCGCCGGAGCAAGCCAGCTCAGTCCCGGCTGCCTAGCCATCCCTCACCCGGAGAAGCCTGACTGGAACTTGGCTGTGACTATGCACTTGGAGCAATCCCTACCGATAACCTCGTAGCCGCGGACGCGGGTTCGCGTAGTCTTGACTCGATCTAAGTCAGCGCCGACTCACGTCGGCGGCTACGGTTCAAGGGAGCAAGGCAGGAACAATGGATTCGGGCGATCTTCACTCTGTTCCAATGAGGGCCGGGATGTGGGTTTCAAGCCAGTCGGGCTTACGGATCAATCCCGTTGGCCTTGGGCTGCGCTTGAGCCGCTTTGACCATTTGCGTGACCAATTCATCCGGCTTCCATTCATTGCCGATCACGATCTGTTGGATGCGGCCCTGGGCATCGACGACGACGGTGCGGAGGGTGTGGTCGATGGTCGCGTTGCGCCAGGCAAAGGCCAGACCGAATTGCTCGGTAATGGCGTCGATGTCGATCATGGCGCCCGTGGCAAAACTCCAGCGCCTTGGATCCAAGCGATAACGCTGCGCATATTCCTTCAAGCGCGGCGGTGTGTCCCATTCGGGGTCGAAGGAAATGGAAAGCAGGTGCCAGTTGGTGAGGCCTGCCGGATGCGCGGCAAGCTTTTTGCAGACTTCGGCGAAGTTATTCGACATGCGCGGACAGAAATCCGGATAAGCGCAGCGGGTGTAAAGAAAAGTGAAGGCCAGCGCCTGTCCTTTAAAATCGCTTAAGCGGATGGCCTGGCTCAACTCGTTGGTGAAGTGATAGTCCGGCATCACGTCGCCCACCTCCAGGGGGTCCACGTCCCGCACCACCCGCACCGATTCGTGAGGCTGGGGCGCTGAGCTGACGCCGGTTTTCTTCACTTGCTCAATCCATCCATCCTCAGGGGTCACGACGAGCTGAAAGATGACCGCATCTCCGGGCTTCAAAGTGGCCAGTTCATTGGTGTCTTTGACATCGAAGGGCATGGTCATGGCCTGCATGTAGTCAGGAATCGCTTCATGCTTGATCAGCGCCATTTTGCCATCCGGCTCGACCCTTTGGATCACGCCTTTGACTTGAAAAATCTGCCGATTGGTCAGCGCGCCTGGCGTAGCTTCGGAAGCTTTGCCCGGCTCTTCCTGGCCAGAGACCAGAACGCCGGCCAATCCCGCAAACGCCAGCCATTTCAAGTTCTTCATACGCCGCCATACATAAACCAGATTCAAGCTTCACGCCAGCTTTGGGTTTCGGACCTAATGGCGAAATCTTTGACAGTCGGCCAGCAAGCCTTATGCTCCGCCTATGCGCAAAGTCGAAGTGCCATTGGGCCAACGCACTTACTCCATCCTGGTTGGCAGCGGTTTGCTGGCCCGTTTGGGAGCGGAATGCCGCTCCCTGAACCTTGGCCGGCGTTGCGCCATCATTTCGGACAAGAACGTCGCTCCCCTGTATGGAGAAGCCGCGGCAGCCGCGCTCCAACAAGCTGGTTTTGAACCGGTTCTCATTTCGATTCCTGCCGGGGAGACGGCCAAACGCCTCAAGGTTGTTCAGGCCTGCTACGACCAACTCGCCGCCCATCGTTTGGAAAGGAAATCATTCCTGGTCGCCCTCGGCGGTGGAGTGGTCGGCGATCTGGCGGGCTTCGTCGCCGCCACCTACTTGCGGGGGATTGCTTTCATCCAGGCGCCGACGACGCTCCTGGCTCAGGTGGACAGTTCAGTCGGCGGCAAGGTGGGGGTGAACCTGAAAGCCGGCAAAAACCTGGTGGGCGCTTTTTATCAGCCGCGTTTGGTTCTCTGCGATCTGGACACGCTGGGCACCCTGTCCGCGCGCGAATTGCGATCCGGGCTGGCCGAGGTCATCAAGTATGGAATCATCTATGACGCCGCCTTGTTCAGGCGTTTGGAGCGCGACCTTTCCAAGCTGCTGGAACGTGAACCGGCCACCCTCGCTGCCATCATCGCCCGCTGCTGCCAGATCAAGGCCGCGGTGGTGGGCCAGGACGAAACCGAGAGCGGCCTGCGGGCCATCCTGAATTTCGGCCACACGATTGGCCATGCCATTGAAGCAACTTCCGGTTACGGAAAGTATCTCCACGGCGAAGCCATTTCCATTGGCCAGGTGGCTGCTGCCAAGCTTTCGTCCAAGTTGCTCGGCCTGCCCGACCGCGATGTCCATCGGATCAAGACTCTGTTTGAGAAAGCCGGCTTGCCCGCTCACATCCGATTAAGCCCGCCGCAACGGGCCAGATTGTGCTCGGCCATGAAACTGGACAAGAAAGTGAGCGGGGGCGAAATCAAGTTCGTGCTCGCCGAGCGCATCGGCAAAGTGCTCTGGGGCCAGAAAGTGCCGCCGGCTTTCGTCGAGCAGGTGCTGGATGGGTCTGAAAACCGTTCGCCCCTTGGGTAAGGTTTTCCCATGAGTCAACGCGAGGTCTACAATCTGAGATTTGAGATTTGAGATTTGAAATCTGATAATATGGCTGCCGTCAGCGAAACCATCGTCCGCGAATACTTTGAACTGCACGGATTTCTCGTCCGGCAACAACGGAAGTTTGTCGCTCCTTCCCGCCGCGAGGATGAGGAAGTTGATTTTTACGTGCTGAACCCGCGCCCGACGGGCCAGGGCGCCGGCTTGCCTTTTGTCCTCGCCTCCAGCGATCTGACGGCTATCAGCCGGGCTGTCGTCGTCGTCAAAGGCTGGCACACGGAAACCTTTAGCTCAGCGGTTCTGGCCAACGCGCCGGAGATTTTTCGGTTTGTGGAGCCGGCGGTGTTCCAGCAGGCCACGCGCTCGTTTGGCGATGACGGGCCGGTCACAAAAATCCTGGTGGTGCCGGCGTTGCCTCAAGAACCCGAAGCGCAGGAAAAAAGCATCACCTTGCTGCGGGCCAAAGGAGTCGATGCCGTCATTCCCTTCCGAACCATGCTGGGGGACTTGATCGACCAGATCGAGATCAACCGGAATTATCAAAAGTCCGACCTGCTCCAAGTCATCCGCATTCTAAAGAACTACGATTTTTTCAAAGAACGGCAGTTGGAATTGTTCAAGCCGAAGCGGCGAGCGGCCAAGCCCAAAGCGCCAAAACCGGGCGGTTGAGCCTGGGATAGGATCGCGCATCAGAGACCGTTCCACATGCGCCAGAAAGAGCTCCCGCTCCCACGAGCTAGCGTGAGGGCGCGTGCAACTAATGACCTAAGGTCCAATAATGGGAGCCGAAATATTGAACGTATGGACCCAAAAAGCGGCCTTGGCCCTGAGAACGAAGAAGGCTTCGCCAACTGTCAACTTGCACGGCGGAAGCCATTCGCCATAAATGTTGACGTGGCTGGTGTACTGTTGAGTCACGGGATCGAAACGGAAGACCGTGTCGCCCAGTTCCGCCGGAAAACCCATTGCCTCGAGCGGGATACCCATCGGCAGGACGAAACTGCGGATCGACAAGCCGGCAGGGATATCGTTGGTCGAAGTGCCTTGCAGCACTTCACCCACGATTGTCCATCTGAGAGTGTTCGTGGTCGGGTTCTTGATAAAGGCGCCTTCGCCGGGCAGCAAGGTTTCGTCGGGATTAGTCCAAGCGCCCGCCGCGAATTCATTTGCCGAGAAACTTTGCGAAACCGGGTCAAATTTGTAGATGGTTGTCCCCTCTGGCACGCCCGGGAACAGCTCGCCAACGGAGTTATCACGACGCGTCAGGTGATTGGCAATCATGGAAAAACCGGGTGGAATGTCGATATCCACGTAGCCAACTACATTGACGTTAGTTATGCGGTTCCCTTGCCGCTCGCTGAGCACGCTCAGCGCCAGGTCATTGAGGGCAAAAGTCATCGGCGGATTGATGGAAACAGCCTCACTTTGAGCCTCAAGCCGCGAGGACAGGACGGTCGCCAGGACCAGGGCGAGTGAAAGCCCAAAGGCGTCGCTGAACTTGCGATTCATCCAGGTCATTTGATTCCTCTCGTTCAGTAAACGAAAGCAGAATAGCAGCGGTTTGTCAATTCTGATAATAGGGCGACGCCGTCTATAAAGCCTCTTTAATGGAGTCAACCAAGACTCCGATCATCCGTTGCACCTGGTCTGCGGTGGCACAGTAGGGCGGCATCAGGACCACGACGTTGCCGATGGGCCGGGTCAGGACGCCGCGCCGGGCCATGGCCTGGCAAACGCGAAGGCCGGCACGATCCCGCAAATCAAACGGCTCGCGCGTGCGCCAATCTCTGACCAATTCGACGCCTGCCATCAAACCGACCCGGCGGATGTCGCCCACATTCGGCAAGGACCAGAGCATTGCCAGGCTCTCACGGAGAGTCTGCTCCAATCGTTGGCGCGCCCGGCAGGAGGTGGCGCTTTGCAGGATTTCCAGGCTGGCCAGGGCGGCGGCGCTGCCCAGTTGGTTGGCCGTAAAGCTGTGCCCGTGGAAAAAAGTCTTGAACTCGGCATACTCGCCCAGAAACGCGTCAAAAACAGCTTGGGTGGTGAGCGTGGCGGCCAGAGGCAGGTAACCGCCGGTCATCCCTTTGGCCAGCGCCATGAAATCCGGTTGCACGCCTTCATGATGGCAGGCAAAGAGAATGTTCGATGTTCGATGTTCGATGTTCGATTTTGAAATGCCTGTGCGGCCAAACCCTGTCATCACTTCGTCTGCGATCAGGTGTGCGCCATGGCCGCGCACAATCTCCGCCACCTGCCGCAACCAGCCGGGCGGCTGCGGGATCATGCCGGCAGCGCCTTGCATCAGAGGTTCGATGACCATGGCGGCGTAGGGACGGGCTTTCTTCTTTTGTGCGGCAAATTTCCTTTCCACCTGGCTGACGCATTCCCAACGGCATTTTCGGTACTCGCGCGCGTCGGCCCGCTCCGGCTTGGCCCGGTTGAACGGGCAGCGATAGCAGTAGGGCGCCATGACCGTATCGGACTTGAACACGAGGCCGGAGTAAGCTTTGTGAAACAAATCAATGTGCCCCAGACTGACCGCGCCCACCGTGTCGCCATGATAAGCGCCCTGCAGCGAAAGGAAGCGGGGGCGCTTGCTGCGGCCCGTGCGGCGGGCGTATTCGTAGGCGAGCTTCAAAGCGACTTCCATGGCCGTCGAGCCGTCGTCGGAGAAAAAAACCTTTGTCAATTGCGGATTGCGGATTGCGGATTGCGGATTGGGAATTTTCAGGAGCGCAGAAGATGAATCCGCAATCCGCAATTCACAATCCGCAATTGGAGGGTTGGCTGCTTGCACCAGTTTCTCCGCCAACAGTGAGGCCGGTTCATTGGCCAGGCCGAGGGCGGAAGAGTGGGCAATTCTTCTCAACTGCCGTCCGATGGCCGCGTTGATCTTTGGATGATTGTGCCCATGAAGATTGGTCCAGATGGAGGCGTTGGCATCGAGATATTCCTTGCCATGGACGTCCCGCAGAAACGCGCCTTGGCCCGAGACGATGACGATTGGCTCGGACTGCAACCAGTCGCGCATCTGTGTAAACGGATGCCAGATGTACTGGTGATCGAGCCGGGCCAGGTGATGCATGCGGCTTGGAAATCTCATATCGGAAACTTGAGATCAGCCAGTGCCGCCAGCAACCGCGCGATGTCCTCGTCCGTATGAGAAGCCGAGAAGGTCAGCCGCAAACGGGCTGTGCCGCGCGCGACGGTCGGATAGCGAATAGCCGGGACAAACAAGCCGGCGGCCCGCAAAGCGTCCGCCGTGTCCACGGCCTGAGATTCGCCGCCGATCAATATAGGGATGATCGCTCTGCGGCGTTCCGGGCTGCCCATCGAGACCGTGGAGCGCCTCTGGCCGGCGGGTTCGCGGAAACCAGGCGCCTGCAATACTCCGTGGCCCGCCAGTTTGATGGGCGATGGCAAGGAAGTTATCCCGTTCAACAATTGATCGACGCGCTGCCAGAGCAATTTTCGCCGCTCTGCACCTGCCGGCGATGCGACGAGGCGAAGGCCGGCCAAAGCCGCGGCGGCGGCGGCCGGGACCGGGGCGGTCGAAAAAATAAAAGTCCGCGCCCGATTGATAAGATAGTCGATCAGAATGCTCGAACCGCAGATGTAGCCACCGGCAGCGCCGAGCGCCTTGCCGAGAGTGCCCATTTGAATTTCGATCCGGTTACTGACTCCTGCCGCCGTTGCCAGGCCTTCTCCGTACGCTCCGTACAAGCCGGTCGCGTGCGCTTCATCCACCATCAGCCAGGCGCCGTGCCGCTCTTTGAGTTCCACCAGGTCGCGCAAGGGCGCCTGGTCTCCATCCATGGAAAAAACCGTTTCGGTGACAATGAGCGTGCGGGGCCGGCGCGAAATGACGGCGGGAAAACCCACGGCTGCGTCCTGAGACAGCGCCGGGCGATGGGCCGAAGGCTGCTGGTGGTCCACCCAGCGCAGGATTTCCTCCAGATCATTCAGATCATTGTGGGCAAAGATGCGCAGCTTGGCGCCGCACAAACGAGCCGCATCGACCAGGCAAGCATGGACCAGTTTGTCGGTGACGATGAAATCCTCCTTGCCGAGCAGAGCGCAGATGACGCCGGCGGCCGCGGCATAACCGGTGGAAAAGGTCAGAGCCGCTTTGGCGCCTTTGAAATGGGCCAGGGCTTCTTCCAGCTCATGAAACGGCGCGAGCGAGCCGCAAATCAGCCGGGATGCGCCCGAGCCGGCTCCGTAACGCTCGACCGCCTGGAGGGCCGCTTCCTTCAATAAAGGATGATTGGCCAAGCCGAGGTAATCATTGGAGGAAAAGTTCAGCAGCGAGCGGCCCTGGATTTCGATCCGCGCTGATTGCGGCGAGTCCACCCGGCGCAATTCGCGATACAAACCGTGCTCCCGCAAGCCCTGCAAGCGCTCGCTCAGTTCCTGCTCGAAATCATTCATGTCGGCCGGTTTTTTGGAGCAGGTTTCCACCGTTTATGCACCCAAAACCAATTGGCCGGATCGCGCCGGATCGCGGTTTCAAAGGCGCGATTCATGTCGAGGGCGATGGCTTCCACGGAGCGCGGGCGCCCATTCTCCCGCGTCGGAATTTCATCGCCCACTTCGATCCGCCAGCAGCCTGGGCCGGAGCGAAAACAGACGGCGGTGCGCAAGGGAAGACGATAGCGCAAGGCGAACAAAGCAGGCGCGGCGCTGGTCGAACAGGCGTGCCCGAAAAAGGGGAGACGCCGGCCTTTGTCACCGGCATGCTGATCCGCCAGGAGTCCGAGGATGACCCCGGTCTCGCGCAGGGCCGCTTTCAGCACGGCCGCCTCCGTCCGCCGCTCAAAGAACCGGCAGCCGGACCGCTCGCGCAATGACTGCATCAGGCGGTTCAAAGAGGACTGGCGCAGGCCACGGTAAGTGGTGAGGCCTTGAAACCCGGACATAAACTGGCCGAACCGGGCGTACAACTCGAAATTGCCAAAATGTCCGATAGCGACCACCAAGCTCTGCAGCTTTCCACCAGCCACCTCGCGCCGGATTTCTTCATGGCCGACAAACGTCACGCAGGGTCGCAACGCGTCCAGCGACATCGCCGCCGTCTTGATGGCGCAAAGATAATTCTCGCCCAGCCGCCGAAAGTGTTCCCGGGCCAGGGCGCGAATCTCGGCGGGGGATTTTTCCGCTCCGAAGCAGAGGGCCAGGTTCCGCAACGCGACCCGCCGATGGCGGGCGTCGAGCCAGAAGGCCAGGCCGCCCAGGCTCCGGCCGAGGCGGGCCACCCACCAGAGCGGCAAGGATTGCACCAGGGCGACAAGCGCCCTCCCCAAAAAATAAAGCCCGGCATCCATGGCTCAGCGGAAACAAATCTGGCGCACGCAATCCTGAAAGTCCTTGGCGCCGCGGAGGATTTTGATCTCCACGCGCATGAAATAAATGGGCAGATCACGCCGGTCGATTTTGGGAAACCGGACGGCGTCCTTTTGCGTGGTGATGATGACTTCGGCCTGCCGTTTCTTGCCGCGGTTGATGACATTGAGGATTTCCTGCTGCGAGAAGCGGTGGTGATCGGCAAAGCGTTTGGTATAGACCAGCTCGCCGCCCAGCTTGACCAGGCTTTGTTCGAAGCTCTCGGGCTGGGCAATCCCGCTCAGGGAAGCCACGCGTTTGCCGTTCAGAAACTCGATGCCCTGCCGCTCCGCCGTGAAAACGTCCTCAAAATAGAGCGGATGATGGATGCATTCGATGATCCCGGCGGTCGAGTTGTGCTTCGCAATCAGCTTGCGGAGCAGTGCGGTGTCGCCGTTGCTCTTGGTGATGAAAATGGTGTTGGCCCGAGCCAGATGGGAAGGGGGTTCTCTCAAGGTGCCGCGGGGCAGGAGCCGCTCGTTGCCAAAAGGCTGCTGAAAATCGACCAGCACGATGTCGCGGCGGCGCCCGCGCAATTTCCAGTATTGAAATCCGTCATCCAGCAGCAAGGTGTCACAGCCGAATTTCTCGATGGCGTAGCGGCCGCTTTTGACCCGGTCTTTGTCCACCAGCACCACCACGTCTTTGAGGTTCGAGGCCAGCATGTACGGCTCGTCGCCGGCCGTCTCGGAATCGAGCAACAACGATTTGCCGTCGGAGACAACGCGGGGCGGGGTGCGATCGTCGCGCAAGAGCAGTTTATTGAGCAGCCGTTTGCCCAGTGGCGGCGGTTTGGAACGATAACCGCGCGAGAGGATGGCCACAATGCGGCCCTGGTCCTGCAATTCGCGGGCGAACTTCTCCACCACCGGTGTTTTGCCGGTGCCGCCGACGGTCAGATTCCCGATGGCAATGACCTGGACGCCCAAGGTCGAATCCCGCAAAATGCGCGCATTGTAAAGAAAACGGCGGGTCTTGACCGCGACCTGAAAAACTTTGGACAGGAGATACAGGATAAAGCGGATCGTCGCCGCGCGTTTGCCGCGGCGTTGCTCGAAAATGACTTCCAGGACAAACGTCTCGAGATTCTCCGTCCAGTCTCTGATGGTTTCGCGCATTGGACGAAGTGTGCCAAATCTCTCCGTGAGAGCAAGCGGGAGTCGTCACGGTGCTCCGAAAAGGCCGCGCCCCTGGGCAAGGATTCCCGCAAATCCATCTGCGTCGAGCCTGCCTGCTCTTACTTTTCGACCGGCTGGGTTTCGGCGCCCGTGTGGCCTTTGAAGCTGGACAGGAGGATGGCGATGGCGTCGAGGTCCTCGCGCGCCGAGGTTCCGGCCGCGGATTGATCATAATTGTTCAACATGATGGAGAAGGCCAATTGCTCCCGCGCGGCAGTGGCAACGTAGCCCGAGAGGGTGTTGACATAACGCAAGGAACCGGTCTTGGCCTGGACGTTTTTTGCGGCGGCCGTGCCCTTCATGCGATTGCGCAATGTCCCATCGACACCGGCCAACGGCAATGCCTGACGGAAGACGTCCGCCTGCGGATGGCGGCTCATGAATTTAAGCAATGCCACGGTGGCGTTCGGCGTGAGCAAGGCGGCCCGCGACAGTCCCGAGCCTTCCTCGAGCAGCACGTCGCCTTTCCTGACGCCGGCTTCGTCCAGGAATTCTCGCAACACGCGGAGACCGATTTCCTCGGTTGTTTCGAAGGCGGAAGCATTGGTCGCGCGCGGCGCACGGGCGCCCGCTTGCAGCAAGCACAACTGCGCGTAGAGGTTCTGCGACGGTTTCATCATCTTGCCGAGCATCTCGGCCAGGGGGCGGGATTCGACGGAGCCGATCTCCACCAGCTTGGCCGGCTCCAGCGGCTGCAATTCGCGGTCCAGCCAGTTCAGAGTGCGGAGCGTTCCTTGGACCTTTATGCCGCGCCGCTCCAGCGCCTCCTGAAACAGCGTGACAAACCAGCGGGCCGGATCATGCACCGCCGCCGCATCGGTCCACCCCAGATCATCCGAAGGCAGTTGGCCGGTGACGACAACAACATTAAGGCCGATGGGCCGATAGAGATTGATCATGCGCCGGCCGCCGGCGGCCACGGTGGTGGTGCGATTGCTGAAGGTCAGATACGCGGTTTCCGGGCTGGCGGTGATCCGGCAAGCCTCGCCAAGGTTTTGGCCCGGCTTGAAGACAAGATCAACCACGTTATCCTGCACCGTCAGCGCTGAAACCTCCGCGCCGTAGTAATACTGCAAGTCATCCCAGGTCCAGCCCGAGCCAAGCGGCGGCCCGCGAAAATAGCTTTCATCTCCGATCAGGCCGCCTTGAATTGACTTCACGCCGGCGGACACCACGGCTTCAACGAGGGGGTCAAGGATTTTGCCGTACTCACCGTTGTGGAATCGCGCGGCGAAGGAAGGGTCCCCGCGGCCATAAATGATCAGGTCACCGGGCAGCATCCCGGAGTTGTCCGGCCGGGCTGTGGCGTAGAGCGAGGTGCGGATGCGAAAGTCCGGCCCCAGGCGATGCAAGGCCAGCGCCCCGGAATAAAGTTTGGCGTTGGATGCCGGCTTGAGTAGCTTGGCCGCATTGTGCTCGAACAGCACTTTGCCGGTGTCGAGTGAGATGATTTTGACACCCCAAGCCGCGGCGGCAAAACGGGGCTGCGCAATGTGATTGGAAAGGCGTGCCTGAAGCGCGGCCAGGGTCTCAATGGATTCGACCTGCGGCGTGGTTTGGCCAAAGGCGCCGTGGAAGAAGACACAACTTAAAAGCGCGATGACGCGCCAGGAAGGACTTGGGTTGGACCCGTTCATATTGAATCGCTTTCAATCATCTCGCCGGACACGCTGAAGCTGCAAGAGCCTTTTGCCAAGCCGGAAAAGATCAAGCAGGCTGCTGCTGGGTGAGACAATGCAGGGTGCCGTAGCCCAGCACCAAATCCACCGCATGAATTCCCACCACCGGCCTGCCTTTAAACAATTCGGCCAGCGTTCCCAGCGCAATCCGGTCGTTGGGATCATTGAAGGTAGGCACGATCACCGCCGCGTTCGAGACATAGAAATTGGCATAGCTGGCCGGCAACCGACAGCCGTCAAAGTAGAGCGGCGCAGGCATCGGCAAGGGAACCACTTCGATCTTCGATCCGTCCTCCAGGCGAAAGTCCTGAATGCGCTCCCAGTTCTCGGCCAGCGGACGGTAGTTGATGTCTTTCGGGTTGTCCTCACGGATGAGCACGACCGTCTGCGGATTCACGAACCGGCAGATGTCATCGATGTGTCCGTGGGTATCATCGCCCGCCGGACCGGCGGCCAGCCAGAGGACGTTCGTCACCCCGAGGTATTTCCTCAGGGTCTCGTCGATGTCTTTCCGGCCCAGGCCGGGATTGCGCACTTGGACCTTCGGATCAAGGTAGCATTCCTCAGTCGTGAGCA
>CAYIIH010000048.1:15429-30908 GCA_964363225.1 uncultured Verrucomicrobiota bacterium | reverse complement strand
GGATTTCGGATTTTTCGATCGCCTCCTGCCACTCCTTCTCTGTCGCCTCAAAAAGCTTTCCGTAACGCTGAGCCACTTCTTTCATGGAAGCAGGCGGTTCGCCTGCAAACGCCTTGGCGACCAGCGGATTCAGCGGAGCCGAGGCATCCTGGTTGGCGGCGAATTTGGCGGCCAGTGCCTGAGCTTTGGTCGAGAATTCGTTTTCAGGCAAGGCCGAGAAGGCAGACCAAGGAGTGAAGATGGGATGAGGCTGTTTGCTCCAGTTTTCCAGGCTCTGAATCCAGCGTCGCACCACGCCGGCATCGAGCTTGCGTTCCCTGGCCAGGCCTTCAGCTTTGGACGGGTCAGCGAGTTGCTGGGTGTCGTAGGCGGCCAGCAGGTATTCGCCCGTTTGCTGGCGGAGTTTAGCCAATGCTTCGGCTTGCTTTGTTTCCTCGAACTGCCGGAGTTCTTCCGCGCGCTTTTCACGTTCCGCCAGGTACTCGGCATAGGCAGCCGGCCGGGCTTGGTCGCCCAGCAAAGGCTTTTCCGCCGGTTCCGAGCAACTGCCGAAGATGCCGTAGAGCGAATAATAATCCTTGGCAGGGATGGGATCGTACTTGTGATCGTGACAGCGGGCGCAGGCCACCGTCAGTCCCATCATGCCCCGGCTGACCACATCGATCCGGTCGTCAATGATGTCATGCTGGTTGTTGAGGAAACGGCGGCCCAGGGTGAGGAAACCCAACGCCGCCAAGGGCCGTTTGTCTTCGCCCAAGGGCAACAGGTCGCCGGCAAGCTGTTCGATGAAAAAACGGTCGAAAGACAGGTCTTCGTTCAAGGAGCGAATCACATAATCGCGATAGGTGTAGGAATAGGGGAACCGGCGTTCTTCCTCGAAGACGTAGCCTTTGGTGTCGGCATAACGGGCCACATCCAGCCAATGGCGTCCCCAGCATTCGCCATAACGTGGCGAACCGAGCAATCGGTCCACCACCTTGGCAAAGGCCTCCGGCGATTTGTCAGCCAGGAACGCCGCTACTTCTTCGGGAGTGGGAGGGAGGCCGGCCAGACCGAAGGTCGCGCGGCGAATCAAAGACCATTTATCCGCCCGGCGCGAGGGCGCCATGCCTTTTTCTTCCAGCTTGGCCAGCACAAACTGATCGACGGGCGTCTGAATCCATCGCTGATTCTGCACCGCTGGGATGGGCGGTTTCTTGACGGGTTGAAATGCCCAGTGCGAAGCAGACGGTTGAAGGTTGAGGGTTGAGCCTGCCTGTGCCGGCGCGGCAGTCAGGGGTTGAGATGCGCCGGAAGGGAGTTGGTTCGTGCGCGGGTCCGGAGCGCCCATTCTTACCCAGGCTTCCAAGTCGGAAATCTGTTCAGCGGAAAGCTTTTTGTTCTTGGGCGGCATCTGGAGATTCTCATCGAGGTAGCGAACCGCTTTGATCAACAGGCTTTTCTCCGGATCACCTGGAATAACAGCCGGGCCGGAATCGCCCCCGTGGCGGAGGTCCTCCCGGGTCTCGAGCCGGAAGCCGCCCTTGACTTTCTCGCTCTGCCGGCTGTGGCATGGGTAGCAATGCTCGACCAGGACAGGCCGAATCTTTTTCTCGAAAAACTCAAGACCGGCCGCGTCAGGCTCATTGCCGGCCAAGAGACAGCGCGCACCGAACTGTGCCGCTAAAAGCGCGGCCAAAAAGAGGATTCTTCGTCCGAATATCAAACCACCATTCATTGCGTCTGGGAATTGATCACGCCCAACATTATCGGCGGCAGCGGACAATTCCACAACTTGTTTTTTGGCGCAGAGAAAGCTGTTCGCAGACCAACACTCCTACGGGCCTAATAAGTTGACTATCGCTGCGGCCGCGCGCTGGCTGGCGCCGGGTTCGCCGAGCGACTGGATGACTTGCGCCAGCCGCGCTTTGATTTGGGCACGGCGAACCTGATCCTGCAGCAAATCCAGCGCCGCGCGGGCAATGGCGTCCGCTGTGGCTTCGCCCTGGACGAACTCGGGATAAATCGGCTCGTTGGCCAGCAGATTGGCAATTGCCAGATATCTTACCGTTACTACCCGCCTGGCAATTTGATAGGTGCTCCAAGAGCTCCTGTAAATGACGACCGTGGGGACACCGAAGAAGGCGCATTCCAGCGTAATGGTCCCCGATTTCGAGATGGCTAGATCGGCCTGGGCCAGCGCCTCAGCCAGGCCGCCAGCTTGCGTCTGCAAACCGGGCAGGAGTGCGGATGTTGCGTCGGCAATTCGCCTCAAAGTCTCGTCCGGCAAAACCATCCGAAATGACAGGTCAGGTCTGGCCTTCTGTAGGACACGCGCCGCGCCCAGCATGACCGGCAAATGCCGCTGGAGTTCGCCGGCCCGGCTGCCCGGCAGCAAGAGCACGGTGGGGATGCGTTGCAGCGCGGTCCGTTTGGTTGCGAAGGAACGGGGTTTGTCTGCAATACGGGGCTCGTGGCACGTCGGCGCTCCCTTTCCGTCAGGCTCCAATTCCAGCGCCGGCTCAGCTTGAACCGGGGATGGTTCGCGCTGCGGTCGAGCCGCCACAAATCTGTCCACGATCGGATGCCCGACAAACTCCACGCGCAGCCAGGGCACGCGCATGGCATACCACTGCTTCTCAAACGGAAAAATGCTGAGCAGCAAATCGATATCGTGCGCCAGGGCGTGCGCCCGGCCAGGGCGCGAGGCCCACACCTGGGGCGAGACGTACTGGATGATCTTCGGATTCCAGTTATTGAATGGTCCACGGCGCGCGCGCACATGCCGGCAGATCGCATGGGCAAAGCGGCGGTTGAATCCGGAGAAATCGACGCAAATAATGGCGTCGGGCTGGCGTAAGCAAGCGAGTTGGAAGAGTTGCTCAAAGAGCCGCTTAAACTTGCGATAGTCCATGAGCGCCTCCAACAAGCCGATGACGGAGTGCGCCGTCAGGTCGAAAGCCAGATCGACCCCGGCCGCGGCCATCCGTTCGCCGCCGGCCCCAAGAAACTGCGGGGGAAAGGGCGCTCCCGAGGACTGTCGCCGGAGCGCATCCACCAGTTCGGCCGCCAGCACGTCTCCGCTGGCTTCACCGGCGATGAGCATGAAGCTCCTGCGTCTCATAAACTGTTTCCCGCGCGGCCCGTCGTTTCATGGATTTGCCGCGTGATTTCAAACGCCAAATCGAGCGCGCGTTTGGCCGATTCGCCGCTGACCACCGGAGTCTGATGGGCGCGCACACACTCGATGAAGCTTTGCAGCTCCAATTTGAGCGGCTCGTCCTTCTCCAAAGGCACCGGCTCGCGCACAATCCGTTTCCCCCCAAACTCGCTGACGATCACCGAGTTCTTGGCCGCCAGCAGTTTTTTGAACAGCGAAGACTCTTCCTCGCCCTCCCGCGCAATACGATAGATGAATCCTTCCTGGGCGCGGTAATCGAGCGACACGTAACTGGTCGTCGCGCCGCCGCTGAAAACGCGGATTTTGCGCATCCGCTCCGGGCTGACGCGGCTGGCGGTCAGGTTGGCCACACAACCGTTGGCAAACCTGAGACGCGCGTTGGCAATATCTTCGGTTTGGCTGAGAACAGGGATGCCGACGGCATCGACGCTGGTCACGGGCGATTTGACAAAGGCCAGGACCACATCCAAGTCATGAATCATCAAATCGAGCACTACACCGATGTCGGTGCTGCGCGCGGGGTAAGGCGAGAGGCGGTGCGCTTCGATAAAGCGCGGCGCGGTCGCAACGGTTTCCAAATACCTAAAGACCGGATTAAAGCGTTCGACGTGGCCCACCTGCAAAACGCAGCCGTATTGTTGCGCCAGTTGGACCAGTTCGGCCGCCTGCGCCGCGTTGTCCGTCATCGGCTTTTCGACGAGCAGATGCTTGCCTTGTTGGAGCAGCATTTGGGCGAGTTCAAAGTGGGTCGTCGTGGGGGTGACAATGCTGAGCGCGTCGCTGGCCGCAGCCGCTTCGGCCACGGTCGCGAAGGTCCGCACCCGGAGCTTATCGGCCACGCGGCGAGCCGCTTCCGGCACGCGGTCATACACCCCGGCAAATTCGACCTGATGCTGAGCCGCCAGATCAGCATAAATGCGCGCATGTTCTTTGCCCAGCGAACCAATTCCGACCACGGCTACTTTGAACGTCGATGACATGCTGGATGTATAGACGAGCCGGGCGCCTCTCGGCGACGGAAATCCTCCGCGCGCTCACCGGCAGCCTGAAGTGATGGGGGGCGCTTGGGGCTGCCCCTTCAGTCTGATCACTCGTGTCCGCCTCGGGAATGATGCTTGTCCAGGCGCCTGCCGGAACGCAGGCCGACCAGGGTTGGAAGATTGGTCCACCGTTTCTTTTGTCAAACCAGGGCCGTGGCCAAGGGATAGACCGGCGGCAGGTTGTCCAGACGATCTCACAGCCATACCATGCGTCGTTGGACGTGGCATAAATACGGCCGGTGCGTGGATCATGGACGGCGTGGTTGATCTCTTTCCCGCTCTGAAACGGTCCGCGCATTTTCCAGTCCTTGCGATCGGTGCTGGCAAACAGGATCAGGACCCCTTCTAGTTTCGCTTGGTCTGTTTGAGCAATTGGTAAGCGCGGCGGGCGTTGTCATCGCCTCGTTCCATGGCCTTGATCAATTCCTGCTCCAAAGTGATGGAGGAGCTGTGGATGGCCATGCCTTGTTCTAGAGTGATGCCTGGAGCTTGCTTCACGGTGTAAAGAGAGACGATGGCTTTCTCGTATTCGCGGTTTCGCAGCGCTTGGGAGGTTGCAGCGACGTTTTGCTTCACCGCTGTATCCGCCTTTTCGAAGGCCTGCTCCAATTGGGAAGCGGCTTGATCGGAATCAACCGTTTTCACGCCAGCATCGCTTTTGGAACCACCGCAGCCAGCCAGAAGCAGGCTGGCCAAAAGCACGGCCGAAGTTGAAAAACGACGGAGGGACGCGGTTGTTTTCATGGTTCGATGGAGTTTTACAGTCCGCGATCCGGACGCTTTCAGACTGATTGATTACTCGCCGGTCGGCGATCCCGGATTACACCAGAAGCGTCCAGGTCTGTTGCCACGGTAAGGTGATATGCCCGCTTCTTGATAATAATAGCGAAACTTGATGTAGGCAGCGTGGCCGCCGAACATCCCCATATCCGTGCCGACGTTATGTCTCAGGGTGACGCCTTCATCGGGTCGGCTGGCCGCATTATCATAATTTGATGGTAATCGTTCATCCGCCTCCCAATAAATCATGTTGTCCGGCGGAAACAGATTCGCTTTGTAAGTGCTGCCCACGGGTTTACCAGGAGGCCCCGTAGAATAGCCGGAGACAGCGCCGTTCATCATGTAACTGCCGACTTGCATTTCGCGCTGGCTGAAGAGCTGGCGCAAGCGGGCCGTGTTGGTCGTGTCGATTGGGCACCAATAAATCTCGCGCGATTTGTGATAAGTCCAGAGCTGACCTAATTCGACCTTATCAAGCGGGCGACCGCCGACGCGCGTGTACAACCAATTCGGCAGGTTGTACGTCCCGGAACTCCACGAGGTGTACGGCAGGTAATCATTGTTATCGGTGACGTACATCTGGGTGGCCAACAGAATCTGCTTCATGTTGCTCATGCATTTGGTGCGCTGGCCCTGTTGCTTGGCCTTGGAAAGCGCCGGCAACAACAGGCTGGCCAGGATCGCGATGATGGCAATGACGACCAGCAGTTCGATCAGTGTGAAGGCCCGTCGCACTTGCAGGAACAGTGCCCGGGGCAAAGAAGCAATCTCAGCGTAGTTTTTCATGGCATCGTGCCGATGGTGAAAATTGATGGCTCCATCATCATGCCAAAAGCCGAAGCAATCAAGCTTTCTTTCAGCAAGATTGTCATTAAGCCGAAGCCTGCTAGAGTCTTGGGTATGACACGACATTGCTACAAGTGCGGCTGGGATTGGACCCTCACCGGCCAGCCGGGGCGCAATGATTCCTGCCATCGCTGCAACGCCGATTTGAAGGTCTGTCTCAATTGCGTCAGCTATGACCCGCGGATGGCGCATCAATGCCGGGACCGCCGCGCCGATCCGGTGGCGGAGAAGCACATGGCCAATTTCTGCGAGTACTTTGAAATGGTTCGCCGCGTCTTCACGCCCCAGGAAAAGCCCGCCTCCCGCGAAGACGCCGCCCGGGAACAACTCAAGAGATTGTTCGGCGATTAATCATGAACTCGACCCGACCGCGCCGGAACTGTCCTGGATGGGCTGCTTGTGGCTTGTGCGCCGGCTGCGTCTTGCTCTGGAGCGCCTGCAACCAAGGCTTTTCGGCCAAGCGACCGGAAAGTCAGGCTCGCCCGGAGGCCGGCTCGCCCAGAGCGGTCAAAACCGTGTGCGCCCAGGAACGTGCCGTTGAACAGATTGTCTCGGCCTTCGGCTCGCTGGCGGCGCAGGACCAGGCGGTTCTGAGCGTGAAGGTGCCGGGGCGCATTCAGACCATGACCGTTGACATGGGAAGCCCCGTTCAGAAAGGCGATTTGATTGCCCAGGTTGAGCCCAGAGACTACGAACTTCGCCTTCGGCAGACGGAAGCGGCCCTGGCACAGGCTCGAGCCCGGCTCGGTTTGCCCTTGGACGGGACCGACGACCGCATTGAGCTCGAAAAGACCAGCACCGTGAAACAGGCCCAGGCGCTCCTGGAGGAGGCCCGCAAAAACCGGGACCGTATCCTCACGCTGAGTGAACAAGGCATCCTCTCGCAGTCGGAGTTGGAGACGGCCACCGCGGCGTACGAAGTGGCTCTCAACCGCTGCCAGGATGCCCTGGAGGAAAGCCGCAATCGCCAGGCCATGCTGGCGCAGCGCCGCGCCGAGCTGGAAATCGCGCGCCAGCAATTGGCCGATACCGCTGTCCATGCCCCTTTTGCCGGGACGATCCAGGAACGGCGCGCCAGCCTCGGGGAGTACGTCACCGCTGGCTTTCCGGTCGTCACTCTGGTCAGGATGGACCCGCTGCGGCTCCGGCTGGAAGTCTCGGAACGGGATGCGGCCGGCATTCGCGCCGCGCAAAAAGTCCGGCTGCACGTGGAAGGCGATACGAACACTTACACCGGCGAAATCAAACGGCTCAGCCCGACCCTCAACGAACAAAACCGGATTTTGCTGGTGGAAGCCGATGTGCCCAATCCCGGCGCGCTCCGCCCAGGCGCATTCGTCCGGGCCGAAATCATTACCGATGAAAACAGGAAAGCCGTCCTGGTGCCGGCCGGCACGGTGGTGACCTTTGCCGGAATCGAAAAGGTCTTTCTCGTGCAAAACGGCAAAGCCATGGAGAAACCGGTGGCCATTGGGCGCCGCATGGCCAGCGGGCTGGAAGTGCTCACCGGCGTCAAAGCCGGCGATTGGGTGGTGGTCGATCCCGGCAACCTGCAATCCGGACAAATGGTCACTCCAAAACCCTGAATGCGAAAGCTGGCGGAAATCTGTATCCGGCGGCCGGTCTTTGCGGCCATGCTGATCCTGGCCCTGGTCGTGCTGGGATCCGCCGGCTACCTGCGGCTGGGCGTGGATCGTTTTCCGTCGGTTGACCTGCCCACCGTGCGAGTCAGCACGCGCCTGCCCGGCGCCTCGCCCGCCGAAGTCGAAGCCCAGATTTCCCAGCCCATCGAGGAGGTCATCAACACCATCGAGGGGATCAAGGAATTGCGTTCCGTCAATGGCTCGGGCATTTCTCTCGTCATCGTCACCTTCGAGCTCGACCGAGAGATCGACGCCGCGGCGCAAGATGTCCGCGACCGGGTGGCGACCGTGATTCGGGAATTGCCGCGCGAAGCGGACCCACCGGTCATTTCCAAAGCGGACAATGATTTGTCGCCCGTCATGACGATTGCCTTGTCCGGCGAACGGTCGCTGCGGGAGCTGACCGAGATCGCCGATAAAATCGTCAAGGTGCAATTGGAGCGCTCGGCGGGCGTGGGCGAGGTGGAGATCATCGGCGGGCTGGAGCGGGCCATCAGTGTCTGGATCGATGCCGACCGGCTGGCGGCCTATCAGATTTCCATCACCCAGGTGCGGGAAGCGATCAGCCGCCAAAACGCCAATGTGCCGGGCGGCTTTGTCACCTCTCCCCTGCGCGAGCACACCCTGCGCACGATGGGCCGCATTACGGAACCCAAAGCGTTCAATGACCTGGTCGTCGCCACCCGCCAGGGCGCGCCCGTGCGCGTGCGCGACTTGGGCTGGGCTGAAGACGGCACGAAAGAGCAACGTTCGGTGGCGCGATTGAACGGCGTACCTTCCGTCACGCTGGAAATTCGCCGGCAATCCGGGGCCAACACCGTGGCGGTCATTGAAGGGGTGAAAGCCAGATTCGCCGCCGTCCAAGCCCAATTGCCGGCCGATGTGAAGCTGGAAGTCATCCGGGACCAGTCGCGCTACATTTACGAAGCCCTGCATGAGATCAACCAGCATTTGATCCTGGGCAGCCTCCTGGCCTCGGTGGTGGTGCTGGCTTTCATGAGGAATGTGCGGGCCACTTTGATCGCAGCCGTAGCCATCCCGACGTCGGTCATCGCCACCTTTGGCGTGATGCGGGCGCTGGATTTCACGTTGAACGGCGTGACCATGCTCGCGCTCGTGCTCATGGTCGGCATTGTCATCGACGATGCCATCGTTGTTCTGGAGAACATTTTTCGTTTCGTGGAAGAAAAGAAAATGCCGCCTTTCGAAGCGGCCCGGGCGGCGACGGCTGAGATCGCGCTGCCGGTGATGGCGACCACCTTCAGCCTGGTCGTGATCTTCGTGCCGGTCTCCTTCATGTCGAGCATCTCGGGACGCTTTCTTTTCCAGTTTGGGATCACGGCCGCGGCGGCGGTCCTGGTCAGCTTGCTGGTGTCGTTCACGTTGACGCCGATGATGAGCGCCCGTTTGCTGCATGCGGCCGATGCATCGGAGCAGGGCGCGCCGCGGTCCCGGCGCGGCTTTTACGCGCGGCTGGACCGGACTTATGCCTTCCTGTTGGCGCTGGCCATGCGCCACCGGCTGTGGATTGCCGGTCTGGCGGGAGTGGCGATTCTTTCGGCCGTCCCGCTCTACCAAATGGTCAAGCAGGAGTACATTCCCGGCAACGTGGATGAAGGCGAATTCGACGTCAGCGTCTTGGCGCCGGAAGGAACCAGTCTCGCGGCGATGAACGACGTCGCTCAGCGTGTGGAAGCCGATTTGCGGGCCATTCCCGGCATCCGGCTGGTATTGACTTCAGCGGGCGGCGGCGGATTCATGGGCAGCGTGAACAACGCTCGCTTCTACGTGCGGCTGACGCCGCACGCGGAACGGACGTTTTCCTGGCGGCGGCTCTTCCAATTGAAACCGTGGCGGGCCTTCCAGGGCAATTTCGCACAACGCGATGTCATGCAGGAAGTGCGGCGGCGTCTCAAGAAATACCCTGACCTGCGGACGTCGCTGCGGAATCCGCAGACGATCAACCTGGGCGGCCCAAACTTTGACATTGATTTTTCGCTGCTGGGCCCCGACCTGGAAACGCTGGCGGCCCTGGCCGATCAACTGCGCAAAAAAGCGCCGGACCTTGGCCTGCTTGACGCCGATACGACCTTGAAACTGGATAAACCGGAGTTGCGCGTGGAGATCGACCGCGAACGCGCCGCCCGGCTCGGCGTCGATACCGCCGACATTGCCACCGCTCTGCGCATCATGGTGGGCGGGGATGAAAAGGTCTCCCGCTTCCGGGATGCCTCGGTCAATGACGATTATGACGTGCAACTGCGGTTGAGCGCAGGCGACCGGAATGATCCCAACACCATCGCGCGGCTCTATGTGCCGCGCGCCGGGGGCGGACTCGTGCGGCTGGATAACTTGGTCCAGATCGTGCCGGCGCTAACGGCCTCGCGCATTGACCGCCTGGACCGGCAGCGCGCCGTCAGCCTGCGCACGGCCATTGCTCCCGGCTATGCGCTGGCGGATCGTCTGGCGGCGTTGCGGGCCGAGGCGGCGGCCATGAACCTGCCGCCCGGCTACAGCACGCGTGTTTCGGGCAAAGCGCGCGAATTGGAAAGCACTTTCACCGAGTTTATCTGGGCGTTTTTGTTGTCGGTCATTTTGATGTACATCATTCTCGCCTCGCAATTCGAGAGTTTGGTCCATCCGTTCACCATGCTCTGGTCATTGCCGTTGTCCGTACCGTTCGCCTTGTTTTCGCTCTGGATCACCGGCCACACGCTCAATCTTTATTCCGCGCTCGGCATGCTGGTGCTGTTCGGGGTGGTGAAGAAAAACGCCATCCTGCAAATCGATCATACGAACAATCTGCGCGCCCAGGGCCTGGAACGGCTGGCGGCCATTCTCCAGGCCAACCGCGACCGCTTGCGCCCGATTCTCATGACGACACTGGCGCTGGTGGCCGGGATGCTGCCCCTGGCCTTGGGGACCGGACCCGGAGCCGAGGAACGGCGGCCGATTGCCGTGGTGGTCATTGGAGGACAAACGCTTTCGCTGCTCTTGACGTTGATCGTGACGCCGGTGGCTTATTCGTATCTGGATGATTTGGCTGGGAAGCTGCACTGGCGCCGGCTGGCGGCCCGGTTGCCCTGGAAATCGAGGCGAATCCAGGCGCCGAGCGAAACACCCGGCCAGGAAGAGCGCCCGGCGCCAACGCTGGCCAAATAAGAAGGGGAACGCGGGCGTCGCGCCCGCAGTCTTCGGCGTCCGTGTCTGTTTAGCGCGCCTTCGAACGTAGCGCAGGTTTCCAACGTGGTGTATCGCCGATTTCCAATCGGCAGAGCGTGGCCATTTGTGGAGCGCAGGATCGTGCCAAGCGCCTGCGGGTTGGAAACCCGCGACACAGCAGATTGGAAATCTGCGCTACAGCACGGCGTCGCTACGCTAAAATGCGGCTGAGTTGCCCTCGCTACGCTTCCGTGAAATACTTCGCATGCTCCGGCGAGAGATACCGCTTCACGTATTCGCCCCACGGCTTGCGGTATGCGCGGCAGAGGAAGCGGCGGTTGGCTTCTTCGTCGCCGATGACCAATTCGTTCGCCGCGTCCCAATGCATGGCCCGGCCGGTTCTCAAGCTCATGTTGGCCAAGTGCAGCGGATTGGTGGTCAAATGCCCGGCGGCCAACGGCGCTTGCGGTTGCTTTCGGGATTTGACGCAGTCCAGGAAATTGCGGATGTGCGGCTCTTCCTGGGCCGACCCGCCATGCTGGATGGCTTTGGTTTTCTCGGAGCCGGGTCCGCCTTCGGGAAAGACATCAAAGCCCCCGCGCGTGATGCGCAACGTGCCGTTGGTCCCGTAATAGGCAATGCCATAGTCGGTGCCTTCAATCGGCCGGGCGTTGCTGTGATAAACTGTGGCTTGGATATAAAGATTCCCGTAGTCAATGAGCGCGTCCTGCGTGTCGGGCGCATCGCGGTTATCTTCCAAGGCATACTTGCCGCCGACCGACATGACCAGTCTGGGCGCGCCCAATCCCAAGGTCCAATGTGCCGTATCAACGTGATGAATGGTCCAGGCCAGCATGTAGCCGCCCGAATAATCCCACATGTACCAGTAGCCCGGCGTGGAAAAGCGATTGCGATTGTAGGGGCGCTTGGGGGCCGGGCCGAGCCACAAGTCGTAATCCAGGCCGGGCGGCGCGGTTTCATCCGGCGGGTTGCCGATGCCTTGGGGCGTTTCATTCCAGACATTCCAGACGCGGACGCGGGTGATTTTGCCGAGCGCGCCGGAGCGAATGATCTCCTTGGACGCAGCGTAGTGCTGGCCGCTTAATTGTTGAGTGCCGACCTGCACGATGCGATTGTGCTTCTGGGCGGCATTCACGGCGGCGCGGCCTTCGGCGATGTTGTGGCTGATCGGCTTTTCCACATAAACGTCCTTGCCCGCCTCGCAGGCGGCGATGGTTTGCGTGCAATGCCAATGATCGGGAGAAGTGATGAAGACGGCGTCGATGTCCTGACGCTCCAGGACCTGCCGGAAGTCTTTGTAAGGTTTGGCCTTTTGATCCGTAAGTTCGAGGGCGCGCTTCAGGCGGTCATCGGAGGGATCGCACACGGCGGTAATTTGCACGTCCGGATTTTGCATGGCCAGGCTCATGAGATGGCTGCCGCGCCCCCCGGTGCCGATCCAGCCGATGCGGATTCTGTCATTTGGGCTTGGTGCGCCAAGGACGGCAGGCGCGACGGCCAGGCCGGCGCCGACCGCAGCCGTGGCAACGCTGGATTGTCTTAAGAACTCCCGGCGGTTTAAGTCAGATGTTTCTTTCATTTGCTGATCCTTCAGTTTGACTCAGTTTGATTTTGCGGGATGAAACTCGCCTGCGCCATCCTCCTGTGCCGTGAGGACCTCCGCCGCGCGCAGCCGCAGACCGTTGGTGATGGCCCGATGCACATGAACGTCCATGTAGAGCGGCAGGCTCACGGCTTTCTGGCCAGCCCCTGGAACCGCTGCTGCAGAGGTGAAGCCTTTGCCTGTGCGCGCAAGACCTCTGCCATTTCATATCGCCGCGCGATGTCCGCCTCGAGGTCCGCCTGATGGTCGTAATAAAAGGCCAGTGCTGCATGCACTTGGGCCAGCGATAGATGCGGATGCTGAAAATGGATTTCTTCGGGGCTATGGCCATACGCGATCTGGTCCAGCACCACCTCGACCACTTTCACATTCGTGTCGTCGATCCACGCCACGCCGTTGGCATCTCGACGGATGTGCGGGATAGTTTCAGTTGTGATCATGCCGGGACTATACTGGCGCCCGCAAGCAAGAGCAACGGCGACTTTCGCCAGCATGGCACCGGAATTCCGCCCTGTGGAGCATGGCATGTCCGGTTCAGCAATCGTGCCTGCCACCAACTGTCCAGCATCCTATTTCTTCCTCAACCGATAGAACCGAGTGGAGTCAGAGGGCGACACTGTGATCGTATTCTGGCCGCCAACCACCACTGCTGAGTTGGTCAATTCTACCCACTGAATCTGGGAAGCCTGACTGTCGGTTGTTTCAATCGTGAAGTCTGCCGCCGAAGCTGGCCAGGAAAGTTCAACTGCGTTGCCGAGCTGTTTTATGGTCAGCCGTGGCATCTGGTCGCCAGTAGCCGTGAAGATCACAGGGCTGAAGGCTGCCGTGACTCTTTGAGCGCTGGCTACGGTTTGCGGGCTGGCCAAGGCAGCGGCGGGCAGGTAAGACATGGCCGTAACCCGACCGCCGCCAGTGTCGCCCAGCGTGTTCCAGACCGGCGGCGTGTCAATTGGATCCTCGGTGTCGAAGACGATGGTGGCGCGGTTGGTGATGACGGTGCCGAGCGGGGCGTCGGTTCTCGGCTTCACGGAGAAGGATACGTGGCCGTTGCGGTAAAGCGCGTCGGCGTGCGGCGGCAGGAGGCCGGCCAGGGCGTCCGCCGGCGGCAGGCCGGTCTTGGAGTCAATGGCCTTCAATCGCCACTCCACGCGGCCCGTTTGCGGGTTGAACATCACGCTCATATCCACGGCCATTGGGCCTTCGGTCACGCCGATGACGGCCGGCGAATTGGTCGGCGGCAGGTCGCGAATGGAATATTGCAGCGCGTCCGCAGGAACGTTCATCAGCCGATCGCCGTAAGCGATGTCGCCAAACTGGAGCGTGGTCCAGTCGAGATTCGCATCGAGGTAATCCACTACCACCAACTCTTGCACCGGTGCGCTGGCATTCGTGCGGTTCTCGAAACGAATCATATATTCGATGGCCTCGGTCGAAGGGATAACCCGGTTCGGGCCGACACCAGCAGGTGCGACTTTGTCGTTGGGGTCAATGGGGCGGACGACAGGGACATCCACGTCACCGCCAGCCGGGTCGGTTGGTGGGGTCGGTGGAGACCAGCACACAATGCATACCCCTTGGAAACCACCGTAACCCCCACCGAGTTCAAGACCAGCGAAGACCTCGGCACCGAAACCTGGTTTGATCGGTGTCGGAATGCCATTGACCACGCCCGCGCCAATTCCGACGCCGTATCCAACACCGTAAGAAACACCAAGCGTTAATCCACCTCCGAAGCCCGGCCCTTCACCAAAAGATTTAGGCGTGAATAATTCGATGTTTCCGAAGAAATCGCCGACAGAAGTGAGGGTGGCTTGGAATCCTTGCTCATAGGCTCTTAACTCACGCTGAAAGTATTCATCAGCCGCCGGACTGCCGAAGGTAGGGAACATGTCCGAGAAATCGTCCAATCCCAACGGATCAATCAAAAGCAGAGGATTGTTCTTGGCGTATTGATACACGTTAAACCCGCCCAAGAACCGAATTGGGTCGATGTTTCCGAATCTACCGACATTCGGGTGGTAATATCGCGCCCGCATAAAGTGCATACCCGTCTGGTCGTGATCTACGCCAAACCTCCCCACGAACTGGAACCCGTTCGCCACCGTCTCGTTCACCAGCGTTGCCGCACCGAACGCGTCGTAATCATACGAATTCAGAAGCGAGCCAGCATCTCCGATCAACTCGCGGGTGTTTCCGAGCGCATCGAAGGAGTAGAAGGCTGCGTTGCCAGCGGCGTCGCTTCGCGCCACCAGGCCCAGCGCGTGGTCGTAGCGGGCTACGAGCGAACCGGCGGCATCGTATTCCGCCGCCACGTCCACGAGGCCGATGGGGTCGTGCAGGTAGCGGCTAGTCACGCCGTCGTGCGCCACCGCCGTCCGATTCCCCAGAGCGTCGTAGGTGTATTGCCAGACGCCGTTCGTGGGCGTGACGACGCGCACCAGCCGGTTCTCGGCGTCGTATTCGTAAGTCGTGATGCCCGTGGCGTCGGTGCGGTGGACGAGGTTCCCGTCGGCATCGTAGCCGAACGTGGTCGCGCCGACCTGGGTGTATTGGTTCAGGTTGTTGGCGGTGTAGATGGTGTTCGCGCCTGTGTCATTCACGACTGTTCGGTTGCCGGCGGCATCGTAGGCGTAGGTGACGTGGCGACCGCCGGGATACGTGACGCCCGTCAGTTGATTCAGCGCGTCGTATTCGTAGCTCGTCACACCCGTCGCCGTGGTCATCGAGCGGCGATTTCCCTTGGCGTCGTAAGTGTAGTTGAAGAACGATTGCACGGGGGCCGACAAGAATGTCGGCGCTCCTTGCGCTCCTGGAGCGCCGACATTCTTGTCGGCTTGGGGATTGCCGGCCGAGACACTGGCGGGGCCATAGTTCGTGAGCGCTACGATTTGCCCGGCCAGGTCGTGGCTGTAGGTGGTGAACGTGCCGTTGCCTTTGGTTTCGCGGACGAGACGGCCGGCCGAGTCGTAAGCGTAGCGGACCAGTTCATGGCCCGCGCCGTCGGTCAGAGTTTCCAAGCGGCCCGCAGAGTCGTATCCGTAATTGAGCGCGTAGCCGTCGTGGCCTACGCGACGGATGCGGCGGCCAGCGGCGTTGTACTCAAAGGTGAAGCCTTTGCCGTCCGGGTAGGCGACGCCGGTGAGGAAACCGCGCGCGTCGTAGCTGAGGCTGGTGGTTTCAGGAGCGCCGACATTCTTGTCGGCTGCTGGATTGGAGTTACGCAA